>NZ_JBHTJS010000060.1:0-94360 GCF_042676125.1 Oceanisphaera ostreae
TGCCCACACAGTTTGCTTGATAAATTGTTAAAGAGCGTTGACCGTATCTCAGGTCAGGGATGCGTACTCTACGCACTCCGTAGTATTCGTCAAGTGTTTGTTTCGAACTATCTTTCCGTTCTTACAAACCCTTGTGACCGTGAGCGTGTTGCTCCGTGTCAGTGGTGCGCATTATAGGGAGCTAGAGATTTAGCGCAAGGTTTTTTTGTCACTTTCATCAAAAAAAGCCCTTACGTACAAAAAGTGAACTGAAAGCGCTGTTTTACTATGTTTACTGGTCGTTATTCGTACTTGTGTCGAGCAACCAGCTGGGCAAACTCTTTTACCTTACTCCAATCAGTAAACTCTAGATCTTGGCTGGTGTCTGTGCTGCCGCCGGTCATCTTCATAATCAGCTGAATAAGCCGAGCTTGCCACCAGTTATATTCACTGTATTTCAGTGCCCCAGCAAACACCCCTATCTTTCTTGGGCGCCAAAGAGACTTGACCAAAAACTTCTTTATATAAGCATTGTTCCCGGGAACGGCTTTTTCTGGCTTACGCGCAGTTAAGCAAACACAGAAGAAGCTGGCATCGGCTGCCGACAGCTGCTCACTGTGGATATTAATAAAATTGTAGAGGTCGCGATGAAAATCACCGTAGCGAATGGAAGCACCAATTAGTACCTTGTCATACTTACTCAGGTTTTTCCGAATGGGGCCATGCAAATCAGCTAGCTCCACATCATAACCACTAAACTCACCTTGCATCGCCCCGATGATCTTTTGTGTCTGACCATTACGAGATGAATAAAGTACCAATAGCTTTTCCATAAACTCCTCTTTAGCTACGCCAAAACGCTGGTGTAAACAGTACCAGCAAGGTAAAAATTTCAAGACGCCCAAATAGCATGGCCAAGATCATTATCCACTTGGCTGCATCGGAAGTGGTACCAAAATTAGCCGCCACGTCACCCAGACCTGGGCCTAGATTATTTAAGGTGGCGACTACGGCGGTAAAGGCCGTCAACTCATTCATACCAGTCGCCAATAGCGCCAGCATGCAAAGTACAAACACCAAAGCATAAGCGGCAAAGAATCCCCATACCGCTTCAACCACTTTATCAGCTAATGCTTTATTGCCAAGTTTAATTCGATACACGGCTCTGGGATGGACTAATCGCTTTAATTCCCGCATGCCCTGCAGGTTCAGCAACATGATGCGTACTACTTTCATGCCGCCGCCGGTACTACCCGCACAGCCACCGATAAAAGAAGCCATCATTAACAATACTGGCACAAATAAAGGCCATGTAGAAAAGCTCGTGGTACTAAAGCCGGCGGTCGTCGCAATGGAAACCGACTGAAACAGTGACTGATCCAGTGCTTGCCAAGGACTGCTGTAAACCTGATGTGTTAACAAAGCTGACATACAAATCAGCGTCAGTACTATCTGTATTCCAATAAAGACTTTTACCTCGGGATCGAAGCGATACACTGATAGTTTGAGCCCGCGATTGGCAAATGCAGCAAAGTGCAGGCTGAAGTTGACGCCAGCTATCAGTAAGAAGATCACAATAATCAGGTTAATAGTCGGGCTATCGAAATGGCCAACGCTAGCATCGTAAGTAGAAAATCCACCTATCGCTATGGTAGAAAAGGAATGGCAAATAGCGTCGAACATATTCATGCCCGCTAACCACAAGAGTAGAGCGCAGCAAATGGTCAGTATCAGATAGATATACCATAGGGTTTTAGCAGTTTCCGCTATACGCGGCGCGACTTTGTTATCTTTTACCGGCCCAGGTATTTCGGCGCGAAACAGCTGCATACCACCAATCCCTAGAATAGGCAGAATAGCCACTGCCAGCACTATGATGCCCATGCCACCCAGCCACTGCAGCATTTGTCGATAGAACAAAATTGCCTTGGGTAAGGTGTCTAGGCCGCTTATTACGGTGGCCCCCGTGGTTGTTAGCCCTGAGAAAGACTCGAAGAAGGCCTCTGCTACCGTCATGTCTAGTTCGGCACTGAGTATAAAGGGAATCGCCCCCACGCTGCCCAGCACCGTCCAAAATAAGACGACAATAAGGAAGCCTTCTTTTGATCGCAGCTCTTTACTGTGGGTACGGTTAGGGAACCACAACGCTAGACCTAGGCACAAACAGATAACGAAGGCGCTAAAGAAGTCGAGACCAGCGCCATCTCGATAAATATAGGCCACCAAGGCTGGGGCCAACATAGTGACGCTGAACAGAGCAACTAAAATGCCAACAATGCGGATAATTGTGCGTATATGCATGGTATTCCAATGTACTAATAGTTTAACCAGCATCCGGTGTTAGCGGTGTGGCAATGACTCTTCCTTGACTACGATCTAGCAATTGACGGCAAAAATCGGCCACATCGCGCATTTCGACCGCTAACACCCCGCTAATTTCGGCTCCATAGTCAATGTGCTGCCAGTGTCCTTGATATTCCCCCAGCAAGAACTCCACCACCGGCAGCTCGCTGTACTGCAGCGTAAGACTCAGCTCAGAAAAAATACGCCGCTCGATAACTGCTAATTGCGCCATAGCCAACGACAGCGTGCCGCCATAAGCGCGAACTAAACCGCCGGTGCCAAGTTTGATACCACCAAAGTAACGCACCACCACGGCGGTAATTTCGCCAACCCCCGCCCCCTGTAACTGCGCCAGCATGGGCTTACCTGCCGTGCCCGAGGGTTCGCCGTCGTCGCTAAACCCCAGCACGCGTGAATCGCTTGGTTGGCCTGCCACAAAAGCCCAGCAATGGTGCCCGGCCGCCGGTTCTTTAGCGCGCACCGCGTCGATAAATTCTTTGGCGGCTTGTGCATCTGGAGTATGAGCCAAATAAGCAATAAAGCGGCTTTTTTTAATCTCCTGCTGCCACACCAAGGGCGCAGCCGGTATCAAATAGGGAGACATATTCATGAAGCTTACTCCCAAGCAAGGTAAAGCCACCTAATATTGAGGTTTCAATCTTATCGGCGAGCCTAGAAAAATAGCGACACATTGTTGCTGAATCGACGAGAGATGTCATCTTTTGCGCAGGGTTAGCGGTTATTTAAGGGCGACAAAATACCCATATAAAAATTAAAACGTTTGTTTTAATTAGATGTTGAACTCTGCTGTTTTTCTGTTCATAGTAATTCTATCTCTGCCCGCCCGTGTCGGAGCAGCCTAAGGGAACTAAGGAGACATGAAAATGATCTACCAAGGCGAAGCCCTCTCAATAGAGATAGTAGAAGGCAATATTGCTCACCTCTGCTTTAACAGTAAAGGCAGCATTAATAAGCTAGACCGTGCCACCCTAGCCTCACTAGAACAAGCGGTGAGTACACTAGAGCAACGTTCGGATATAACGGGACTCATGATAACCAGTGATAAAGACAACTTTATTATGGGTGCCGATATTACTGAGTTTCTGGAGATGTTCGACCTACCACAAGTCACTCTCGCTGAGTGGCTATCTCAAGCCAACCTCCTTTTCAATCGCATTGAAGACCTGCCCTATCCCACGGTTACCGTGATCCGCGGCTACGCGTTGGGCGGTGGCTGTGAATGCGTACTGTCTACCGATTTTCGTATTGGCGATGCCAGTGCTCGTATTGGTTTACCTGAAACCAAGCTAGGCATCATGCCCGGCTTTGGTGGCACGGTACGACTGCCGCGCTTAATTGGTGCCGATAACGCCATGGAGTGGATAACCACCGGTCAAGACAACAAAGCAGATGAATGCTTACGCTTGGGTGTACTGGATGCGGTAGTCGATACCAAGCAACTTGAAGCATCGGCAATACAACTACTAAAAGATGCGGCGGCGGGCAAGCAAGACTGGCAGGCAAAACGTGCGCAAAAAATAGCACCGCTCACGCTAGATAAATTAGAAGCGGCCATGAGCTTTAGCACGGCCAAAGCCATGGTAGCCGCCAAGGCGGGCCCGCATTACCCGGCTCCGATAACAGCAGTGAAAACCATAGAAGCGGCGGCAGGCTTAGCTCGTGCAGAGGCGCTGGTTCTTGAACAACAAAATTTTATTAAGCTCACGCAAACTTCGGTAGCACGAGCTTTGGTGGGTATTTTCCTTAATGATCAATTTATTAAGGGCAAAGCCAAACAAGCCGCGAAGGCAGCAACGCCGACCAAGAAAGCGGCCGTGCTGGGGGCTGGCATTATGGGTGGCGGCATCGCATATCAGTCGGCATCAAAAGGCATACCGGCGGTAATGAAAGACATCAACGACCAAGCACTGGCTTTGGGCATGGCGGAAGCGGGCAAGCTGTTGAACAAACAACTTGAACGAGGCCGCATTGATGGTAAAAAACTAGCTCAAGTTCTGGCTAGCATTACTCCGACACTAAGTTATGACGGCTTGCAAGATGTAGATACGGTGGTGGAAGCCGTGGTCGAGAACCCTAAGATTAAAGGTCAAGTGCTAGCGGAAGTAGAAGCAAGCGTCGCGCCCAAAACCGTGATTACCTCTAATACCTCGACTATTCCTATTTCTGTACTGGCCAAAAACCTTAAGCACCCCGAGCGCTTTTGCGGCATGCACTTTTTTAACCCAGTACACCGCATGCCGTTAGTGGAAATTATTCGCGGCGAGCACACCAGTGACGACACTATTAATAAGGTGGTGGCCTATGCGGCGGCCATGGGTAAGTCACCAATAGTGGTTAACGACTGCCCAGGCTTCTTCGTTAACCGCGTGCTGTTCCCCTACTTCTTTGGCTTTAGTCAATTAGTGGCTGACGGCGCCGATTTTGTTGCCGTGGATAAGGTAATGGAGAAAAAATTCGGCTGGCCTATGGGTCCTGCCTATCTGCTGGATGTGGTAGGTATTGATACCGGACACCATGCGGCGGCAGTCATGGCCGAAGGCTTCCCGGAGCGCATGAGTAAGTCGGGTAAAGATGCCATTGATGTAATGTATGAACAGCAACGCTTTGGCCAGAAGAACGGCAAAGGCTTTTATGTTTATAGCCAAGACAAGAAAGGCAAGCTGAAGAAAGATGCGGACCCACAAAGCTATAAGCTATTGGCAGCCGTCGCCGGCAAGTCAGTGGAGCTAGAGCCAGACGATATTATCGCGCGCATGATGATCCCCATGATTAACGAAGTAGTGCTCTGTTTAGAAGAAGGCATTATCGGCTCCCCTGCCGAAGCCGACATGGCACTGGTGTATGGCATTGGCTTTCCGCCCTTCCATGGTGGTGTATTCCGCTATCTAGACAACATGGGCTTGAGCGCCTATGTGGCATTAGCCGATAAATTTGCTCATCTTGGCCCGCTTTATCAGGTGAGCGACGGTTTGCGCCAAATGGCCGCAGATAACCACTCTTTCTACTAATTTGGCGCAAGGAGACTACAGCATGAATAAGGCATTAAACGAGGTCGTCATTGTTGACTGTATTCGTACTCCCATGGGTCGATCTAAGGGCGGCGCATACCGTCACGTGCGGGCCGAAGATTTATCGGCTCATCTAATGCAAGGTCTGCTGGCCAGAAACCCCGCGCTAGCAGCCAGTGATATTGAAGATGTATATTGGGGTTGTGTGCAGCAAACCTTGGAACAGGGTTTTAATATCGCCCGCAACGCCGCTTTATTAGCCGGCCTGCCTAAGCAGGTCGCGGCGGTGACCGTAAACCGCTTGTGCGGTTCGTCGATGCAGGCACTGCACGATGCCAGCCGCGCCATTATGGTCGGCGACGGTGATGTGTTTATGATTGGCGGCGTAGAGCACATGGGCCACGTACCCATGAGCCACGGCGTGGACTTTCACCCTGGGCTGGCACTCAATGTAGCCAAGGCATCGGGCATGATGGGACTCACCGCAGAAATGCTAGGCCGCATGTATCACGTTAGTCGTGAGCAACAAGACGCCTTCGCCGTGCGCTCACATCAACGCGCCCATCAGGCGACGCTAGAAGGTCGCTTCGCCAACGAGATTTTAGCCACCAACGGCCACGGTGCCGATGGCAGCCTGACCTTGTTTGAGCATGATGAAGTGATCCGCCCCGATACCAGCCTTGAATCATTAGCTCAGTTACGTCCGGTATTTGATCCGGTTAACGGCACGGTGACAGCCGGTACTTCGTCGGCCTTGTCTGACGGTGCTTCCGCCATGTTGGTGATGTCTGCCGCCAAAGCTAAGGCGCTAGGGTTAAAACCCCGCGCGCGTATTAGAGCCATGGCAGTAGCCGGCTGCGATCCCGCCATTATGGGCTTTGGCCCCGTGCCGGCCGTACACAAGGCACTAAAACGTGCCGGATTGTCGGTTAGCGATATTGACTTGTTTGAGCTTAACGAAGCCTTTGCCGCCCAATCAATACCGGTGCTGCAAGAGCTCGGCCTGTTGGAGGCAATGGACGAAAAAGTGAACCTCAACGGCGGTGCCATTGCCCTGGGCCATCCGTTAGGTTGCTCTGGCGCGCGCATTTCGACCACCCTACTAAACCTGATGGAAAACAAAGACGCTACTTTTGGCGTGGCGACTATGTGCATCGGGCTCGGCCAAGGCATAGCAACCGTGTTTGAGCGGGTGTAAGGCTAAAGTAATGTGAAGAGTTAGAGGGAAAGTGTGAAGAGAAAGACACCAAGTCTGTTGAATTTGGTGTCTTTTTTATGCCGAGATCCTGACGAAAGTCAGGATCTCGCTCTTAAAACACTAAAGCAGATACCGGAGCAAGTCCGGTAAGACGGCAAAAGACGGTGTTTATCTTTAGCTGCTCCCTTACAGCTGACGGCTTAAGGCTTTTTTATCGGTTGACCATTAATTAAACAGCTTTAAAATAGCTAGGCTTATTTGAAGGTAATGACTACAAGGTAATAATGTAATGACCACTTCTGTTATCGATGCCCAGCATCATTTGGATGCCACCGGCTTACGCTGCCCAGAGCCGGTGATGATGGTACGTAAACAAGTGCGCACCATGGTGGCCGGTGAAACCTTGCTGATCACCGCCGACGACCCGTCGACCACGCGGGATATTCCCAGCTTCTGCCAGTTTATGGATCACGCCCTGCTGTCCAGCCAAACAGAGCAATTGCCTTATCTGTTCTTGATCCAAAAAGGCAATTAAATCACGGGCCGTCGATATAACGCCCCCGCCTCTGCAGGTATACTGGCCGCCAACTCCCGTTTGGTAAGGATACCCATGCTCACTGTCAGCAATGCACTCGGCCCCCTATTTCTGCTAATTATCACCGGCGTGGTACTCAAGCGACTGCGCTTTCCCGAACCTCAGTTCTGGCATGGCGCCGAGCGCTTTATCTATTTTCTACTGTTTCCGGCTATGCTAATCAGCACTCTGGCCACGGCCGACTTCGGCCAGGTGGCCTTTGGCGGCATGATCGGCCTGCTGGCCGGCCTGCTCATACTGCTGGCCGCCGGGCTCTGGCTGTTGCGCAACCGACTCGGCCTGGATATGCCCTCCTTCAGTTCGGTGTTTCAAGGCGCCCTGCGTTTTAATACCTATGTGGGCCTGGCCGGAGCCGCCGCCCTGTATGGCGAAGCCGGCATTACCGCCGCCGCCGTGGCCATTGCCATCATGGTACCCCTGATCAATATCCTCTGCGTACTGATGTTTGTCGGCTGTGGCGACAGTGGCCAGTCTGGGCTCTGGGGTGCCATGCGAGCGCTGGCTAAAAACCCCTTACTGCTAGGCTGCTTCATCGGCATCGCACTCAATGTCTCTGGTATAGGGCTGCCCGGTTGGAGTCGGGACACTCTGGCTCTGGCCGGTCAGGCCGCCTTACCGCTGGGACTGATTACTGTCGGTGTCGCGTTACAGCTCAAGGCGCTGCGCGGCACCGGAGCCGCGTTCTGGCAGGCATGCACTATCAAGTTCGGTCTGCTGCCGTTACTGGCACTAACAGCGGGTTGGTTACTGGGACTGAAAGAAGTAGAGCTAGGGGTCGTGGTGCTCTTTACTGCCCTGCCTACCGCGACTTCATCCTATATACTGGCGCGGCAGATGGGCGGTAACGCGCCACTGATGGCCGCCGTGATCACCGGCCAGACACTGCTGGCGATGGCGGTGTTACCCTTATGGATGTCGCTACTGGGCGTCTTGCAGCCATAAAAAATGCCCGCTGTTGCGGGCATTTTTTGTTTACCTAAGCGCCGATGCTTATTGCATTGGGCTTAAGGTAATTTCTACACGGCGGTTTTGGGCACGGCCGTTTTCAGAGCTGTTGCTGGCCACTGGCTGGTTGAAGCCAACACCACGAATGTTGAAACGGTTGGCGGCGGCACCTTGGCTGATCAAGAACTGGCCAACAGAGGCAGCACGACGCTCAGACAACGCTTGGTTGTGGCTGGCAGAACCGGTGTTGTCGGTATGACCGACTACGTTAACGTAGGTCTTCTCATATTCTTTCAATACCAGAGCCACACCGCTTAAGGTGTTATAGAAACTAGGAGACAAGTCCGCACTGTCTACCGCAAAGGTAATAGAGCTTGGCATATTCAAAACGATGTTGTCACCATTGCGGGTAACGCTCACACCGGTACCGCTCATTTGGTCGCGCAATTTAGCTTCTTGCACGTCCATGTAGTAGCCCACACCACCACCCAACGCGGCGCCACTGGCTGCACCAATCAGGATACCTTTCTTACGATCGCTGGAGCTTGCAGATGCGCCACCAATTACGGCGCCAGCTAAGGCACCCAGACCACCGCCAATGGCGGCTTTAGACGTTTCTCTTTCACCCGTATACGGGTTGGTAGTACAAGCTGAAAGTGCAATGGTTGTTACCACAGCTAAGCAGATTTTTTTCATAATAGAATTCCGTATGTAAAAGCACGAGTATTCAATAATATAGCCTTGTCGGACCTGTTCTACAAAGCCTAGTTATAAATTGGGTGTCAGCTGCTGACGTTACTCGGATGTCTATAACAGCTTAGTAAGTGATCGTTAACCATGCCAGTGGCTTGCATAAAGGCATAACAGATAGTGTCACCGACAAAAGAAAAACCGCGCTTTTTTAGAGCTTTTGCCATGGCGTGCGACTCAGAAGTGTAGGTCGGTACATCGTGAAGGCTGGGCCAATGGTTAATCACTGGGCTACCATCCACGAACTGCCACAGCCATTCACTAAAGTTGATGTCTTCTTGTTGCATCTGCAGATATGCCCGCGCATTGGTAATAATGGAGCGTATCTTTAATCGATTACGCACTATACCCGCCTCCGGCATGAGCATCAGTCGTTCTACATCTTGCTCGCTAAAGGTCGCTATTAACTCAGGGGAAAAGTTAGCAAAGGCGATTCTATAGTTAGGAATTTTGCATAAAATAGTAAACCAGCTTAGCCCCGCTTGCTGACCGTCTAGGCACAACTTTTCAAACAAGGCACGACTATCGTATTCGGGCACGCCCCATTCATTATCATGATAAGCCTGATATCTGGGGTCATCATTCACCCAACCGCAACGCTTTAGCATAGCCACTCCTCTAATTCAGCCTATATTCGCATCGGGCCAGAAGGTATACTCTAGCCCTTATTTTCTCTCTGCGAATGCACCTATATCAAGGCGCTCACATCATGCAAAAATTCGATATCAATACCTTTCAGGGTCTGATCATGACTCTGCAGGATTATTGGGCTCAGCAAGGCTGTGCCATAGTCCAGCCTCTGGATATGGAAGTAGGTGCAGGCACCTCTCACCCAATGACCTGTCTGCGTGCCATTGGCCCAGAGCCCATGGCCACCGCCTATGTGCAGCCTTCGCGCCGCCCAACCGACGGTCGCTATGGTGAAAATCCCAACCGACTACAACATTACTACCAGTTTCAAGTCGTCATCAAGCCATCACCCGATAACTTGCAAGAACTCTACTTAGGTTCGTTGCAGGCATTGGGGCTAGATCCGCTGGTGCACGACATCCGCTTTGTCGAAGACAACTGGGAAAACCCAACGCTGGGTGCCTGGGGTTTAGGCTGGGAAGTGTGGCTTAACGGCATGGAAGTAACGCAGTTTACCTACTTCCAACAAGTCGGTGGCCTAGAGTGTAAGCCGGTAACCGGTGAAATCACCTATGGCCTTGAGCGCTTGGCCATGTACATTCAGGGTGTAGACTCGGTGTACGACTTAGTGTGGTGCGACGGCCCATTAGGCAAAACAACGTACGGCGATATTTATCATCAGAACGAAGTTGAGCAGTCGACCTATAACTTTGAGCATGCCGACGTAGACTTTTTGTTTAGCTTCTTCGAGCAGTGCGAAAAAGAGTCTCAGTATTTGTTGTCACTAGAGACGCCACTGCCACTGCCCGCCTACGAGCGCATTCTTAAAGCCGGGCATGCCTTTAACTTGCTTGATGCACGCAAGGCCATTTCGGTGACCGAGCGCCAGCGCTATATCTTGCGTATTCGCACCCTGACCAAAGCCGTTGCCGAAGCCTATTATGCTTCTCGCGAGGCGCTTGGCTTCCCCATGTGTAAAAAAGAAGGATAAGGGACCAGCATGTCTGAACAGAATTTTCTGGTTGAACTGGGTACCGAAGAGCTACCGCCAAAGGCACTACGCAGCCTAGGCACCGCCTTTGCCGACAACCTTAAACAAGAACTGACGAATGCGGATTTGCCTTTTAGTGAAGTGCACTGGTATGCCGCCCCGCGCCGCTTAGCCGTTTACGTGACGGAACTTACATTGGCACAAGCCGATAAGCAGCTAGAAAAGCGTGGCCCGGCGGTGCAAGCCGCCTTTGATGGCGACGGCAATCCTACTAAGGCTGCCATGGGTTGGGCTCGCGGCAACGGCATCGACGTAAGCCAAGCCGGTCGTTTAAAAACCGACAAGGGCGAATGGCTGGTGCATATTGCCGATATTAAGGGTAAAACCGCCGCCGAGCTGTTGCCGGCTATGGTTGAGAAGGCATTGAGCCACTTGCCGATCCCCAAAGCCATGCGCTGGGGTGACAAAAGTATTCAGTTTATTCGCCCAGTGCATACGCTTACGCTATTACTCGGCGAACAGCTGCTGCCTGCTACTATTTTGGGTATCGACTCTTCACGCACCATACGTGGCCACCGCTTTATGGGCTCGCCTGAGTTAGAGCTCGCGCATGCGAACGACTACCTGCAAACGTTAGAAGATACCGGCAAAGTACTGGCCGACTTCGAACGTCGTAAAGCCATCATCAAAGACGGCGTAGAAAAAGCTGCTGCCGCCGCAGGTGGTATTGCAGACTTAGACGAGGCGTTGCTAGAAGAAGTAACCTCTTTGGTGGAATGGCCAGTAGTGCTGACTGCCAACTTTGAGAATACCTTTCTCGAAGTCCCCTCCGAGGCATTGGTATACACCATGAAGGGTGACCAAAAATACTTCCCGGTCTACGATGCGGCTGGCAACTTAATGCCGACCTTTATCTTCGTCACCAATATCGAGTCGAAAGACCCGAGTCAGATAATCTCCGGTAACGAAAAAGTAGTACGCCCTCGCCTCGCCGATGCGCAGTTCTTCTTTGATAACGACCGCAAAACCCCACTCGCTTCACGACTCGAGCAACTCGACTCCGTGCTTTTTCAAAAGCAACTGGGTTCGGTTCGCGAAAAATCCGAGCGCATTAGTGCCTTGTCTGGCTTTATTGCCGCCGCCATCGGGGCCGATCAAGCAAAAGCCGAACGTGCTGGTTTATTGTCTAAGTGCGACTTGGTTACCGACATGGTGTTTGAGTTCACCGATACCCAAGGCGTGATGGGCATGCACTATGCTCGCCACGACGGAGAGGATGAAGCGGTAGCACTGGCGCTAAAAGAGCAGTATCAGCCGCGTTTTTCTGGTGATGATCTGCCAAGCCAAGATATCTCTGCCGCCGTGGCACTGGCCGATAAGCTAGACACCCTAGTGGGTATTTTTGGCATTGGTCAAACTCCCAAAGGCGACAAAGACCCCTTCGCTCTGCGTCGTGCTGCCTTAGGTGCTCTGCGTATTATTGTGGAGAAAGGCTACGATCTGGATCTGCCGATTTTAATTGAGCAGGCTCGTGTGCTGTACGGCGACAAGCTGAGCAATGCCAAAGCCGCCGATGAAATTCTCGACTTTATGCTGGGCCGCTTCCGTACTTGGTATCAGGACTTGGGTTATGGCGTGGATGTCATCCAAGCCGTATTAGCCCGCCGCCCTACTCGCCCTGCCGATTTTGATGCTCGGGTAAAAGCCGTGAGTCAGTTCCGCAAGCTCGACGCCGCTGCCGCATTGGCTGCCGCTAACAAACGAGTGGGTAATATTCTCGCCAAGTTTGATGGCGAGATCCCGACACAGGTGAACTCTGCACTACTGCAAGACGATGCAGAAGAAGCGCTGGCGACTCAGTTAAGCGATTTAAGCGAGCGCCTAGTGCCCTTGTTTGCTAATGCCGATTACAACAGTGCACTGAACGAATTAGCAACCTTGCGTGAAAGCGTGGATAACTTCTTCGACCAAGTGATGGTGATGGCGGACGACGAAGCGCTACGCTTAAACCGTTTAAGCCTGCTGAACCAGCTGCGTAATCTATTCCTGCAAATCGCGGATATCTCGCTGCTGCAGTAGAGAGCTGAAATAAAGAGCTTTAAAGACTAAATATTTTTTGCCACGGAACCCACAGAAGAACACGGAAAAATAGACACGAGATAAGATTGACAAGTGATTAAGATATTTAATGGTAAGAGCTAAAACAAGGCTTTAAGCCGTCAGCTGTAAGCGATCAGCTAAAGACAGGCACCGTTTTTGGTCTTACCAATGGAATCACTTTCAGACCTGATCACTATTTTTCCGTAGGTTCCGTGGCAGATATATTATTTTATCTTTAACTTACAGCTTATAGCGTACGGCTTACAGCCATGTCTTAAGCTGTCTTTAAAGCCCCGCCTCGTGCGTTGGTCGACAGCTAGCACGATATCGGATAACGTGACGCTTATTATTAACCTTCTTCTTTTTGGTAAGTTATCTCATGGAATTTTCAACGTTTGGCCAAAAATTTACCCGCCATGCGGGTATTACACAACTGATGGACGACCTTAACCAAGGTCTCACCACGCCCAACACTATTATGCTCGGCGGCGGTAATCCGGCAGCCATTCCTGAGGTACTATCTTACTTAGACAGCCAAGCCCAACAACTGATAAAAAACGGCGATTTAATTAAGGCCATGGCCAACTACGACGGCCCGCAAGGCAAAGACGCCTACATTAATGCCCTCGCCAAGTTATTGTCTAACGAGCTGGGCTGGGCCATTGGGCCAGAGCATATTGCGCTGACCAACGGCAGCCAAACCGCCTTTTTTTATCTGTTTAACCTACTGGCCGGTGAATTCGCCGATGGCCGTAAAAAGAAGGTATTATTCCCATTAGCACCGGAATACATTGGCTACGGCGATGGCGCCTTAAGTGAAGATCATTTTGTGGCCTGCAAGCCCACCATCACGCTGTTAGATAATGGCTTATTTAAATATCACGTCGACTTTGATCAATTAGAAGTAGGCGACGATATTGGCTTAATTTGTGTATCTCGCCCCACCAATCCCACCGGTAACGTGTTAACCGATGAAGAGATCATGCGGCTCGACGTGATCGCTCGGGAAAAAGGCATTCCGCTGTTAATTGATAACGCCTATGGCATGCCTTTTCCTAATATTATTTTCACCGAAGCCAAGCCATTTTGGAATGACAATACTATTTTGTGCATGAGCTTGTCTAAGCTCGGCTTGCCCGGTGTGCGTTGCGGTATTGTGGTGGGTTCACCTGAATTAATTAAAGCCATGACCAACATCAGCGGCATTATCAACTTAGCTCCCGGCAGCGTCGGCCCGGCCATGACCTTGCCAATGATGGAAAATGGCGATGTGACTAAGCTCAGCAATGAAGTCATTAAACCCTTCTACCAAAACAAAGCGCAACAAGCGGTTAAGTGGCTGCAAGAAGCCATTACCCTGCCGCAGTTTCATATTCACAAGCCAGAAGGTGCGCTGTTCTTGTGGTTGTGGTTTGAAGACTTGCCGATCCACTGCCAAGAGTTGTACGAGCGCTTAAAGCAAAAAGGCTTACTAATAGTCCCTGGGCATTACTTCTTCCCGGGCATCGAGGACGAACACTGGCAGCACAGCAAAGAGTGCATTCGCCTGAACTATGCTCAGTCTGAAGCCGATGTGCAGGCTGGTATCAAGATCTTAGCCGAAGAAATCTACGCCATCTATCAAGCGCCAGCGGCGGGATAAAAATGACCGTGAGGTGTGAGGCGTAACGAGTGAGGGGGAAGCACCCAAAATTATCCACTTGGGGTGTTTTTTCTTTACTCCTCACACCTTTCGCCTCACATGTACAAACACAAAAACGCCGACCCTAGGGTCGGCGTTTTGTTTACACAGTTACGTATTATTTAGCTGGCTTGGCCGATGACGATATTTTTCGGCTTAGCGGCTTCTGGCACGTCTCGCACAAGATCGATGTGCAATAAGCCATGCTCCATATCGGCGCCCGTTACCTTAACGTGGTCGGCCAACTGAAAGCGACGCTCGAAGCCGCGCTCGGCGATACCCTGATATAAAAAGTTTTTCTGCGTTTCTGGCTGTTCTTTAGTGCCTTTCACGGTCAGGGTATTTTCGTGACTGGTAATATCCAGATCCGCTTGTGCAAAGCCGGCTACCGCCATCGAAATACGGTAATGGTCTTCACTTAGCAGCTCTATGTTGTAAGGGGGATAACCGTTATTACTGCTGCTATTACTGGCGTTTTCCATCATAGATGCTAAACGGTCGAAGCCAATGGCAGTACGGTACAGGGGAGTAAGATCAAAACGTGACATATTTTTATATCCTCAAATGAGCGATGTTTAGGTCTGTTGACCTCGATGCTCTCCAAATGGACGAGCTAGATAGTTAACTTTCTCAGCAACTATTTCTTAGAAAAGCTTCCTAGGAAATTCCAGAGTCCTCAAGCGAGCGACTCTCTTGCCTTACACTAGATATGCGGTCACCACCCTTGGCTTTCAAGAGTCACGGCTTAATTTTTAAACAAAAAAAAGATCCCGTAGGATCTTTTTTATTTAAACGGCTAGGGAAAAGCGCAATACATAAGTGGTCTTTTCACCTCACGTCTCACCATTTACACTTCACTCTAATTAAAAATTATCGGTAACTGCACCGGTGGAAGCCGAGCTTACCGTGTGGGCGTATTTGGCTAATACACCACGACGATAATTAGGTGCAGGCGCTTGCCACTTGGCGAGGCGTGCCGCAATTTCCGCGTCAGTCAGCTGTACTTCCAGCTTATTGGTTTCGGCATCGATAGTGATAATGTCGCCATCTTCCACTATTGCCAATGGGCCGCCCTGCTGGGCTTCTGGAGAAATATGGCCCACTACAAAACCGTGGCTGCCGCCAGAGAAGCGACCGTCGGTGATCAGCGCCACATCTTGGCCAAGACCTTTGCCCATAATGGCAGAGGTGGGGCTGAGCATTTCACGCATGCCAGGGCCGCCTTTAGGGCCTTCGTAGCGGATCACTAATACATCACCCGCTTTAACGGTGCCGTCCAAAATTCGCTCTAAGGTTTCTTCTTCTGAACCAAATACGCGGGCCGGACCGGTAAACGCCAAGCCTTCTTTACCGGTAATTTTTGCCACCGAGCCTTCTGGTGCTAAGTTGCCAAACAATACTCGTAAGTGGCTGTCTTTCTTAATCGGGTTATCCAGTGGGCGGATAATGGTTTGGCCCGTTGGGTACGGCGTGACGTCTTTTAAGTTTTCCGCCATGGTTTTACCGGTAACGGTTAAGCAATCGCCGTGCAGTAAACCCGCATCCAGTAAGATTTTCATCAGCGGCTGAATGCCACCAATGGCTACTAACTCAGACATCATGTAATGACCGCTGGGGCGCAAGTCGGCCAATACTGGCACCCGCTCACCGATGCGTACGAAATCTTCCAGACTCAGTTCCACATTAATGGCATGGGCCATCGCCAACAGGTGCAATACCGCATTGGTAGAGCCGCCGAGTGCAATCACTACCGTGATGGCATTCTCGAAGGCGTCTTTGGTCATAATGTCGGACGGTTTAATATCATGCTCTAACAGATGTAATACCGCTGCACCTGCGTCACGGCAATCCTGAACCTTATGATCTGAGGTGGCGTTTTGTGCCGAGCTATTGGGCAAGCTCATGCCCATGGCTTCGATGGCCGAGGCCATGGTGTTGGCGGTATACATGCCGCCACAGGCACCCGGGCCTGGAATGGCAGTGTCTTCGATTTGCTTCACATCAATCAGCGACATGTCGCCCTTGGCGTAAGAACCTACCGCCTCAAACACCGAGATAATATCGGTATGATTGGCGCCCGGCGCTATGGTGCCGCCATAAACAAATACCGAGGGGCGGTCTAAACGCGCCATGCCGATAATGCAGCCGGGCATATTCTTATCACAACCGCCGATGGCGACGATGCCGTCGAAGCCTTCACAGCCGGCTACGGTTTCGATGGAGTCGGCAATTACTTCGCGCGATACCAGCGAATACTTCATACCAATAGTGCCGTTGGCAATACCGTCAGAAATAGTAATGGTATTAAAAATGATGCTCTTGCCACCCGCAGCATCCGCACCCACGCCGGCTTCTACCGCCAGCTTATCGATGTGCATGTTACAAGGGGTGAGGTTACTCCAAGTGGAGGCTATGCCGACCTGTGGCTTGCTGAAGTCTTCGTCGGTAAAACCGACCGCACGCAACATGGCTCGGGCCGGTGCTTTGGTTGGCCCGTCTACTACCTGACTGGAATACTGGCGACGTTTATCCTTGCTCATCATGCTGTCCTTAATATAAATCTATAATGTCGTAATGGTATGCAGTTTGACACCCTCCCCCCCCTAAAGGAAGAGGTTGCGTAAGAGAGAAATTCCGCCGTACGCAGTGCGCCTCACGGCTGAAAAACATCGTTTTAATCTATAATAAATACTCTATTATCTACCATTCATCGACGTTAATAAATGACGAGCATTTTTTGCAGTATCTACACCCCAATCCCAACCTTTAAAATTCTAAACAACTAATAATTTATATAATAAAATAATTAGAGACAGTAATGCCCAATTCTGCTAGATTTTAAAAACAATTAACTAGTAGACCTTGAACTTACTAAGCTAATATAGCCGACATTCCGCACCTGTTTTAATATTTATTTTCGACGAAGATGCCTACACATTTGCAGAAGGTGAGGAAAGTAGCTGTTTTGAAATCAAAGTGTAAAATTGAATTTTGGGATGGTAATGCATGCTCCTCAGCTTCCTTATGTAGGATAAAAAAAGCGTAACCGATGATTAATACATGGCACCACTTTAGGTGTCAGCTAAACTCTGTACCCAGCGTCAAAGTTGTGATGTAAATCTCAATTTTAAATCTAAAAATTAGGTGCGGAATACCGGATATAGCCACCCTAAAAACCATAAAAGTGAGTGGGCATTTTTTGCTACTAACGAAGGTATTATGTTTCAGGAAGTTATATGACTACAAAAGTCGAGAGTTTACCCCATACTGCGATTTCTACATGGAGCGGTTTTGTCTATCAGGGAAAAATAGCTCTATACCACTGCCTTGAGCTGATGACTAAGAATTATGAAATGAGTCGTGGACTAAAACTGCAGCTGGAAAGTCAGGATGATTTTGCTATTTTCAGAGAAGGCCAATGTTTGTCTCTACATCAAGTCAAAGCCTATAAGGAAACTCTGTTCTCTAGTTACTCCGCTGGTATTGAAACACAAAAGAAAAATGCTCTGGACCGAGGCACTATCACAGCATACTTTCACGTTGCTCGTGAAATAAGAAATTATCCAGATTCATTTAAAAAAGACTACTACCCTGTAAATATTTATAATTACCCTATACAACCTAGTGAAAGCACTGGTGAAACTAAGTCCTATTGTCCTTTGGATGAGGTTGATATGCATATTGAAGCCCAGATCAATGCGTTGATCAAAGCTACAGATTGCTTGGATAACTGGAAAATAAATATTTGCACCCAAATTAGAGAAACACTCGAAGCGCGAATAAATGAAAAAGTAATTGCTGTTCATCATAAAATTCACCATTCAAAGACACATCAGAAGCTGATAGCAGACGAGGAATTTATCAACTTTTCAACCTTATGTGAAGTCGTGGAAGCTGTTGATTATGATGCATTTAAAAATGAAGAGTATTTCCTCAGTCGTCTACAAATCGATATTGGAACTTACTATCAACAGTTTTGTGAACTATACGATACGCAATTCCAAACGGCTCAAGCCAAATTAGACGGCTACCTGGCAGTAATTATTACTTTAGATGCCCAAGGAATGATGGACTTCCTTAAAGCAACAATGCCGCATCGTAAAGGACGCTTTACTACTCTCAGTGAATTTAAGGACCATGCTCTTGATCGTGATTCGATTAGACAGGGACTTTTTGCTATTTTTCATAAATTAGTTCAGGCAGAAATTGCATCAGCCGAAAAAATTCAATTCGCATGGCTGGTTGACGATCAATTTTATTACCCAACTGGGATTCATACAGCAGCAGAAGCTCAAGACGTAATCTGTCACGATATACTGGAGCAAGCTTTAGTAGAAGATGTGGAATTTCTATTCGAGTGTGGGGCACTAATTACTCGTGCGATAGATAGTCCATCCATTACACACGTGAAATTTGGTGCCGATTCTGTTGCGAGAGAAAAAGATTCAATGCGGGGAAATAATATTATTAGCTTTAAGCAGATGGAATTGGTCTCTTTAAATAATGTACCTAAGGAATTAAAAGATGCAGAAGTTGATTGAACAGTTGTTTCAATGGCAGGGTTTGAAACAAAAGTCTGATCATGAGTTAGAGTTATACGGACATGGCGAGCCGGATAAAACCAGTTACTGGTTGGTTATTCATGGTAAACCAGATATATCTCCAGAACGCCAAGCGAAGTGGCTGGCTGATTGCAAGCGAGCAACAGCAGATCCTGCTCTAGAGAAAAATATCAACTTGTTGATTGTATGGAAAACTGACATCTTAAATGAGCGGACTAGTAAATTAGTAAATTATACGGAAGAAGATAGTTACTTCTTTAAGAAGCATGTCTTACCTTATACCGAAGTTGAACTTGAAGCATTACTACAGCAAGTTGAAAAAAAGGGGCTTGAATCAGTATTTAGTAACATCTTGACCGATACTGAAACCTTTACCTCGTACAAGAATCAATACCATAAGGGAGGTTGGCAAAACCTACTATACCGGCTAGCGATAAAGATATCGGCATTGACGATCCAAAACTCAACTAGAGCTAGCCTAGCTAGTCTTGAAGAAAATATTCGAGAGAGGATTCGAAGCTCACCTGATGGAAAAGTACTGGTTGCAACTGACTTAGCCTTGTTGTCGCTTGCGAATAAAAACTCATTCGAAGAAGCTCAGCCGAGAGAGTTATTTGAATTAATGAGTAAGCAATTAAAGGAGGCTGGCCATGGCCTTGATAGTTAAACGCCTAGTAATTAATAATTTTAAGATTTTTGAATCTCTTGACCTATCGGTTGAAAGTGATCATCTAATTGTTCTCGATGGTCCTAATGGCTTTGGAAAATCCTCCTTTTTTGATGCCTTAGAGCTGCTATTAACTGGGTCTATTAGACGCTATATCGAACTCGAGACTCTTACCATAGATGGGCGCAGCCTGAAACCCGGATGCCCATGGTTATATAATCAAGCGAAGGCTGGGGCTTGGCTATCGATCCGCGCCGAAGTTATGATAAATGAGCAGACTAAATTTTTAGAACGGGCTGCCTGTAAAGTTGATCTAGACCGAAATAAAGGACTAAAGGGACTAAAGCTACCGCTGTATGAATTATCTACACTCGAGGCCGATCGTAGTGCTGCGATCCCCGATGAAGAGAGTTATCTTTCTGAGCTACTGGGCGCAGAATATAAGCGCGACTTTGAGTTGTTTCATTATGTGGAACAGGAAGAAAATACTCGTCTGCTGAAACAGAAAGAAAAAGATCGTCAACAGCAAATAGCTCATCTGTTCGAAATTGGAGAAATCCAGCAGAGAATCAATAATATCAACCAGTCACATACTAAAATTGGTAAGCTGTGTGGTCCACAGCAAAAGCGAGAAGTTACGGATCTTGAGAGCAAGTGGGCGAAGGCTAAGCAACAATTGTTACCAGATGAAGAGCCTGTAGGCTATCAGCGGTTAGTCGAAATGACCAACCAATCTTGGGATCGGGAAATTGTAGAGTACGAAGTAGAACAGTTTGAGGAATGGCTATCACCGGATGGTGAACTGTTCCGTATAGGGCGGTTTATAAAGTATTTCTCACAGTATGAAAATCAGCTTTATAACGATGCACTTGCTAGAAAACTCCTACCACAGCCAGAATTACAGCAAAGAATGCTCACGTTCGTTCATCGCGTGCCTCATCTACAAATGTGGAAACAGGAAGTACTGCAATATGACGCTGCTGAGCGGATAATTATCGCGTTTCAAGATGTGCTTGAAGCGGTTAAAAACAATAAACTGATTCTTCCTAGTTCCTTGACAGCACTACTTCCAGATACTGTTACACCGAGTGAATTCGAGCATCAGGTCACGCTACTTAAACAACAGATTACTTCGGCTGACAAGCTAGATAAGAGTCTGGTAGGTCTGGTGTTGATGCGAGAGCAATTGGTGAGAGCTTTTAAGCAGTTTCATCTACACGGTGGAGCCACGGAGTCTTGCCCTACATGTGGCCATAACTGGGAGTCTTTTGATGTACTACTCGAAGAGATTGAAAAACAGGGAGAAACGCTAAAGCTGCTGGCAGAGCAACAAGACAGTCAGCTCGCTCAGCAACTGGCTGACTTTAAGTTGACGTGCCAAGATCCAGTTGAGCAAAAATTGAGTTATTACCTACAGCAACAACAGGGTAAGGTTGCCTACAAACGTCAACTAGTTACTTTTAGTCAGGAACAGATTTTTTGGCTAGACAGCTACGCTAAACAATTAACGAAAGAAGGTATCGAATTTCAGGATCTGTTGCTTAAAAACTATGATTTGAACGCTGAATTACCATTGCCAGCATTAGAGCTACGAGTGCGTTCAAAATTTAAACCTGTAGATGAAAGCTGCCTATATCCTGATTTTGATCACCTATATACAGAAGTGTTTAAAAAAGATCCGTCAGCAGTTAAGCAAGTCAAATACAGCCAAATTGAAAATAAAATTACGTATTTACGGCAACAGCAGTCACTTGCGTCTTCGAAGTATGCGATAGCTTGTGGCCTGAGTTATAAAAAAGCAAATCAAGAGGTGAAAAGCGCAACTAAGCTTAAAAAACATCTTAGGAGGCTTAAAGATATATATGAAAGCGAAAAAAAGAGTTATCTAGAATCTATCGTGAAAGAGATCGAGATCTTATTTCATATTTATTCAGGACGTCTGATGCAGAGTTATCAACAGGGATTAGGGATTTTCATTGAAAACGACGGCAACTCCATCGCTTTTCATGAAAAACCAGGACAAGACCATGATGTAGTCTTTTCCATGAGTTCTGGCCAGCTTTCTGCTCTAGTCCTCTCTTTTACTCTAGCGCTTAACCAGCGTTATGCGAAACATACCTTGCTGCTAATCGATGACCCAGTACAAACATTAGACGAAATTAACGTGGCGGGTTTCGTTGAATTATTACGCACTGAGTTTGCAAGCAGGCAGGTGATTATTTCGACACATGAAGATCATATGTCTGCTTACTTTCGCTACAAATATAAGAAGTTTGGTATGCCAGTAGGACGGATCAACTTTATGGAACAGGCGCGCGCAGCCATTGATATAGAATGATAAAAATTATATTACTGAAGATTATTCTGAGTAAAAGCACATAATCCTCTAATCATATGGCGGTCGGTGAAGTACCCTAGGATACGGAGTTGCCTGTTGGCGCCATCTACAGACAACTCGGTTCTTAAGGAGAGACTACAGAGATCGGCTCCCACGACCGTGTAATACCAGGGTCGGTATTTCCCGAGCCCCCATGGATGGGTTTATGGTGGGTTGTGGGAGCTGGCTCTGTGGTCTCTCGTAACCCGTTTTAAAATAGATCATATTTTTACTTAGACTAGTATCACTCCTCACGACATGAGCCTTTAACCATAAAAAAAGCAGCGCCTAGGCGCTGCTTTTTATGCACTACGTTATAGCAATAGCGGTTTAGATATCTAAGTTAGCTACTCGCAGCGCATTCGCTTCAATGAACTCGCGACGCGGTTCAACGTGGTCACCCATTAGGGTCGAGAACAACTGATCGGCAGCAATCGCATCTTCAATTTTCACCTGCAGCATACGGCGAGAACCAGGATCCATGGTGGTTTCCCACAGCTGATCGGGGTTCATTTCACCCAAGCCTTTATAACGCTGCACATAGAGGCCACGCTTACTTTCGTGCATCAGCCATTCTAGGCCTTCAGCAAAGGTATTAACCTGTTTGATTTTTTCGCCGCGCTTCACATACGCGCCTTCTTCCATCAGGTTGGCAATGCCGTTACCCAACTCGACGATACTGCGATATTCACCCGAGGCAAAAAAGTCATAGCTAATAGGGAATTCACGCTCAATACCGTGCTGGCGTACCTTTACCTTGGGCAGGTAGCAGCTACGCTCATCGAAGAACTCATAGTCCAGCACGTATTCGGCGCCGTGAGTATTGTCTACGATAAGTGAGGTATTAATAGCCTTCACCCAAGCCGCCACTTCAGCTTCATTAGTCAATGCTTCTATCGTTAACGCAGGCTGATAAATTAACTCGTTCAACACCACCTCAGGCGCACGACGAGCTAAGCGCTCAATGAGAATCTCCACTTTACGGAAATTCTTCACCAGCTTCTCAAGATGCTCACCGCCAATGGCGGGGGCTGACTCGTTAACGTGCAAGCTAGCGCCGTCCAGAGCCATATTGGTTTGGTACTCCAGCATGGCATCTTCGTCTTTCAGATACTGCTCATGCTTGCCTTTTTTCACCTTATACAAAGGCGGCTGAGCAATATAAATGTAACCGCGCTCAACGATTTCTGGCATCTGACGATAGAAGAAGGTCAGCAGCAGGGTACGAATGTGCGCACCATCCACGTCCGCATCGGTCATGATTATGATGTAGTGATAGCGCAACTTATCCGGATTGTATTCGTCACGACCAATACCACAGCCTAGAGCGGTGATCAGGGTCGCTACTTCTTGAGACGACAGCATCTTGTCGAAACGGGCTTTTTCTACGTTTAAGATCTTACCCTTCAACGGCAAAATAGCCTGATTTTTACGATTACGTCCCTGCTTGGCAGAACCACCCGCCGAGTCACCCTCCACTATGTAGAGTTCGGACAATGCTGGGTCTTTCTCTTGGCAATCGGCCAACTTACCTGGTAACCCGGCTAAGTCGAGCGCGCCTTTACGGCGAGTCATGTCACGGGCTTTACGCGCCGCGTCACGGGCACGGGCTGCATCGATAATTTTAGTAACGATGACTTTGGCGTCTCCGGGGTTTTCTAGTAAAAACTCCGCTAGGCGCTCGTTCATCGCTTGCTCAACCGCGGTTCTCACTTCTGAGGACACTAACTTGTCTTTGGTTTGCGAAGAGAACTTAGGATCTGGCACTTTCACCGAAATCACCGCAGTCAGGCCTTCACGAGCATCATCGCCAGAAGCCGAAGTTTTGGTCTTCTTGCTATAGCCTTCCTTGTCCATGAAGTTATTCAAGGTACGGGTCAGCGCCCCTCTAAAACCGGCCAAGTGAGCGCCACCGTCGCGCTGGGGTATATTGTTGGTAAAGCAGAAGATATTCTCTTGATAAGAGTCATTCCACTGCATCGACACTTCAACCGTGATTCCGCCGTCTTGCTCACTCACAAAGTGAAACGCTTTAGGGTGGATCGGCGTTTTATTCTGGTTTAAGTATTCAACGAAGGCACGGATGCCACCTTCATACTCAAAGTGTGCCTCTTTATCGGTCTGCTCATCGGTCAGACGGATTGAGATCCCTGAGTTTAGGAACGACAGTTCACGCAGTCGTTTCGCTAAAATTTCAAAATGAAATTCGGTATTCGTGAAGGTTTCATGGCTAGGCCAGAAACGGATTAAGGTACCGGTCTTTTCGGTATCGCCCACTACCGCTAACGGTGCTTGTGGCACCCCATGGCGATAAGTCTGCTCATGTACCTTGCCGTCACGCCACACAGTCAACTGCAAGGTTTCAGACAAGGCGTTCACTACAGACACACCCACACCGTGCAAACCACCAGAAACTTTATAGGAGTTATCGTCGAATTTACCGCCCGCATGCAATACGGTCATGATAACTTCGGCGGCGGAGCGGCCTTCTTCTTCGTGAATGCCTACTGGAATACCACGGCCATCATCGGATACCGACACCGAGCCGTCACCATGAATGATGACGACGATGTCTTTACAATGTCCGGCTAAGGATTCATCTATCGAGTTATCCACCACCTCAAACACCATGTGGTGTAGGCCGGAGCCATCGTCGGTGTCGCCGATATACATACCCGGCCGTTTACGGACGGCATCCAGACCTTTTAATACCTTAATACTCGAAGAGTCGTAAGTGTGTTCACTCATTGGCTTACTCGCACTCCTGGTGTTCGGTGATTTCACCCTGTTTCACATGAAACAGCTTGCTGTTATCCCGTGTGATCATCTGACTAAGCTGGGCCACATCAATGGCGGACACAAAAACTTGGGCACCCAATGCGTTCAATTGGTGTGCCAGTAATGCCCGCTTGTGCTCGTCCAGCTCAGACGCAAAATCGTCAATTAAAAAAATACAGTCCTGATTAGATTCAGTTTTTAGGTACCGGCCTTGGGCCAGTCGCATGGCACACACCAGCAACTTAAGCTGGCCCCTAGACAATAAATCTTGCACCGGCATGCCGCGCGCTTTGATCCTGATCTCGGCTTTGTGGGGCCCCGAATGGGTGTACCCCAAACCTAAATCACGCTCTAGGCCCTGCGCTAATACCTGAGCTAAGTCCGTTTGCCGATCCCAGCCCCGAAAAAAATCGAACGTAAAATCATACTCAGGCAGAAAATCTGCCGCTATCGAGCGGATAACCGGCTCAATAGCCTCGGCATATTGCTGCCTGAATAGACTTAACTCTTCGGCTATAGTGACCAATTGTTGGTCCCAATAGCGCAGCTCTGTGTATGGTCGTTGTTGGCGTAACAGCGCATTACGTTGTTTTAACAGCCGGCGATACTGTCCCCAGACGGTAAAAAAACGCGAATGAGAGTAAAACAGCCCCCAATCAAGATATGCGCGTCGTAACTTGGGCCCGCCGGTTAATAGATTATACCCTTCTGGGTGGATCAACTGAATGGGTAGAATGTGCGCCAGATCGGCTAATCGTTCGGCAGCGCGCCCAGCTATCTTTAATCGGGTATCGCCACCGCGAGTTTTGCTTAAGCCAACGGGTAAACTATCGTCACCCTGGCAAATTCGCGCAAACAAGGTAAAGGCAGATTCGCCTTGATGTATCACCCGGCCCGTTAGATGGGTGCGAAACGAACGCCCCACACCTAAATAATGAATGGCTTCCAAAATACTGGTTTTGCCACTGCCATTGGCGCCAATAAGTACATTAATACCAGTGGCCGGTATTAACCGGCCATGAGCAATATTACGAAAATCTTTTAACTGCAGGTTAAGCAATGCCATGTTTACAATCGCATCGGCATCACGACATACAGTGCATCTCCGCTATCTTCAGCCTCAATCAGGCCACTGCTGCTGGCATCTTTTAGGCTGATTTTTACTTTATCAGACTTGAGCGTGCCAAGCACATCCAGCACGTAAGACACGTTAAAGCCAATTTCCAGATCCGTGCCCTGATAATCTACATCCAGCATCTCTTCTGCTTCTTCTTGCTCTGGATTGTTGGCCGTAATCTTTAGTACTTGGGCTTGCATATTGAGCCGCACGCCACGAAACTTTTCGTTCGATAAGATAGCCGCTCGCGAAAACGCTTGGCGTAGCTCGTCTCGGCCACAAATCAGCGTTTTATCGCACTCCCGCGGCAATACACGGCGATAATCCGGGAAACGGCCATCGACCAACTTAGAGGTGAAGATAAAGCCTGGCGTCACCGCGCGAATATTATTTTTGCCAATTTGTAAGCGCACATCCTGATCTTCGTGCTCTAACAATTTTACCAGCTCGAGCACGCCTTTGCGCGGTACTATTACCTGCTGGGCTGGCAGAGCCTCGGCCAGTAACTGACGCTGGCATGTGGCTAAACGGTGGCCGTCGGTGGCCACGGTGCGCAACAGTTGACCATCGGTTTCAAACAGCATGCCGTTGAGGTAATAACGCACATCTTGAATGGCCATCGAAAACTGAGTCGACTCGATCAGCTTCTTTAGTGCCAGCTGATTAATGTCGAACTCCAGCTCCGAGCTCCATTCTTCAATATTGGGGAAGTCTTCGGCGGCGAGCGTCGCCAAGTTAAAGCGGCTGCGGCCCGAGCGCAAAATAAGACGCTCACCTTCCTGAGAGAATCGCAGCTCGGCCCCATCGGGAAGACCACGGCACAAGTCCAGCATCTTACGCGCTGGCACGGTAATGCGCCCCGGTGTCACCTCACCTTGCAGTTCAACCCTAGCAATCATTTCAACTTCGGTATCGGTACCGGTCATCGATAAGGAATTATCGCTAACGCTCAACAAAATATTGTTCAGGATCGGCAGATTAGGGCGGCCGCCCAAGGCACTGGACACCAGTTGCAAGGGCCGCAATATGGCTTCGCGGCTGATAGTAAACTGCATGAGGTTCTCCGATTCAGGAAGATAAGGTGCGGATAAGATTAGAGTAATCTTCCTTTATATCATGACTCTCTTCGCGCAACTGGGCAATTTTTCGACAGGCATGCAACACGGTAGTGTGGTCTCGCCCGCCAAACGCATCGCCAATTTCCGGCAAAGAGTGGTTGGTCAACTCTTTAGCCAGTGCCATCGCG
Source organism: Oceanisphaera ostreae (assembly GCF_042676125.1). NCBI lineage: Bacteria > Pseudomonadati > Pseudomonadota > Gammaproteobacteria > Aeromonadales > Aeromonadaceae > Oceanisphaera > Oceanisphaera ostreae. Next base: position 26,989 of record NZ_JBHTJS010000060.1, read on the forward strand.
ACTTGGCGGGGACGAGCCACCGAGCGTGAACGACGCTTAGATAATATGTCTGACAGCTTTATTTTATAGTATTCGGCCACGGTTTTCTGGATATTATCCATGGTCACCAGCTTTTCTTGCAGCGCCAGTAGATCACGCAGCGCTTCACGCACAAAATCGATATTAATGGCACGGCCAGTAAAGTTGGCATTAGCCATCACTCGGTTTAGCGCACCTTCAAGCTCTCGCACGTTAGAACGCAGGCGTTTGGCAATAAAGAAGGCCACTTCGTGGGGCAGACGCATTTTATTTTCATCGGCCTTGCGCATTAAAATCGCCACTCGCGTTTCTAGCTCTGGCGGCTCAATGGCCACCGTTAAGCCCCAACCGAAGCGAGACTTAAGGCGATCTTCTACGCCCACTATCTCTTTGGGATAGCGGTCGGAGGTGAGAATAATTTGCTGATTACCTTCTAACAGCGCATTAAAGGTATGAAAAAATTCTTCTTGGGATCGCTCTTTATTGGCAAAAAACTGGATATCGTCAATTAATAAAGCATCCACGCTGCGGTAATAGCGTTTAAATTCCTCGATGGCGTTGTTTTGTAAGGCTTTTACCATATCTTGCACGAAGCGCTCTGAGTGCATGTAAATCACTTTGGCATCGGCTTTTCGGGCACGAATACCGTTAGCGACGGCGTGCAAGAGGTGAGTTTTACCCAAACCGGTTCCGCCATACAGAAATAACGGGTTATAGGCGCCACCGGGATTTTCCGCCACCTGCTGAGCGGCCGCACGAGCCAACTGGTTCGATTTACCTTCTACGAAGTTCTCGAAGGTATAGTTGGCATTAACATTACTCTTGTAAACAAGCTGTGGCTTATCTTCAGCCCGCTCGACCCAAGAAGGCACAATATGCGCGGGAGCTGATTCTTTATTATTCGACCGACTGGGTGCGCTTGCTTGGCGACTGTCGGTGCTGGCCATTAAATTGACTGGTGTGCGTTTTTTGCCCACCTCAAATTTCATTTGTGGACAGTTACTGCCACAAAATTCGCTGAGTAAGCTATTGATCCGTAGTAAATATTTATCCCGCACCCAATCCAGTACAAAACGGTTAGGGGCAAACAGGGTTATAGTGTTGTCACCCAGCTCCGCCTGCAGCGGCCGGATCCACATACTGAATTCTGCCGAGGGCAATTCATCTTGTAGCCGGTTAAGACACTGCTGCCAAAGCGTAGTGCTCATCAGAACTCCTGAAGTAAAGGGATCAATCAAGGGGTGGTTATTCTACTGAGGCAAGGGCAGGATCTCTAGCGGGATCGTCATGATCCTGTAAAATATGATCCTTGACTTCTGTGTATAACTTATGAGTCATGCACAGGTTCCCTGTGGTTATGAACAAGAATATAAACAACGCTGTCATAAGCTATTTGTACGCAACTATTTAGTAATGATCATTTTTTGTGACGTCGATCATAGTTTAGGTTATTGTGATCACCAATAATCGTAGTGTTATTTTTGACCACTGAGTATTATTCTCAATAATTTATGGTAGTGTACCCGCAACTTAGCCACCGTAAAAACAGTGACTGGTTCCATGTACACTTTAAGGAGACATGCATGAAGAAGACACATTATTTAGCAGGAATCGTATTGATGTCAGCCACGGCAGCAATGCCAGCTTTTGCAGCTGACGAGTGTACCCTGGAAATAAATAGTAATGACGCAATGCAGTTTGACCAAAAAGAGATGAGCGTACCCGCCAGCTGTGAAGAAGTAACTTTAACTCTTCATCACACAGGTACTTTGGCTAAAAACGTAATGGGTCATAACTGGGTGCTAAGCACCACAGAAAACATGCAGCCTATTGCAACCGACGGCATGAGCGCCGGTGTTGACCACGACTATCTGAAAGCTGATGACGAGCGTGTTCTTGCACACACTGATGTTATTGGTGGCGGTGAAAGCAGCAGCGTAACCTTCAGTACTGCAGATCTGAAAGCTGGTGACGATTACAGCTTCTTCTGCAGCTTCCCAGGTCACGTAAGCATTATGAACGGTAAATTCAGCATCACTGAATAAGCCCTTCTCTAAGTGCCTGCCTATGCAGGCACTTTATTCTTCGCCCTCCGCTTTATCCCTCTCGATTGTTCACTCCCTTTTTGTTTATTCTCTTTTAAATTGCCAGTACTCAACTACAGATCCCATAAAAGCCTGTTCGCTCCTAGGCAACTAGCTAGCCACCTCTGACATGCTCAACCAACTAAAAGTACGCTTATTGTTAGCTGACACTTTGCCGTATATTGCGCGGCCAAGAAGTCTTTAAGCGTAATTTCCCACTGAACCTACATTAGGGTTTGTTGACCTTCGAGATGATTTTTGCAGCTGTTTATAGCAATAAAAATGCAAAAAAAAGGCCAGCATAAGCTGGCCTAAAAACTCTGGAAGCAATGTGAGCAATGTCGCGCCTTCAAAACCTGTCTCCACTTACTGCATAGCTAGAAACTGTGAGAGTCATTCCTCGAAAGCAAGTTAATGCTAATCGTTATCATTAGTAATTGCAAATAGATTTACGACTTTCTCATTTATTTTGTCTTTAACCGTATTCGGCATCGCTGAACTACACTAAATGCAATAACAGCAGGAGGGAGTCTGTATGAACAAACACTGGTTATGGGTCGCAATATTCGTGCCCGGCATGCTGCTTGCCGATGAAATAGAAGATACTCACGCTGAAATTAAGCAGGCGATCACCGCGGGTACCGAGGCATATCAGGCGGGTGAGTTATCTCAGGCGGTCACACAATTTGATTATGTATCTACCTTAGTTCGCCAGCTGCAAGCAGGCGAATTAGGTAATTTATTTCCCGAGCCACTATCTGGCTGGAAAGCAGATGAGGTAGAAAGTCAGGCAGGATCCACAGCTTTTTTTGGTGGCGGCATTAATGCTTCTCGCAGCTATCGCAAAGATGGCGGCCAGTTAGAGATCAGCATCACCAAAGACTCTCCACTACTGCAAACCATGGGCATGCTATTTACCAACCCCAGTATGGCTACCATGGGCGGCTATAAGGTTAAGCGTATCAAGGGGCAAACCGCTATGATAAAAAGTGAAGGCAACAGCCAAGAGCTACAAATGATGGTGGCCAACAGTATCTTGATCCAAATAACAGGTCGTGGCATTAACGAAAATGACCTCAAGGCCTATGCCGAAGCACTGGACATTGAGGCCATCACAAAACTTTAACCGTTACTCTATTTTTAGTGGCTAGTTTGTACTCTAACACCTGCCTCACCCACAAACTTGCTGCTTAAATATTTAAGCAGCAAGCCATAGGCGGGCACAAACAATACCAAACTGAACAGCAATTTAACGCCATAATCTACCCACGCAATTTCGACCCAGTGCTGAGCCATAAACGGGTCTGGCGAACGATAAAATGCCAAGCTGAAGAAAACTAAGGTATCAACCAGATTACCGAAAATAGTCGAGCACGTCGGTGCCACCCACCAAGCTTTGATTTGGCGTAGTCGATTAAACACCGATACATCCATGATCTGACCCAGCACATAGGCCATAAAACTAGCTAACGCGATGCGGGCAACAAACAAGTTGAACTCGGACAGCGCCGCTAGCCCTTGGTATTTGGCTTCAAAAAACAGTACCGACAGCACATAAGAGCTAGCCAGCGCCGGTAGCATCACCAATAAGATGATACGTCGCGCCATAGCCGCACCAAAAATGCGTACCGTGAGATCGGTTGCTAAATAAATGAACGGAAAACTCAGCGCCCCCCAGGTGGTATGAAAACCAAACAGAGTAAAAGGCAGCTGCACCAGATAGTTGCTGGCGGCAATAATAGCGACATGAAATAAAGACAGCCTGAATAAGGCCGTATTGTACTGCTGAGGTGAAATAACCATGTTTTACCTTTTTGATTTATGGGGTTAGGGAACCCATTCCGGAAACGGCGCTTAGTATAACTAGCCGTGCGGCATTAACAACTGCTTTAATTTTAATCAGAGCCGGAATGTGTGCGTCGCTATGCTACCTGTTCGCTGCACGCTTGTCTTTACCTGAAAGTAAATTCCATACTCTTAGGCCAAACACATTCAGACCTAAACCCAGCATGACCAGTATAGCGCCCATCCACTGGGCCGACGTAAGTTGCTCATCCAACAACCATACCGCCGAGCTTAACCCCACCACGGGTACTAAGAGTGAAAAAGGGGCTACCATACCGGTAGGATAACGCTGTAATAAACGGCTCCAGAGGCCATATCCCAATAGAGTCGCGATAAAGGCGAGATACACCAAGGCTAGTAGTGTATGGCTACTAATATGGCGCAAGGCCTCTGCTATTTCCGCCGGTCCTTCTAGCCAAAACGACAGTGCTAAAAAAGGTAAGGGCGGCACCAAGTTACCCCATACAATAAGGCCAATTAAATTAACGCGGCCTATTTTTTTGGTCACTATATTACCCAGAGCCCACATGGCCGATGCCGCCAGCGTGAAGCCCAAGCCCAGCATGGTCATGGTGCCATCACCACCATAGCCAATGGTCGCTAAGCCTGCAGCCGCTACCAGCAAGCCCGCCAAATGCATGGGTTTAATCTTTTCGCCTAACAATAAAGCGGCAAAAAAGAGGCTAAAAAAGGCTTGGGATTGTAGTACGAGAGAGGCAAGACCCGCAGGCATACCATTGGCCATGGCGTAAAACAGAAAAGCAAACTGGCCTAATGAGATGGTACCGCCATACGCAATTAACCAGCGCCAAGGAACTGCGGGCCGCTTAACCAGCAGCACGGCAGGAAAGGCTACCAAGGTAAAACGCAGGGCTCCCAGCAACATGGGCGGCACGTCATCCAAACCGGCGAGGATCACCACAAAGTTCATGCCCCACACGCCAATTACTACTAATGCCAACAGTACGTCTTTGGGTGCCATAATAAGTTTCCTGTTAAGTTATGCGCCAGTTTTAGCCGGTCGCCTTACACTGCTAAGAAAAATCGGTCCGTTGCTTAAAGGCTTTAAAAAAACCAAGGCATATCTGCAACGGAAGAACGCGGAAGGCACGGAAAAATTAAGATGAGATAAGAGCGACAAGGGCCAAAGATATTTTATATGGTAAGACCAAGCCTTTGGCTGCGCAAAACTAAGAGCGGTCGAATGAATTCGACCATAGGCTTGGTACTCGGCGCTGTCTCTATCTTTCACTGACAGCTTACGGCTTACGGCTGAACGCTGCCGCAGGCCGGTTCCACTGCAGGGTTAGCCAATCGGCTACTTCTTGGTCGGCAGCACAAAAAGGCTGCAGCCAAGCGCAATCAGCATAGTGCTGAAAACACAAGAATATCCGACTTCCTTCAAAGCCCAACAACCATTGATGATAGTCCGCTCCCTGCTCTCGCTCTATTAGCTCTAATCCCAGCTCGCTTATTAGCTGTTCGGCCCACTTGGAAAAGCTAGTAAAGGTTAGCGGCTGAGCCGCCATTAACATAGTGGTGGTCGATAACATGGTATTACTCGCATAGATAGTGATCGCCATACGTCTTAAGCCCTACGCTGCCAGTCAAAGAAAAGCGATTTTTTTCTCTTGAACTTACGGCGTACTGCGTCAGACGTAAAATAAATTAAGAGCTACAAGAAATAGATAAGGTCTCTGCCCAGTCAGGCGCAGGCATGGCGTAAGCATTAAACTCGGGTTGTTCGTCAAAAGGTCGTGCTAACAGCATTAATAGCGTGTCGGCTTCTGACATATCACCCTGCTCTGCCTGCTCGATAGCCTGTTGCGCTAAATGATTACGTAATATGTATTTAGGATTAATCGCATTCATTTGCTGCTCTTTTTCGGCCTGTGTTTTGCCCTCTTGCGCCAGTCGCGTCTGATAACGAACAAACCACTCGCTCCAAGCCGTCGCGTCGCTTAACAAGGCCTGCAAATTTGTAGGCACCGCTCCCGATGGAGCTAGCTCTGCCAAACGACGGAACCAGCAAGTATAATCCACTTTTTGTGCCGCCATTAAAGCGAACATATCGCGAAATAATGCCGGATCTTCATCTTCCCATGTCGTTAGACCCAGCTTTTGACGCATGCCCTGCGAATAGGTAGACATTAGCTGCTGCTCATAACTCCCCAGCGCCTGCTGCAACGCTTCAATCTCGATCACCCCAGACAAAGATTGCGCCAAACGCTGCAAGTTCCAGTAGCCCACCGCTGGTTGCTGATCATAGGCATAACGGCCAGCGTGATCCGAGTGATTGCAAATATGATCAGGATCGTAAGCGTCCAAGAAGCCATAAGGGCCATAGTCCAGCGTTAGGCCCAACATCGACATATTGTCGGTATTGAGCACCCCATGGCAAAAGCCCACCAGCTGCCACTGTGCAATCAAGGTTGCGGTTTTTTCTACTACTCGAGCAAATAAAGCGGCATAACCGGTAGCGTCTTTACTGAGATCTGGCCATTGCGTATCAATCAGATAGTTCAGCAAGGTAGGAATATGCTCGGGCTTACCGCTGTAATAAAAGAACTCGAAGTGGCCAAAGCGTAGATGGCTGTGTGCTGCGCGTAATAACCCCGCGCCTGGCTCAACTTGCTCACGATAGACTGGCTCTTTACTACCCACCAGCGCCAGCGCACGCGTAGTCGCAATGCCTAGATGGTGCATGGCTTCCGACGCTAAATATTCTCGCAGTGATGAGCGCAACACAGCTCGGCCATCGCCAAAGCGCGAATAAGGGGTTTTGCCAGCTCCTTTTAAGTGTAAATCCCAGCGCTGACCGTTAGGGCCGACAACTTCTCCTAGTAACATAGCGCGGCCATCTCCTAGCTGCGGACTAAAACCACCAAACTGGTGGCCCGCATACACTTGAGCAAATGGCTGCATGTCCGGCATAAGCTGCTGGCCACTGGTGATGTCTCGCCACTGCGCCTCAGACAGCGCCATGCCCAGCTCATCGGCTAAATCTGCATTGAGTAACAGTAATCTAGGCGATAGCAACGGTGCGGGAGTTACTGCGGTGCCGGCCCAGTCAAATTTGGCGTATTGATTATCTATGCGCATGTTTCTGTCCTTTCACCGTTAACTGTATTTAATTTTGGCCCAAGCTTACTTTATACTGCCGCAGCCAAATAAATAACGATGGTTGATGGCTAATGGTTGCTCTAGCTTAACCTAGCATTGCTAGCCTAGCTCCTGTCGTCAGCGACCGTTATTTGTTTTGGAAGCAATTTAAACGATAAAAATAATAACGGAGTTAGTAATGAAAAAACTGATCATAGCCGCAGCTGCCTTCACCCTACTGAGTGCCCCCGCCTTTGCTGCTGGCAATGCTGACGCAGGTAAAGCCAAATCGGCGGTATGTGCTGCATGCCACGGTGCAGAAGGAATATCAGCGATGGATATTTATCCTAATCTCGCCGGCCAAAAAGAAGCATACCTAGCGAGCCAACTACAGCACTTTCGCGATGGTCAACGTGACAATCCCATTATGGCGCCAATGGCTAAACCTTTATCCGATGCTGATATCGCCGACTTAGCAGCTTATTACGCCAGCCTATAAGATCCGCTGCAAGCCGTCAGCTTTAAGCCTGCCTCTTAGCCACATCTTTTTGTTGACGTTTTGGGTGTAAGTCAGGCAAAGCGCACTACTCCGTTCGACTCGCCGTAAACCCATCCATGGGGGCTCCGCCGCGCCTTCCCTGGCGCGGAGGGTCGACGGAGCAGACGCACTCTGCCCTCCCATATGCACCTGAGCTGCCTGTTGCTACTATCAATCGGCGCCAAAACTTTAAGAAGACAACACCGAGCAACAGGTTCGGCGCTTTCTTTAAGCTCGGCGCTCGGCATTGAATTTATTGTTTGTCTGACAGCTGACGGCTTACTTATCAGTCTTGTTGGCGCAGTAGGGCCAGAAAGGCGCCGCCGTAGCGTGCTAGTTTGGTGGCGCCAATGCCGTTAATTCTTAGCAGTTCGGCTTCTGTTTTTGGTCGATAACGCGCCAGCTCGGTGAGCGTGGCATCACTGAACACCACATAGGGCGGCACGTCTGCCTCATCGGCCAGCTGCTTACGCAATTTACGCAGTTCCTGAAACAAGGCTTTGTCTTCTGGCCGCGTTAATGCCGCTTCGCCTTTGTCTTTTTGTTTAACTCGCACTACCAGTCGCGGTTCGGCTAGTTCAAGTCCCACTTCGCCGCGCAAGACCGGCCGCGCGGCTTCGGTTAACTGCAGCACCATGTTGCGGGTAATATTTTGGCTGAGTAAGCCGCAGTGAATAAGCTGGCGGATCACGCTCACCCAGTGTTCTTGGCTCTGGTCTTTACCTATGCCATAGGTCGACAGTTTGTCGTGACCATACTCACGAATACGCTGGGTATCGGCACCGCGCAACACCTCTACTACATAAATAACGCCGAACCCCTGCCCAACTCGATATACACAAGACAACGCTTTTTGTGCATCTTGAGTGCCGTCGTAACGTTTCGGTGGATCAAGGCAAATATCGCAGTTACCACAGGGCTCGCGCTGATACTCACCAAAGTAATTAAGTAACACCTGACGCCGACAAGTGATTGATTCGGCGAAGGCCGCCATCACGTTAAGCTTATACAGTTCAACTTGGGTCTGTTCGGCATTCTCGTTGTTTTCTAGTAAGCGGCGCACGCGACCGACATCGCCTGGGTCATAGAGCAGCAAGGCTTCTGCGGGCAGGCCGTCACGACCGCCACGGCCAGTTTCTTGATAATAAGATTCGATATTCTTCGGAATATCGTAGTGTACTACATAGCGCACGTTGGGCTTGTCGATGCCCATGCCAAATGCCACTGTGGCCACTACTATGTCTAAGTCATCACGAATAAAACGCTCTTGCACCGACTGGCGTACTTCTAATGGCAAGCCTGCATGATAACTGGCGGCTTTATGACCACGGCCAATTAAGCGCTCGGTCATTTCTTCTACTCGTTTGCGGCTAGAGCAATAAACGATGCCGCACAGCCCTGGCTGCTCGGCTACATAACGCAGTAGCTGATCGGCGCCCTTAAACTTCTCTACCAAGGTATAGCGAATATTGGGCCGGTCGAAGCTGGCAATATGAATGAGCGGATCGGTTAGGTTAAGTCGGTTCAACATATCCTGCTGAGTCGCCTCATCGGCGGTGGCAGTCAGCGCCATTACCGGTATATTCGGGAACCACTGTTTCAGGCGACCTAACAGCGCATACTCCGGCCGAAAATCATGCCCCCATTGCGAGATACAGTGCGCCTCGTCGATGGCAAACAAGCCGAGTTCTAGCTCACCCAACCGTTCCATAAACTCTTGTTGTAGCAGCCTCTCTGGCGACACATACACCAGCTTCACCTCGCCACGGCGTATGGCGGTAAAATGGCGCTGCATCACTTCGCGACTCAGCGAACTATTGATATATACCGCCGCCACCCCGTTTGCTACCAAAGTATCCACCTGATCCTTCATCAAAGAGATCAGCGGCGACACCACTATGGTTAAGCCGGGGCGTAATAAGGCCGGGATTTGATAACAGATAGATTTTCCGCCACCGGTGGGCTTAATCACCAGCGCATCACGCCCGGCAATCACGGTGTCGATGATTTCTTGCTGGCCATCACGAAAACTCTGATAGCCAAATACCTGCTGCAACACCGCCAAAGAGGTGTCGGGAATAGGAGCGGGATCAGCTTGTTCGATTAAGGAAGTCATGTCAGCCTGCAAGATAAAAGCGGATTAGCATTGTAAAGCAGGGGGCACCAACAATGAAGCTCACCAAGTATGAAGCATGCCCTGAATTACTCTGCTGCTAAGTGTAGTCTAGGGTCTGTTGACCTTTCGCGGTTAAGTTTTGTTCGAGTTAAACGCGTTTAGCCGACCCCGCAGGGCAGCGTTTGTAGCAGCTTTCTACTGCGTTATCGCTCGTATTTATGAAAAGAGGGAAGAGTGACTACATGGCATAAGCGATGCTTTATATACTCCCCCACAAACTGCTGAAAAATCATCTCGAAAGGTCAACAGGCCCTAGAGAGCCCTTGCTAATTACTGGCCAACTCCGGCTGATTGCCGCTACACTACGTCTCAATTTACAACTCTTAGATATACAAAACATGGAAAAAGATCAGGCCAGCAAGGGTGCGCTGTATGCCTTGGGCGCTTATACGCTGTGGGGCATCGCGCCCATGTACTTTAAACAGCTCACTCAGGTGCCTGCTTATGAAATTTTAACGCATCGGGTGATCTGGTCTTTTTTGTTATTGCTGATGCTACTCAGTGCGCTTAAGTTTTGGCCGCGAGTGCGGGCTATGTTGCGCCAACCTAAATATTTAGCGCTGCTAACGCTGTCATCCTGCATTATTGGTTTGAATTGGCTGGTATTTATATGGGCGGTCAATAACAACCATATGCTGGATGCCAGCTTGGGTTATTACATTAATCCCTTATTCAATATCGTGTTGGCCATGCTGTTTTTGGGCGAGCGTTTTCGACCCATGCAGTGGGTCGCGGTAGCGCTGGCTGCCAGTGGAGTGGTGATACAATTAGTGGTGTTTGGCAGTTTGCCTTGGGTGGCTTTGGTACTGGCTATTTCTTTTGGCTTTTACGGATTGATCCGTAAGAAAGTACCGGTCGATCCCATTACCGGTTTAACGATAGAAACCTTGGTGCTATTACCGTTAGCTGCTATTTACTTATTTGGCGTTGCCGATAGTACTACCAGCCAGATGAGCAGCAACTCACTCAATACTAATTTATGGCTGATCTCGGCCGGTATTGTCACGACCGCTCCCTTATTAATGTTTGCCGCTGCGGCCAAACGACTTAAGCTATCAACGCTAGGGTTTTTCCAATATATCGGCCCCAGCCTGATGTTTTTGTTGGCAGTATTACTCTATGACGAGCCTTTTACCCAAGATAAAGTGATCACCTTCGCTCTTATTTGGTGCTCGCTGGTGATTTATAGCTGGGATGGGATTAAACAAAAGAAAAAACAGGCTCTACGCTAAGCGCCTTAAGCTGTACGTTCAACAAAAAATATTTGCAACGGAACCCACGACTCCCCATTTAAGAGCAGCGCGGAAAAATTAAGCAGGGATAAGGCCGAAAGGACCAAAACATATAATTGGTAAGAGCAAAACATAGTCTTTTTAGCTCTTATTAATAAAATATTTTTCAGATTTGATCTCTATTTTTCGCACCTTCTGCGTTCATCCGTTGCAAAAACGCCCTTAATATTTTCTCTAAGGTAGGCGGATTTAACGCAATCTTACTTTGGCTTGGGCGGATTGTCCGGTGCTGTCGATGACTGATAATTCCACAAAGCCCGGGCTGGGCATTTTTACTAGCTGATCTCGTCCGCGAGCCGATACCACTATCGGTTCGCCATCGGCTAGCCAAGTGAAGGGACCTACACCGCCGCGCACGCGCAATAATAAACCATCAGACATTAGTTCCACTTCTGCGCCATCCGGCGGAAAGTCTACGGCGGGCGCATCCACGGCGACAAACGCCGCATTGCGCGCGCGAAATTTGCGCAGCGGCTGGGGCAAGCTGGCATTGGCAACCATTAACGTGGACGGCGGAGGCAAGGGTAAAGGCTCTAATTTGCGCTTCACGCGGGCAAAGGCTTGAAACAGCAGCGGTGCCGCTAAGTCGGCGCCAAAAACGCCCGGCACCGGCGTGCCATCTGCCCGTCCCATCCACACTCCGATAACGTGAGTGCCGTCGAAGCCGATCGCCCAAGCATCTCTGTGTCCGTAGCTGGTACCGGTTTTATAGGGCAAGCGATTCACTGGCGCGCCGATTGGCGGCGCCACTCCCGACAGAATATCCCCTACTTGCCAAGCTGCCACCGCTGACATCACGCGCAGACCAGTTTTTTCTGCAACGCCGTTGCCATTACTACTCTGGCTTTTGCCACCTGAGCCATCGACAGTAAAGTGCAACGGCTGCGCCACACCACCACGCGCTATGGTGGCATAAAGTCCCACCATATCGTCCAGCGTGACGCCGACTCCCCCCAGAGCCACGGCCAAGCCCGGTTTGCCGCCCGGCACTCGCGCATCTACCCCCGCACGACGCAAACCCGACATCAACTTGGCAGGCCCCAGTGCATCGGTGAGCGCTACCACCGGCAGATTGAGCGACTGTTGCAACGCCTCGCGAATGCGCACCTCACCGCGAAATATCTTATCAAAATTTTGTGGGGCATAACCGCCGAAATCCATGGCTCTGTCTTCGATCAAGGTCTCGGGGTGAGCCAAACCTTCATCAAACGCTAAGCCATAGACTAACGGCTTTAAGGTGGAGCCAGGGCTGCGAAACGCCCGTGTCATATCGACAAACCCCAGCCGTGCATCAGCACGATAGGCCGCCGATCCGACCGACGCCAGCACCTCACCGGTGCTGTGGTTCGCCACCACCATCGCCACCTGTAAGCGGTCGCCGTGGGCTGCGACGGCTTGAGTAGCGAGTTCTTCAATGCGAGTTTGCAACGCTGCATCTAGGGTGGTGCGATGTAGCTGAGTATCTGGCGCCGCCGCTACCACGCGGTCGGCGATATGGGGCGCCAGCGCCGGAAAATTTTGACGACGAGTAGGCATAGGCTCACGAGCTGCCGCTTGGGCTTGTTCGGCCAGAATTACCCCTGTGCTCACCGCTTGCGCCAGTATTTTTTCTCGCGCCAAGATAGCCGCTTTTGGTGCACGGTCTGGCCTACGGCCTTCGGGTGATTGGGGCAAGGCTACCAGCAGTGCCGCTTGCGCAGGCGTTAAGCGCTTAGGCTCCTTGCCAAAATAGGCCAAAGATGCCGCCCGCACGCCCTCTAAATTGCCGCCATAAGGGGCGACTTGATAATACAGCTGTAAAATCTGCGTCTTGCTTAAGTGACGCTCTAATGCCAACGCTACCCGAGCTTGACGTAATTTTCCCTTCAGCTTCCCGGTGCCACTGTCCTCAAGCAAGCGCGCCACCTGCATGGTTAAGGTTGAGCCCCCCGACACCACCCGCCCCTGCCACGCCGCCTGCGCCACCGCGCGCAGCACCGCCAATGTATCCACGCCACCATGGTTATAAAATCGCTTATCTTCATAGGCAATAAGCATGGCGGTAAAGTCCGGGTCTACCGCGTCCGGCTCCACCGTCATTCGCCAGCGCCCATCCGCCACCGTATAAGCGCGCAGCAAGCGGCCATCACGAGCCAACACCTCTACCGAGGTTTCTACCGCAATGCTTGGTAACTCAGTAGCCTCAACCCAAGCGTCTAACGCCTCGCTTGCCAGCCACAGCAACAAGGAAAAGATTAAGCCCAAGGTTAAAGTAAGCCCCAGCGCGAACCGGAGCCAAGCCGCACGCATCACTTGCTGATCGTCACACGGCCCGCGTCAGTTTGCGCACGGTAATTAGGGCGGTACATATCTTCAACCGAGGCCGCCGGATGATGGAAGCTACCCGGCGAGACGGCACGCACCACATAGGCTAAGCGCAGTGTGTTATTGCCCTGCCAATCTACCTGAGAAATAAAGCGGTCTTGGCGGAATTCGCTATGCTCGGCGTCTTCTTTTACCTTCAGCCAATCCAGATCACCCACTTCGCCACCGCGTAAAAGGTTAGGATTATCAATCTCAAAGCCAGCAGGCAACGGATCGGCCAAGATCAATCGCGCTTGGGCTTTACCGAACGGCACTACTTCTAGCATCACCACCATCCGCTCACCCGCTTTCACGCCAGAATCTAAGTCAACCTGCGTGCCGTCCATCTTGTAATAGCTGCGAGTAATAGCGTAACCATTTCCCATGGCAGGCTCGGATACCCGTGGCACACCATAGGTGGTCAGCGTTAGCGTAGTCGGCTTATTGGATCCATTAGTCACCGCCAATGGCTCTGCGTTACCCGCCTGTAGTATCCGTACCAAGGGACCTTCGACCGGATTACCATTCAAGGTAATACCGTCCGCACCCGGTTGGTCAATTAAGGCGTTAGCGGCCAACAGCGTCCAAGTGGCTTCTTGGGTAGACAAGCTACGGCCATCGGGGCGCAAGCTAAGCGCCAGCGCTTCTGCATCCAATACCTTAGATTTTGCTTCCGTGGCCAAAGCGAGTACAGCGGCCACATCACGGCGGCGACTGCCGTAATCCCCACGATAAATTTGTGACTCGGTGAGCGACTGATAGCCAGCAAGACGGGCACTCGCTTTGCTAAACATCACATCTGCTCGTTTTTGATCCCCGTAACTGGCCAAGGCTGCCGCCAGTTGTGCTTGGGCAATTGGCGTGGCAAAGGCATCGCCTTTCACATCGGCGTAATAGCGCAAGTCACCGATGGTAGCCGCACCTTCACGAGCCAACACCATCAGCGCGTAAGCCAACGCTTCACCGCCCTCGTCAAAATCGGCCGTGTAATTAACGCGGTTGCGCAAATTATCCAGCGCCGAACGAAACGCCACATCGGGCACCATATGGCCTTCGGCCTTGGCCCGACTTAAGAAGTCAGTTACATAGGAATCCAACCAAAAATCGCCGGAGCTTGGGCCCCACAAGCCAAACCCACCTTCGGAGCTTTGGTTAGTCAGCACTTCACCTATTGCCTCACTGATGCGAGTAGAGAGATTTTCCGCCCCTTTCAGCTGCATTGCCTTGGCAACCTGATCCAAGTAGAGCAAGGGTAGTGCCCGTGACGCTACTTGCTCGGTACAGCCGTAAGGATAACGATCCAAAGCCGCGAGCAGCCCTGGTACATCCAAGCGAGCGGAGGGGCCTACCGATAAGGTCGCCAGTCCAGAACCCGGTGCAAAATCCGCAAAGGCAGTTTGGTCGAGAGTAAAAGTATCACCGGCGGCCAATTCCAGGCGTTGGGTACGTGAAACCTCCGGATCCCCGTTGTATGCCGGGATCTGTAACTCTTTGGTCAACTGCTTGCCGTCGGGAGTAGTGAGCGAGACCGACACACTTTGCAGCCCTTCTGCACCCGCGGTGATCGGCACCGAAAACTTCGCTGTTGCCCCCTTCGCCAGTGCAAACTCGGTAGGCACTTCGCCTAAGGTCAACCCTTCGGCTTCGATCGCTAAGCCCATCTCGCCCGCAGGTCCCGTAGCATGCACTACTTCGAGCAGCATGCGGCTTTCATCATTCGGTGCCATAAAGCGCGGCATCGATGCGGTCACCACTACAGGGTCACGCACCAGCACTTCGGCATCGGCTTGGCCAACACCGGTTTTGGACCACACCACCGCCATCACCTTAACCGTACCGTTAAAAGAGGGCAGTTCAAAAGTAGCGTGCGCGTAGCCATCCTTATCTACAGTCACAGGACCCGTAAAGTAGGCGACCAATTCTTCAGTCGGTGGCGGCGCCTGAAGGCGTGCTTGTGCCGCGGCATCACCGCCGGAGCGCACCGTGCCCGCCGCGCCACTTAGGCCATCAATTAGGCGTCCATACAGGTCACGCATGCCCACCCCCAGTTTACGCTGGCCAAAATAATGACCTTTCGGATCTGGCGATGTAAACGCGGTGAGGTTCAAAATGCCTAAATCCACCGCAGCTATGGTGGCATAGGCAGTTTCACCTGCCGCTATGCCGTCCACTTTAACGGCTATCTCCATCGGCCCACGGGGAGCAACTTCTGCTGCTACCTCAACGACGGCGCTCAACGCCTTCTTGCCTGGTGCTATGCTGGCATGGGCCAAACCTAAAGCCCGTGCCGGATTGCGCCCAGCGGCCACATCCATGGGCCGTAACACAGTCGCAGACACATACACGCCCGTGCCCCAATCATCAGTCACATCCAGCCTGATGGTGTTTTCACCTTCAACCACTGTCACTACTTTCATGGTCACCAGTCGGTTAGACAGCACATAAACCAGTGCCGTCCCTGCCGCACGCGGCACAATCCGCAACTGTGCCACATCGCCCGGCTTATAGGCGGACTTGTCTAACGATAATTCCAATGTGTCAGGGGTAGAAGTCACATCCGCAGGCGCATACCAGCCCGCATAAAAACGGCTCGAGGTGGCGGCAGCGCCACCATCGGCTTGGCTGACAACTAACTCATATTCGCCCCAGTCCACCGCCGCCGCAATGTCTACCGCGGCACCTAATTTCTGCCCTAACTCTGCGCGGCCATCCATCACACGTTCGCGGCTGCTGACCGGTTCCCAGTTCCAGTTACCGTGTTCTTGATACCACTGATAACGGGTTTTAATACGCGACAACTCCCAGGTAACTCTCATCGGTGTGGCCGTTTCATCGGGGCCTACCGCCAACAACGAGAACCGAGCCTGCGTACCTTCTTTCACCACACCATCAAACAAGGGTTTTACGCCTATCATGGCCGCGCTCGGTTGCAGCGCGCGAGTGAGTCGACGTTCCACCGGGCGGCCCGAACCTTCGGTAACCCGCGCTGCTACGGTCATTTCCAGTGGCCGCAAGGGGTCGGTCACCTCAGGCATCGGCAGCGCAATCACGGCGCGACCTTTAGCGTCGGTACTCTGTCCGCTAAAGCCTTCCATCTTAGTTTGAAATGGCTCATCCGCGCGGCCAAACTGATAGCCGGGGAAAGCCGCCAAGCCTTTGGTGGCGCGCAAGGTCACATCACCTTCAATAGCTAAACCCGCACCCACCGCGTCAAACAGATATTTGGCGTCCAGCGTCAGCTCAGGCGCATCACCCAAGCGCACAGGGGTATCGGTCAAGCTTAGGGTGAAATCAATACGCTCCGGTAAGAAGTCTTCCACCAAAAAAGTGTTGGCGGTGAGCGCAGGCGCGTCAAGATCGGCTTTCACCTCTAATCGCCATACGCCGCGCGGCGCACTGCCGGCAATCGGCAGGGAAAACACATGGCCGCCGCCCGCGTCTTCTGATACTACTCGAGAATATTCTACGCCATCTGGGCGTTTAACAATCGCCGTTAAGGGTAGGCCTTCAATCGCTAAGGCACTGTCATCGCGGCTTAGCGCCGTGGCATACACGGTTTCCCCGGCACGATAAGCACCACGATCGGTAGTCAAAAACACATCAATCGGCGGCGCAGGTTCACGCCCCTCAACGCCGCGATCCGACAAGTCAAATTCTGGGTCGGTCAGCGAGAGGAAGGCCATATCCGCCGCGCCTTCTTTAGCCACTCCTTCCTTTGCTACTACCATGGCCGGAGCCAGTGCGCCCACGCCCCGGGTTAATGCAACAGGAAATAATGCGTAACCTTGAGCATCGGTATGTGCCGTACCCAGTATCTCGTTACTGCGGCTAAGCAATTCTACCGTCACCTTAGATTTAGCGTCCGCTGTGCCCAGGCTGCGTACTACAACGTGTAGGCCATCGGTACCACTTAAGGTGCTGATGCCCAGGTCTGACACCACAAACCACTGCCACGCAGGGGCTACTTCATAGCTGTCTTTGCCCGGCATGCTGGCCCGCAGCGCGAAGATACCCGCCCCTTGGCCCGCTAGCGCCTCAGACATCGGCAAGCGAGTGGTCATGTCGCGATTCACCTCCATCGCTAACTCCGCATGGCCTTGCCAAATTTTTGCACCCACCTCGCTAGAAAAATTATCCTCTCGCCAATAAGACATCGGCTCGCCAAAATACTCGCCCTGTATGGCGCGTAGGATATTGCGATCGGTCACCCGAAACAGCGTTAAATCTGCCTTAGCCGTGTTTACTGCTTCAATAGGCAGCGCCGCATCTTGACCTACCTTGGGCAACACGTAGGCACGGCCTGGAAAGCGTAACGCTGGGCTGCGATCACGCACATAAGCGGTAATGGTGACCGGCTTTTCCGTGGTCTGGCCATCTGCAGCCGGAATACCCGCGCGAAAGGTAAGCGTATGCTGCGCGCCATGGCTAACGCCTTCTACGCACAGCATCTGATCGCCGGTTTTCTCTACCGTCAGACCTTTGCCATCCAACTGCACAAACTTATTAAAATCTACGTCTGCCTTAGCCAGATCATCGGAAAATTGCACGCAAATTCGCGGACGCACGCTGTCAGACTGCACATCATGCTCGGTCACTCTAAATCCGTATTTGCCAATCGCTTTATCTAAGGTAGCTTGGGTGTCGGTTCGCGTTTGTATCTGCTGGGCTAATCGCAGTGCAGGAACCATCTCTAAGCCACGGCTGCGGTCTTCCAACATCTCGGCCATTTCAACTAACAAGTTATGCTGTAGGCCGACTTGGTCGGCACGCAAATAACCATTGATGGTGGCGGCCAACGCCCGTTGCTGCAATTCACTTTTTGCATTGTCATCGCGAGCTGCCGCACGCCGTAACAGCCGAGCATATTCCGCCCAATCAAGCGCCACATCGGTAATGTTCACGGCCACACCCATATGAGCACTGGCCCGCGACATATTACCTCTGGATTCTTCCTGCTTTGCCAATTCACTTTGTTCGGATGCAGAGCTAGAGCCAGTCAAGTATCGAGTAGAGAGGCCAGCGGCCAACTCAAAGGCACCGGCAAAATCTCTGGCCGATAAGAAGCTTAGCTCGGCGGCTCGAGTTTGTGCCAAGGCCGCCGCACCCGGTGCAGCTTTCAGCACATAGCCAGAAAGCGCATCTGCATAAGCCTCAGTATCGCCAAACTCTGCTTTTAAAAAACAGGAGCCGTTACGCGAATTAAAGGTAATAGCAGCGCACGCACTATTGCTAACGCAGGCTTTTTGGCAGGCTTGCAAGGTGGTATCAAACAACGAGTTAATATCGCCACCGGGCAAATCCACGTCTTGGGTCATAACGAAGCGCTGTTGCGGCACCCAATCTTCTGCACTACTAATGCCGGTCCAACTCAGGCCCAGTACGGCGACCAAAAGCGCACCTAATTTAATTCTGCGAACATACGCCATCTTAAAAACCCCATCGACTGTGCCTTGCCCTAAACGCCGCCGTAAACAGGCCACGCACCGCCTTCAATGACGAAAATCTATCATAACCCTGCCACGAGCATCCATTTGAAACCAAGAGGCCATTGAACAGGAATTACGTGTAGAGCATAGTAGGTTATACCGCCAGATAAATAAAAAGCACCGAGTTTAAGGCTCAGTGCTTTTTGATGACTTCTAGCTTCATTTTAAAGTGCTTGCAGCCGCGCATAAGCGGTGACTAACCACTTGCTGCCACCATCTTCAAATTGTACTTGTACTCGGCTGTGGGCGTCGGCACCTTCGAAATTTAATACCACGCCCTCACCAAACTTAGGGTGCGATACTCGTTGGCCCAAACGAAAGCCAGTTTCATTGAAGGTATCTTGCACTCGGTCTTGGCTAAAACGACCATTAGGCACCGCTCGGCTCACCGTGGCTTTAAGCCGCACCTCTTCTAAACAATCGCTGGGTAACTCTTTAATAAAACGACTGGGGCGATGAAACATTTCTTTGCCGTATAAACGCCGAGTTTCGGCGTGGCTGATATACAGCTTGCTCATGGCGCGAGTGATACCCACATAAGCCAAGCGACGCTCTTCTTCTAACCGTTGGCTTTCTTCTGCCGACTGCTGGCTGGGGAACATGCCCTCTTCTACGCCCACCATAAACACCAGCGGAAACTCTAGGCCCTTAGCCGAGTGCAGCGTCATCAGCTGCACCGCATCATCAAACTTATCGGCTTGCCCCTCACCCGCTTCTAGCGCCGCGTGCGATAAAAATGCCGATAGCAGGGACATATCATCGTCTTCAGAAGGCGTAAATTGGCGGGTAGCACTGACTAACTCTTCTAAGTTTTCGACCCGCGCTTGGGCTTTTTCGCCGCGCTCGGCCTGATACATGGCCTTTAACCCAGACGACTCGATCACCCTATCGGTTTGCACATGCAAGGGCAGTTCACGGGTGTCGTCTTCTAGCTGATTAATTAACGCCAAAAAGCGACTGACTGCCGAGGCGGCGCGCCCCGTTAATACTTTTTCTTCGACTAACGCCCATGCCGATTGCCAAAGGGTAATTTCGCGCCCCCTAGCGGCTTCACGTACCAACCCTAGTGTGCGCTCGCCAATGCCCCGGGTGGGCGTATTAACGATACGTTCGAAGGCGGCCTCATCGCCACGGTTGTTCATCAGTCGTAGGTAGCTGAGTGCGTCTTTAATCTCTTGGCGCTCGAAGAAACGTAAACCGCCATAAATCCGATAGGGCAATTGGGCCTGAATTAAGGATTCTTCTAATACCCGCGACTGAGCGTTATTACGATACAAGATGGCCGCTTCGCTCAAGGCATTACCTTGGCGATGCCATTGTTTAATGCGGTCTACCACGAAGCGGGACTCGTCGACTTCGTTAAAGGCGGCATAAATAGAAATCGGCTCGCCGGCTTCATCTTGGGTCCACAACTCTTTGCCCATGCGCTCGGCATTATTGGCAATTAAGGTATTAGCCGCTTTAAGAATGGTGCTGGTGGAGCGGTAGTTTTGCTCTAAGCGTATCGTTTCGGAGCCCGGGAAATCCCGCAAAAAACGGGCAATATTTTCTACTTTGGCACCGCGCCAGCCGTAAATAGACTGGTCGTCATCGCCGACTATCATTACCCGTGCTTGTTGACCGGCCAGCATCTGTAACCAAGCATATTGAATGCTGTTGGTATCTTGAAACTCATCCACCAATATATGGCGAAACCGGTCTTGATAATGGGCCAGGATATGCGGCTTATGCAGCCATAATTCGTGAGCACGCAGTAATAGCTCGGCAAAATCCACCAGCCCGGCGCGATCGCAGGTGTCTTGGTAAACCTGATAAATACGCTGGTAAGTTTGCTGCACTGGGTCGTGCAATATTTGAATGTCTTTCGGCCTTAACCCTTCATCTTTGCGGGCATTAATAAAACCGGACGCTTGGCGCACTGGCCACTGCTTTTCATCCAGATTCATGCCTTTAAGAATGCGGCGCAGCAAGCGTTTTTGGTCGTCGGAATCGAGAATTTGAAAGTCTTGCGGCAGCTTGGCATCCAGATGATGAGCGCGCAACAAACGATGCGCTAAGCCGTGAAAGGTGCCCAGCCATAAGCCGAATAAGCGGCCGCCTAGCAGCTCCTCTACTCGGCCGCGCATTTCCGCCGAGGCCTTGTTAGTAAAGGTCACCGCCAAAATCGCCGACGCCGGCACCTGCTCAACCTGCATCAGCCACGCAATACGATGCACCAACACGCGGGTTTTGCCACTGCCGGCCCCTGCCAGCACCAACATATTTTGGGCTGGGGCGGCAACCGCTTCCCGTTGCTCGTCGTTCATGCCGTCAAGCAGGCTGGATACATCCATTACAACTCCTGGGTTTATTTTGGTTTGCCGTGAAGGTTGTGGATTCCGCGGCTTTACATGGTAAAAACAGCTCTGGTTCTAGATCCTAAAGACTAAAAAATATTTGCCACGGAACCCACGGAACGCACGGAAAAATAGGGATCAAATCTGAAAGGGACTTTATTGGTAAATACTGGGTCTAGATCTTAGACCTTACAAATCAAAGTCCCTTTCATTTATTGCTTTTGACCTCTTCCGTGCGTTCCGTGTTCTTCCGTGGCAAAAAAGTCTTGAATCTCTAAAGACCAGGGGTTCACTGGCTCCACAGGCGCTATGTGATGTTACAGAAAGGATTATAGCAGCTCTAGCATTTGCTCCAACCGTTCCAGCTCTACATGGGGTAAACACTGTAAGTCGGCAGCACTTCTTCCCTGATCGTTAAGCCAAATAGTCTGGCAACCGGCGTGTACTGCACCCGCTACATCGGTCTTAATATGATCACCAATGTGCAGTATCTCAGCAAGTGTCGCGCCGGTTTTCTTGGCCAAGGTATCAAACATATCCGGTGCCGGTTTCATACGACCATCAATACCTGCTCTGAGCACCACATCAAAATAGGGAGCCAATGCCGTATGCTCCAGCGGCAAGTTGCCGTTGGTAATCACGGCTAATTGATAATGCTGGCCTAACTCAGTTAACACCTGATGGCTCGTTTCTGGGACCTGAATTTTACCGCGCTCAGTTAAAAAGCCCTGATAAAACTCTTCCGCCATGGCCGCTGCAGCTCTGTCATCCATGCCTTGTTGGCGTAAGCCTTCGGTTAATACCCGTAGTCGGCAAGCGCTAACATCATGACTCAGCTCAGGCTCTGCTAGCAAAACCTGGCGCTTAATAGCCGCCAGATTATCTGGGCCGAGCAAGGTGGACTCTGGATGATGCTGCTTTAACGCCTGCAACAGCCAAGCTTCCGCCGCGGCGATCACCGGCACGTTGTCGTAAAGGGTGTCGTCTAAGTCGAAGCTGATGACTTTGACTTGAGTCAATCGTTTATAAAAGCGCATGAAAATCCTTATGCAGGCTCTTCTTATGGGGAGCAATAGGGGGTGAGCAAAGAAGGAATTCTAACGATTAACTAAGGACTTAGCACTATGAAATCTGAAGGATAACTTTCGCATCGAGCGTTATGGCTCAATGCGAAAGAGTTAGAGCAGAATAAAAAGAGTTGTTAATTACCGATTGAGCAGAGTTTGCGCCCAGTTGGCAATGGCTAGCAATTGATCGTCAGCGCGCGAGCGACCAATTAACTGTATGCCTAACGGCAAACCAGAATCTGCGGCTGTATGAGGCACTGTGACTACCGGAAGCCCCATCACTTGCCAAGGGCGGCTCATGTGCGGTTTGCCGGTAGTATTCAGCCCAGCTGGAGCCGCACTCGGTGCAGCCGGAGCGAGGATCACATCCACTCCTTGATGTTTAGGATGGGACCAAAGCCAGTGGTTGATTTTAGCTACCTTGTCATGTGCGGCTAAATATTCACTGCGCTGCATCTGCTGACCACGGATAAATAACTCATGTAAAGGCTCAGATACCTGTTCCACATGCTGAGCTTCAAAGTACAGATTTCGACACACCTCCCAAGCCATAATGGTTTCATGAGCCATTACTAATTGGCGGATCAGATCACAGGCATCCAAAGTAATTAGCTCGGCTCCGCCCTGCTGTAACTGCTCGGCAAATTGCGTTAGTGCCTGCTCCATTTGCACGTCGCAATCACCCACTTCGCTGCCCTTACAGACTAAGACTTTAAGCGGCTGCGGTAAGTCAGCGGCAGGCTTAGCTTGTTGCAGCAAAATAGAGCGCAGCAATTCAATATCTTCGACCTTACGACCAAATACGCCTAATGAGTCCAGCGACTGTGCCAATGGCTGTATGCCACGCAAGGAGTATTCATCTTTGCTGCCTACATAGCCCACGACACCGCAATACGCGGCGGGCCGAATCACGGAAGCGGCAGTTTGTGAACCCAGTGCCATGGACACCATACCATCGGCGACGGCTGCGGCAGAACCGCTGGAAGAGCCACCTGGAGTATGTTGTAAATTCACTGGATTGGCAGTTTTACCCGGCTTAAAGTAAGCAAACTCGGTAGTCACAGTTTTACCCAGCACCTTGGCACCCGCCGCCACTAAGGCCTCGATACAGCTGGCATTATCTGCCGGCTGGCGACCTTTATGAATTGCCGAACCCATTTCAGTAACAAACTGCTGAGTATCTATGGTGTCTTTAATAGCCAGTGGTAACCCTTGTAGCAAACTAGCGCGATAAAAGTTTTCCTGCTCATGATACTGCTGCAAATATTGCTCACGCGTTAGCCGCTCTTGCCAGGCGCCTACCGCCGCTTCTCTGGCTTCAATTTGATCAAAATAAGCATTGATCACTTCAAGGGCTGTCACCTCTCGCTGACTGATCAAAGCCAAGGTTTCGCATAAGCCTAATTTATTTAATACGCGGCTACTCATAGGCCAGCCTCTTGTAAAGCTCGTTCAAATAAAGACACAGGCGCATCGGCCACGCCGCCACCAATACGACCTGCCTCACCCTTATCTTCAATCATACCGAGTAAGGTTAATGGACCAGCGCCTGAGGCGACCACGTTACGCGCACAAGTAACCGCCAGGCGCTGTTCAAATCCTGGCAAGGCGGCGGCTAATGCCATGATAGGACGCTGTAAGGCATTGCCGGGTAAGTAATTACCTAACGCTTCGCGCGAAGCATGAGCAGTATTTAATACTTGTCCACCTAAGCCCATAAAGTCGACAACCGCGCTGTCTCCCAAGGCACCTAACGCAGTGCGGCCCTGATGACTGGGATCTATGGCGCCATTAATCGCGGGAGCCGCTGTGGTAACCCATTTACCTGGTGCTGCGGCCAGCTGAATACCAAACTCAATACCGTTGCCGGCAGCTTTGGTAACAAGCGAAGAGCCGACGACACCTTCGGCAGCAGACATCATCAGGCAGCAAGCGGCCATCCAAACGTTAAGGGCAAAGGCCAAGGATTGCTGTAGAAAATCATTAATTTCGGTAGGGATCGACTCTTTACTCATATCCGCCAATCGCTGATGCAAAAGAGCAGAGCTAACAATGGTGCGACCATGACAATCATCACCGTCTGCCAATGCGGCATTAATTACGGGTAATAGATCGATAGGCTGAACTAAGCGAGTGGTCAGCCAGCAGGCCAGCTCACCATTAAGCCAGCTTAAATGGCCGAGTAAGGTTTCATCCAGCTTGCCTAAGCGGGTGCAGTGCACCATGCCTTCGTTTAATACCGAATATTTACGTTTTGCAGGTTGATTGGCATTTTGAATAATCATCAAGGTCATAGAGGGTGATACCACACCGGCCAATGGCACGACTATATCGTGATCTTGTGCTGACGCGACTGAAATTTCTTTGGCCAGTATCATCTGTCTAGCCTGAGCATAATCCATGGCCCAGCCTTCCCATACGGCACCAATCACTAACGAGTTCATAATGGGAGTAGGGATCAGATCGGTACTAGAAAAAGGCGGACCCGCATGCAGCAGTAATTGGCGTTCACCAATCACATCACTGACCTTACACAGGCCACTCCATTGCGGTTTACATTGCTTGATTAACTCGAAGGCGTACTGATCACTCGCAGATAATGACATACATATTCCCCTTATCGAGCGGCCGTGGCCGACCGCTCTGTACGTAATAAATAGCGACTCTATTTATTTGGCTCTGACCCAGCTTTCACTATTTGCTAATGCAGCTGACTGAGCACGACCGTTAAGGAAATCTCGCTCTATGGGCTGACCTTCAATAGCTGTGCCGTTTACCAACACCTGGGCGCTTTCCGCAGTTTGAAATACCGCCAGCATTTCGTGCTTACCGGTCTGGCTTTCTTCTGGTGTTAATACCACGGCAAAGGGTTTACCTAAATCATTCCATACTAAACTCAAAGTAGTATTCGTCGCTGCCGAGTGGGCAGTACAGACTTGCTTTTTAGGATAATCAGCTTCGGTAGTAAAGCTGGCATCTACTACATATTCTAATTGGTCGAGTGCTTCTTGAGCGGGACGAAATAAACCAAAGTGACGAACAAAATCTTTAACTAAATATCTAGCCAGCTCTAGATTATTGGTTAAGCACTTACGTACTGCCTGGTCTGATTCATTCCCATACGGATTTTCTAACACTATGATGGCTTCGCCTCGGCCATAGTCAGAAGCCGCAATACGGAAATAGGTGGAAAGTGAAGTCCAATCTCCTGCTGGATCTTTTTTCATATAGATAAAAGGATTATCGCCAGTCCAATCTACTTTAGTGGTGCGTACAGAACTCATCACTGATCTCCTTACAGATTCATTAAAAGACAGTTATTTACGCGCCTTGGCACGTAACTCTTCGAAATTGGAGGTTGGCTGCCAACCTAGAATTTCTTTAGCTGCCGAGCTTGAGAAAATAGAAGCTCGAGGGTTTTCCTGATAGCGACGAGGAATACGTACCTCGGGCTGATTGCCAATAATATTGCGGTACCATTCCATAGTAGGTAAAGGATGCGAGGTGTCATCGGCACTTAAGTAAAATACGCCGTAGCGTAAACCTTCCGCTTTTAGCGCGCAGTCAAAGGCGGTGGCTACGTCTTCGGCTGTCACATAATAAAATAACCAATTGCGGTCCGGCGCATCCACAAATTCAATATATGTCTCTAAGGTTTCATCTAGTATTACGGCCAGGGGTCTTAAGCAGATCACATCCATGTTGGTACTATCAACGAAACTTTTAGCCATTTGCTCCATCAGGATCTTAGATACGCTGTACCCCTGACAGGGCTTATTGGTGTGCCGCTCATCTACGGGCAAATATTCAGGCTGCCAGTCTGGGCGCATTTCGGGTAAACCACAGGCAGAAATACTGGAGCACAGCACTACCTTTTTCACGCCCATCTCTGAGGCGGCTTGCAATACGTGCCAAGTGCCACGCACGTTAACATCTATATATTGCTCGGGCGGACAACCCCAATCAAAATCCAGAGCCGCTAAATGCACCACTGCATCGGCACCGGCAAAAGCTTCACGCAACTGAGCTAAATTCATGACGTTGGCTTCTATATATTCAGCTTCTGCGTTACCGGCTACCAGGTCGGCAATCACCACTTGATAATCTTTCAGCAATTGTCGCACTACATAGCCACCCACACGACCGGAGCCTCCAGTCACTACCACACGTTTAATTGACATACCGTTACCTATATTAGAATTAGAGATCGAGTACTAGTTCTGGAGTAAATGCTCGGGAAACACACAACATCATAAAGTTATTTTCTTCTCGCTCTTCCGGCGAAAGAATGGAGTCTCGGTGATCGGGAACACCTGATAAAACACCAGTTTCACAAGATCCACAAACGCCATTACGGCAAGAGATAGGAATATTAATACCCGCCGCTCTCAGCACAACGAGAATCGACTCCCCTTCGGTAATACTAAAGCGCTGACCAGTACTATTGATAACCACATCAAAAGATGCACCTGTGGTATCGATAGGGCCACTGGAAAAGCGTTCTATATACAATGCCCATTCAGATTGTGCGGCAGCACTCTCTTCCAATGCATCTAATAAGCGTTTTGGCCCACAAGAATAGACACAAGTATCGCCGTCACAATCAGCGAGTAAAGTTGCTAAACTGATAGGACCGTCTTCTTTATCACCGTGCAAAATGACTCGAGTACTGTCATAGCCACCTAATTGATCTAGGAAAGCCAGTCTATTACGTTCACGAGACAAATAAACTAAACGCCAATCTATGCCTTCTGCTTGTGCTTGGCGGATCATCGGTAGAATAGGAGTAATACCTATACCACCTGCAATAAACAAACACTTTTTACGAGAATTAAAACTAAAGTGATTACGCGGCTCTGATACTTTAATAACATCGCCCACTTTCACTTTATTATGAATAAACTGCGAGCCACCGCGGCCATTTTCTTCTTTTAATATTGCTATTTTCCACTGCTGGCTATTACTAGGATCACCACACAATGAATAGTGACGCAGAATAGTATCATTACTAGTACTATCACCTACATTCAAAAAAGGCTCTAAGGCTAATTCAACATGAGCACCTGGCTGCCAACAAGGCAAAGCTTCACCGGTACAAGATTCAAATGTCAAACCGATTATATCGTCAGTCAGCTGCTCACGCGCCGTTACTTTTAGTTCAAGTTGATTAGTCATGGGTTCACCTTTTCAGTAAACTCCTCACTGACACACTCAATATCCCAGTGAGGAGGGTGACGACTCTGTCACCCTGTTAATTAATTATGATGCTCAGTTTACTTCAGCTAAAGGACGAATCGCGATATCTATATTACTATCTTCGGCTCGACTATTTTCAGTTCGATATTTATCAATCAACCAATTTTGTAGCCGCTGAATAACTAACTCATCAGAAGTTAAACGGCCACGAGTAGCAAACTGTGAGCGGTACCCTTTCTGTACACCGCGCCAAGCATATAAGTCTTCCACCATCACCGGTGCTAAATCTTCATGCTCTTGATCGAACTTTTCTTGAAAGTCATCACGCGCTAGTGTTGATTCAGGATACATCCAAGAAACGCCGTACCAGGTCTCTTGTGCACCAGAAGGCAACCACAAGAAATACTTAACTTTATCTGGCATAGCCACAATTAATAAGTTAGGCGCCACTGTGATATAACTTAATTGAGTACGTTCTTCGTCGGTTAAAGTATCAATTGCTGGTTGTAGCACGGAACCAGTATGAGTAGGTGCGGCATCCAAATGCGGGCTGATCAGATTATAAGACACTAGACCACGCCCTACATCATTAAACTTAACCATTTCATCGACATGACTCTGTGGCAGCGGATACATATCGCCCCAAGAGTTAGCATGTAAGAAAGAGCAGTGATAGCATTCATCATTAAAAATCTTCCAGTTCCAATCGAACTTTTCCATCGTTAATGGTTCAGCACTTCTTAATTCGGTCATGTTATAGTTTTTCAATTGATCGCCTAAGTTAGTTAAACGATCACTTAGGGGCGCTATCTCTTTATCAAAGGTAATAAATATAAAACCTTCCCAAAGATCGGTACGTATCTTAGGCAAGCATACTTCTTTAACGTCAAACTGCTCGTCTTCTTTATCGGTTAAACCTGGCGCTGACACTAGTTCACCCGAAGTGTTATATACCCAAGCATGTAAAGGACAACGTAAACGGCGAGTATTACCGCTACCTTCAATCAAGATCATCCCTCTATGTTGACAAACATTCGATAAAACGTTTACCGAACCACTACGGTCACGAATAACAATTAATGGGTCATCGCCTACCTGAATGGTATAATAATCACCGGCTTTAGGAATATCTGTCGCTCGACCAATACAGAACCATTCGTGGCCCCACACCGCATTCATTTCAAATTTAAAAAAATCTTCACTGGTAAAACACTCAGCTGGCAAAGACACAACCGAATTACCATCAGCATAGCTAGCATCAAATTCTTTGATTTCAATTGGGCTTTTTATATTTTTTACAGACATTTTACTCACTCCAGTCATATGTAATCTTAGAAAACTAAAGGGCAACATCTAGTAACAAGCCCTTAACAACGAGACTACTATCTCAAATATAATGACCTTTAGAAACAAAGCAGACTTCAATAGTGTATGAGAAAAATTCACCACTAAAGCTAAATATAATGCATTAAAACTGTATACGAAACACTATAAGTCCATCTAAAACAAAAACTTGGTAAAAAAACATGCCAAATATTAACAGTCAGAAAATCTCATATTTAAATCGTGAAATTAACTCATACCTGCTTGAGCAAAGCTCACGAGTTAAAAGTTAATTATCTTGTAACATATTCATCATTCATAAAAATAGGAGCAACATAATGAGCATCCCTAGCTTTCGTCTAGATCACACCATGATCCGAGTTACAGATTTAGATAAGTCGCTGGATTTTTATACGCGGATTATGGGTATGACGTTGTTGAGAAAAAATGACTACCCCAGTGGTCGCTTTACCAATGTATTTATTGGTTTTGGCCCAGAAAATGATACTACTACTCTAGAGTTGACGCATAACTGGGATACCACAGAGCCCTATGAGAAAGGAACTGCTTATGGGCACTTGGCGTTTAATGTTAAGAATGTGCTCTCTGCTATGCAGTATCTGGAGCAGGAAGGTGTGGCCATCCGCAGCCCTGCCAAACAGATGAATCATGGTACACGCATGTTGGGTTTTATTTATGACCCAGACGGTTACATCATAGAACTAAATGAACCGATTAACTTATAAATAAAAAAGCCAGCTATCGCTGGCTTTTAATTAGTCCTCTATCAAGTGGTGATTACCAGTTTGATTCTTTATTGGTTGGCACCACTAACACTGGCACCTTACTGCGCTTAATAACTTGTTGCGTCGTATCACTTTGGCTATAAATACCTAGTTTATTTTCAGTTCCCATGATAATAATGTCGACCCCTTCTTTCTTAGCAACATTAAGAATCATCTCATCATGTCGACCTTGTACGACTCTAGGAGTAATTTTCCAAGACATCGGTTCATCTAAGTAACTTAATTCCTCATCAAAAAAATCCTGCACTCTAGTTTCCATTGTCTTAATAACTTTAGCCACACCTTCAGCATGTACTTTCTTTACTAACTCTTTAGGTAAGTATTCACGTATTAAAGCCTCTCCCAATTCCCCGACCGAAGTAATAACATGCAACATAATAATTTCTGCATTGTTTTGTTTAGCGACTCGCATAGCATGGCGATATACGGAACGTGTATAAGGACCTAAAGATGTCGCGTATAAAATTTTATTAATCTCTGGCAATGGCATAGTAATACTCCTTTACATCATGTTAGGCAAGAAAAGTACAACACTCGGGAAGATACTGACGATTACCACAACCAAACACATCAAAACAAAGAATGGGAAAGCAGCTTTTACTACTTTACCTATCGATTGTCCGGTCAAGCCTTGCAAAATAAACAGGTTAAAACCAACTGGAGGTGTCATTTGTGCTAGTTCGACCATCAGCACCAAGAAGACGCCATACCAGATAGGATCGAAGCCCGCTTGTATAATCAAGGGCAGGGTAATAGGCAAACTCATCACTATTATAGAAATACCATCGAGAAAGAAACCTAATAAGATGTAAAACAAAGCTAAGATAGCCAATAAGGCAAATGGTGTCAGCCCCATGCTACTAATCACTTCCACTAAGGCAGCAGGAATATGCAAATAACCAATAGCGGTAGAAAGAAAAGCCGCCGAGACCAAAATAGAACACACCATACATGAGGTCTTTACTGCACCCATGGCTGCATCGGCGACGGTTTTCCAAGAGAAACTACCCATGACCAGTGTTAAGAAAAAGGTCGAGGCAACCCCAACAGCTGCAGCTTCAGAAGGCGTAGCAATACCGGTATAAATCCCCCCTAATACCAATACGATTAAAGTAATAATAGGTAGCAAATCTTTAAGAGCACTTAAGTAATCAGCAAAATATAATTTCTCGGTAGAACGCGGTGCTAATGATGGGTCAATAATACAACGAATGATAATGTACATAGAGTAGACAAAGGCGACCAACAGGCCAGGAATAATACCCGCAGCAAATAACTTAGCAATGGATACTTCCGCTAATACACCGTAGATAATCATAACTATGGAAGGCGGTATTAATAAACCCAAACTACCGGCACCGGCTAAAGAACCAACGGATAAACTATTGCTATAGTTTCGCTCAGCTAATGCAGTGGTGGTGATTTTACCCACAGTAGCTGTGGTAGCTGAAGTAGAACCACTCACAGCTGCAAACAGCGTGCAACCTAAAATATTGGTGTGTAATAAGCGCCCTGGCATCCACTGTACAAATGGCGATAAACCACGAAACAGACGGTCTGAAATGTCGGTACGAAAAATAATTTCGCCCATCCAGATAAATAAAGGAATAGCCGATAACTCCCAAGCACTACCACTACGCCATACTACGGTTCTCGCAATTAATCCTATTTTATCTAATGGGAAATCTCCTATAAAAAACAAACTGGACATACCGACCATAAACAAGCCGAGAAATACCCATACTCCTAACCCTAAAAATAAAATAATGAGGGTAAGCATAATACCCATGGTCAGTAATACTTCCATAGCTGAATCCTTGCTGATTTTTCTTAAGTAATCACTCTTGCTCAACAACTACGAGCAAAGATTGGCCTGAAATAACTTTTAATATATAAGCGAGCAATTGAATAATAAAAACACCTAAACCAATCAACACAAATGACTCAGGTATCCAGAGTGGGATTTCTGCCATGGTTCCACTAGTCACACCGCGAGTGAAATTACGACTAACACTTGTCCAAAAATAAATCGCTATATAAGAGCTAACCATAAGTGCCACTAATGCACATAAGACTTCGACTAAGCGACGGCCAAACTCACTACGAATACGAACCAATAAAATATTAACGCGAATTAAACTATTAGTTTCTAATGCGTAACCTAATGTCATAAACGTCATGGCGGCTACGCCATAGCCAACAAACTCATCCAGCACAAAAGTAGAAGAATTAAAAAATGCCCGTAAGCAAATCTCTAAAATTACATGAAGCGTCATAGCGGCCATTAGTACTGCAGAAAAAACACCACCAGCTTTAGCAATTAAAGAAGCAACACGAATAAAATGATTTACGAAAGGCAGCAGAACATTCGTTTGGTTATCCATAGTCATACCTATTCAGAATATCTTTATCTCTGATTAACAGAGTGCCGATATGAAAGGTAAGGTCAGTAACAAGCCGATGATTCAACTATGACTGACCTGTCCTTTAATAACTTGATTAGTGAGCAGCGAGCAACACCTTGCGGTCTTCATTGTATTTATTCAGAATTTTTTCTCCTGTGGCGCCCATTTTTTTAGTCCAATCGGCGATGACCGGCTGAGCTAAAGTCTGCATTTCTTCACGAAACTCAGCGGGTATTTCTTCCACTACCGTCATGCCTCTTTTGCGAGCTTCCGCATAGTTTCCTTGCACCACACCATCGATATTTTTCCACACATAAGTTTGTGTCGCGTCGGCGGCATCCAATACGGCTTGCTTCAGTTCAGGAGATAAGTCTTCCCAGATATCCAAGTTAATAGTGACTAGGTTGATGGTACTGTCGTAGTTAAGCGCGGTGAAATGCGAACTATAATCGTTGAAACTACTACTTAATCCCGCCTCAATAGAAGTCAAAACTGCATCAATACCACCCGTACTCAACTGCGGAACTATGTCAGCCCAGCTCAACTGAATAGGGGCTGCGCCCGCATTACGAAACACCTTAGTGCCGTTCACATCATAAGTACGCATTTTCAGGTTTGTAACAGACTCATGATCTATCATGGGTTGTTTGCCCCATAAGCCGCTGGATGGCCAAGGTGATGGGTACAACAGCTTTTGGTTATATTTAGCGAGCACTTTGTCATATTCTGGCTTAGCCGCTTCAAACAGCTGGCGAGCCTCTTCACTATTAGAGGTAATTAGCGGTAACGATGGCAGTAGAAAAATGGGGTTCATGCCACCCAAAGGTGAAATAAAGGTATTGGCTAGTGCCACCATGCCATCACCCACCGCATCTAACTGATCCTTAGATTTCAATCCGAGGGCGCCACCAAAATGGTGGGCAATCTTAATTTCGCCCTTGGAGGTTTGTAGAAGTTGCTCGGCAAAAAATTGATCGCCTTTACCTTGAATAGAGGTCGCCGGATATTCGTTAGGCATATCCCAAGTTACGGGCGCTGCCAGAGCCGGCAATATGGATAAAGCGGCAGAAAAACTCAGAACTGTACTTATGTGTTTGATCATAGTCATGCTTCCAGATGAATGAATTTCATTGTTATAAGTTTATTAGCTGAAAATAGTGCCTTGATAACTGCTCACTGATATCGCTGCCTCCTTGACCCTATACCGCTATCACCTTGGTTGTCTGTTAACTAGCTGGTTAAATATGTCACATTACCTTTACAATTGAACATCGAAGGCTGCTCATACCATGATGAGCTTAATTCACAATTAAGCTCGTTTAGTACAAGAGTAAAGGACAATTTTTGGAGAGCAAAGTATTGTTCTTCTTTATTAACAAGGGCTAGCAAAGGGAGGAGTAAAGTATGAGTCAACGTACTACGTACGATGAAGACCGGAAAAGTAGCTATGTGATCCAAGTCTAACTTATGGGAAAAGCGTTAAATACGTAATTAATTACTTAACAATTACAGTTAACGATATAGGAACACTGGTCATAAATTCAGTACCCCAGCAATAAACTTAACATTAATTAAACATATTGTGTCTATGAAATGGGCTGAAAGAGCCTATTCCTCAACTGCTAACAACCAGTCAATAAAGGTAGTTAAACTGTCGCTTAATATATGATTTTTGGGGTAAACCAGATAGTAATTATAAGTGTCCAAGCAAATATCAAACAGCTGTACCAAGCGTCCAGAGTCTAGATGAGGCTTAAGCAAGAGCGGGCACCCTAACATAATCCCCTGACTATTTTGGATGGACTGCACTCGTACATTAGTATCATCTATGATCAGTTTACCTCTGCTGCTGACATTGTCGGCACCGGCTTTGTTTAACCAAGCATCCCAGGCGGATCTATCCTCATCATGGATTAAGGTAAAGCGACTTAGCTCAGATGGGCTAGTAGGACGACCTTCTCTCTCTAGTAGTTCTGCACTGCAAATAGGTGTTAAATTACCCGGCAGCAGCAGTTTAACTTCCATACTGGGCCATTCTCCCTTACCCCACAAAATAGCCAAATCAATCTTATCGGAGCCAAACTCCGGCGACTTAATCATGTGGATCAGATCGATTTCGATATCTGGATGCTGTCCCCAAAATAGGTTGAGGCGCGGCGCTAGCCAGCCGCCGGAGAAGAAAGGTCGCAGCGCTATATTAATGGACTCTCGTCTCTTATATTGCAGGACATTTTGAAGTGCACGAGCGATGGCATCAAAAGGACCAATCAAGGCCGCATGCAGCTGCTCACCTTCTATGGTCAAACTCAAGGCACGGCTTTGTCTAATAAAAAGTTTTACTTCCAGATACTCTTCAAGCACGCGTATTTGATGGCTGACAGCCGAAGGCGACACCAGCAATTCTTCCGCTGCCTTAGTGAAGTTGAGATAACGGCCGGCCACCACAAAGGTTTTGAGCGCATTGAGTAACGGCAGATGCAACATAATATTAATTCCCTTTAAGTTTATTGGTATTCGCTTCCTGCTTCATATCCATACTGAAACTAAGAAGTTTAGCTATTCGTCTTTTTCACGTTTGGCTCTGGGGTGGGCTTGGTCGTAGGCTTTGGCTAAATGCTGAAAATCCAGATGGGTATAAATCTGGGTGGTGGCTAAGTCCGCATGGCCTAGCAACTCTTGTACCGCCCGTAAGTCGCCGCTGGATTCCAACATATGGGTGGCGAAAGAGTGACGTAACTTGTGGGGGTGAATATGGCTGGATAATGCTTGCTTGCCGCCCCATTCAGCCATTCGTAGCTGCACACTACGATGACTGATGCGCCGCTGGCGTTGGCTAACAAATAAGGCGAACTCTTCGCCGCCCGCTACGGCTGCGCGCACGGAGAGCCATTTTCTCAACCAATCGAGCGCCATGCGCCCTACGGGTAAAATACGCTCTTTATTACCCTTACCGATCACCCGCACTTGGCGTTCGTCAAATTGAATGTCGCCCATATTCAAGTCGACTAATTCTGCCAGTCGCAAGCCAGAAGAATACATCAGCTCCATAATGGCTCTATCGCGTATTGTCAATGGATCCGATTCATCAATGTTCATTAATTGATGCAGCTCGTCAACGTCGAGGTTTTTCGGTAACGGACGACCTTGCTTGGGCGCACTAACGCCCCGGGCGGGGTTAGCTTGCAGCTGGCCTTGTAAGATAAGCCAATCGCAAAAGCTGCGTAAAGCACTTAACTTAGTGGCGATAGAACGCGGCGATAAGCCGCTTTTATGCATGCGCGTGGCAATGCCCCGCACATGGCTGATGGTCAGGGCAGACCAGCTCTCAAGCGATAGTTCGCTTAATTGCTCAGCCATGGCGTTGAGGTTACGACCATAAGCACTGCGGGTATTCACGCTCAACTGGCGTTCTACCCGCAAGTATTCCAGAAAAAGCTGAATGGCGAGTGTCAGCTCGCCGTCAGTGAAATCAGTGGCCGCGGTCACTGTTTTGCTCCTGAGTCACCAACTTCGGCAATATTTGCGCCAGCACATCGGCAAGTTGATTGATCAATAGCGTATCCATACCCGAACCATAATGGCTGCCATCGGCGTTACCAAAGGCCAATAAGCCCAGCTCACCCTGCTCACCTAAACGGATCAACGCGCAGGAGTTCACTAGTGAGTCTTGAAATAGCCGCAGCTTTTCCTCTTTGCCCAGCCGGCCCAAATAGACCATTTGGCTGGCCATGCGCTCACGATATAAGCGCGCTAGTTGCTCACTCTCGGGGCTGGCAGCACAGGGATAAGAACGCGCATCCAAAATAAGCCGCACTGCAGGCACGCGTAATTGTTGCTGCAAGGTGCTGCGTATGCACGACTCTAGCTCAATGATGCTAGTGCATTCAAATAACCGCGGTATCAAGTCCATGTAAACGCGAAAGATACGTTCATTCTCGCCAGCGACCGTCATGAGTTCGGTTATTTCATCTTCCAGCTCATAAATACGTAATCGTTGCCGCTCCAGCTTTGCCTCAACTAACGACACACTGCCACGCTGCTCATGAGGCAACCACAGTTGCTCTAATAAGTTGCTCTGGCGACCAAAAAAGAGTGGTTCGGCCAATAAATACTCGGCAATAACCTCGTCATCCAGCGATGACGATTCCAGCCGACTCATTTCATTTACCTGCTCGGTCATAGATTTATCTGCCCATCAAATACATGCTCCGCCGAGCCTGTCATATACACAGGTTTACCCGGGCCTTGCCAAGCGATAATGAGCTCACCACGGGAGAACTGCACACTGACTCGGTCTGCCAGTTTTCCCCAGCTCATGCCCATTACCGCGGCCGCACAAGCTCCTGTACCGCTGGCTAGGGTTTCTCCGCTGCCGCGCCTGTGTACTCTTAACTTAATTTCTCGGGCGTTAATAATTTGCATAAATCCCACGTTCACGCCGGATGGAAAACGCTCATGATTTTCCAACTCGGGGCCTAAAGTGGCCACCAAGTCGGTATTAACATCGTCCACTTCCAGCACGCAATGCGGGTTGCCTAGCGACACCACGCCACATAACACCGTTTGCACTGCCGAAGGCACTAAATAGGTTTTTTCTGCTTTTTGCGCTTTAAAGGGAATTTTGGACGGCTCAAACTCGGGCACGCCCATGTTCACCGTCACCTTATTATCTTTTTCAAGCTGCAGGGAGATGTTGCCTTTTTGGGTGCTAGCACTAATTCTGTCTTTATGAATTAATCCCTTTAAACGCACAAACCGAGCAACGCAGCGAGCGCCATTGCCACTTTGCTCGGCCTCGCTGCCGTCGGCATTAAAAATGCGGTAATGAAAGTCTAGATCTGGATCATAGGGTGGCTCAACCAGCAGTAGCTGGTCAAAACCAATACCAAAATGACGGTCGGCCAATTGCCGAATCACCTCGGGATTAAAAAATACCTTTTGGGTGACGCCATCGACCACCATAAAATCGTTGCCGAGCCCCTGCATTTTGGAAAATTGGATCACAGATCCCCCTCAGGATTCGGGTAATAGACTTTCGCCACGCCACAAATCGGTCAATTGTTCACGTTCGCGAATGACAAACGCCTGATCACCATCCACCATAATTTCAGCTGCGCGGGGGCGACTATTGTAGTTAGAGGCCATTACAAAACCGTAAGCACCGGCGGAGCGCACGGCAAGCAAGTCGCCTTCGGTGATCGAGAGCTCTCGGTCTTTGCCAATAAAGTCGCCGGTTTCACAGATGGGACCTACCACATCATAAACTGCTGACGGACGCTCTAAAGTCTTGTCTAGCGGAATAATGGCCTGCCAAGCACTGTATAACGCCGGACGGATCAAATCGTTCATCGCCGCATCAACGATGGCAAAGCTTTTGGCTTCATTCGGCTTTAAATGTTCGACGCGGGTTAATAATACTCCGGCGTTAGCGGCAATGGCTCGGCCCGGTTCAAACACTAAGGTAAGGTCACGCCCCTGCAGTTTGGCCTTGATTTGCTCCGCATACACCTTAGGCTCGGGTGGCGTTTCGTCGTCATAACGCACACCTAAGCCGCCACCCACATCCAAATGCTTGATGTGAATGCCATCGGCGGCCAGCGCATCAATAAGCACCAACAACTTATCGACCGCTTCTAAGAATGGCGCAACTTCGGTCAGCTGTGAGCCAATATGACAGTCTAGACCGTGGATTGCCAAGTGTTCCATGGCGGCCGCTTGGCGGTAAATGCTGTGCGCCTGTTCGATGGGAATGCCAAACTTATTTTCTTTCAAACCGGTAGAAATATAAGGATGGGTACCCGCATCAATATCTGGGTTCACCCGAATCGAGATTGGCGCCTTGCGGCCCATGCGACCTGCTACTTCGTTGATGCGCACTAATTCGGCGACAGATTCTACGTTGAAGCAGAAAATATTTTGCTCTAGCGCAAACTCAATTTCATCGACCCGCTTGCCCACACCGGAGAACACGACCTTACTCGCATCACCACCGGCGGCTAGCACGCGACATAGCTCCCCTTTAGACACGATATCAAACCCTGAACCTAAACGGGCTAGTACGTTCAGCACAGCTAGGTTAGAGTTGGCCTTGACCGCATAACAAATAAGGTGCTTGGCGTCGCCTACTGCGTTATCAAAGGCATGCCAGTGACGCTCTAGGGTAGCGCGAGAATAAACATAAAGCGGAGTGCCGTGTTGCTCGGCCAGACGACTCAAATCGCAGGCCTCACCGTAAAGGCGGCCATCTTCCTGATAATTAAAATAATCCACGGTATTTTCCTTTACGACTGCTTGGTTTTAGATTGCTGTTGCTCAGGCTCTGGCAGTGTTAATGGTCCCTTAAGACCACACGCCAATAAACTTAGGCACAAAGTAATCAGTGCGGTTAACTTGAATATGTTCATAGGATGACTGTGAATATGATTCCAGGCTCTTATAATCTCATCCACATTCTCAAAAGCAATAGGAAGCAGACGATGAACGATAGTGAATTCCATGCCTTGGCAGATGCCATATACCTGCATATAGAAGAAAGCATCGATAACAGCGACGTTGATATCGACTGCGAAACCATTGGCGGCGTGATGACGTTGACCTTTGATAACAACATAAAATTTGTGATCAACCGCCAAGAGCCGTTGCATCAAATTTGGTTAGCTACTCGAGAAAATGGCCATCATTTTGCCCTACAAGGCGATAAATGGATCGACAATCGCCAAGGTCATGAGCTGCTCAATTGGCTTAGTCTACAGGCTGAGCGTCAAGGCGAGACCCCACTGGTCCTCTAACTCTCGTGTACGCAAGGTCGGGCATCGTCTCGGCCTTCCTTAATGCTCTTATAGGGCAGCACCCTTTGTTGCCCTTGTTCGGTCACTATTTCGTAATACTGCGGCAAGTTGAAATGGGCAAAATCACTTTGCCCTTCTACTTGCTGGTCTGACGTATAAAAACGGTTAATACTTTGCACTAGCTCATCTTTACTGCCCGAGATCTGGCGGTAAACTTCAACTCGATTCGCCTCATCCAAAATATAAAGATTGTAGGCTTGCGCACTGCCTTCAAAAAAGAACTGCATCAATCCTTCGCTGGCATAAACGTCCACTATTTCCGGCACCGGCTTACCCGCTTGCTGATCTAGGCGCAGCGTTTTGTGCGTTGGTAGTGCTGCTAACGGTGGGCCGCTAACGGCGCGCTTTTGTACGCTCACGCCACGACGCTCAAAGAAAATGCTGTGCTCGGTATCACCTAACAGCAAGGTTTTAACCGCACTGTCTTGCTCTCGGGTTAGGCGCAAACCGATACACTCTTTTATTAATAGCTCGAAACGAGTACGGATCAAGCTGCGAAAATTCAGGCTATAACAACATACTTGTAGGCTTTCGGGAGGTGTAGCGCCCTGATGCATTTTCCCTAAAATAGCCGTCAACGCTTCCACCACCGCCATGGGGCCAGAAAAATGCAAAGAGCGAATTTCATCCCAAGAATTACGATATAAAACATCTACCGAACCGACTAGATTTTCTAATTGCTGGCCAAAACTAAAGGGATCACTGGTTTTAGCGTTAAATTCGATGGGTCGGTTACGCCAGCTGGTCGTCGGGTCTTGTTCAAGATTAAGGAAAATGCCGAGTTGGCGCACTTCACAGGGCCGGCTTAGTGCTAAGTTGGTGGGTGAAGGCGCGCGCACCGGAAAGCTTCGCGCTAAATCACCGCAAAACTCCTGCAAATGTTGCAGGTTCACATCTGTATCCTGATTAAACAGCTGTAGCTCGGTGTCGTTGGTTAACAAACCGTTGAAATGTGCCCATGCAATCAGCTTACCCACATAGCCACTGTACTCTAACGAACTACGGCCAATCAGCTCAATAGGCGTAAGGCCTTGTTTATACAGATACCAACCGGCTTTATGCAGTCGCTCCGTGGGTACCTGCACCAAGCTGATATTTGGCTCGGCTAAATCTGGGGCAATTTTAAGGTTAATTAACTGCACCTTGCCCGGCAGGTTTTCGAAGGCGGCATAAAGCTTGCGCGATAAAATGCCGATATCTTCTGGATTAATTGACTCACTAATATTATTGCGGCGGGCAAACTGAATAAGATTGCGATAACTCAGCATCAGCGCTTCTAGCAGCTCAACATAAACAGACTTAACCTGCTCCACCTTCCAGCTGGCACGGTTATTCAGCAAGGCAACTTTTTCTGCCGACCAACCCCATGCTGAAATCAACTGATTAATCTGCTCGATACGCCATGCATAAGCGGCTTGCTGAGTGTGAGAAAAATCTAGGCCTTCAGATACCTTTAAATAGAAACAGCGGCGCACTAGATCTAACCGTTTTTCGTCACCAATCGATTTAAGATACCCAGTTACTTTTTCCAGCATCAACATATAGTGATCTTGGCGTTCATCAAGCCGTTCGGCACTTTGAAAGTGCCCTTTAAGATGACGGCACAGCAGCTGAGTATCGGGATACTCGTGAGAGTAAGCTTCCATTAACACGGTTTTAAGCACGGCTTTATAAGGCGAGTCGATGCTTTTATACAACTGCCACAGTGCCGATCCAAAG
Source organism: Oceanisphaera ostreae (assembly GCF_042676125.1). NCBI lineage: Bacteria > Pseudomonadati > Pseudomonadota > Gammaproteobacteria > Aeromonadales > Aeromonadaceae > Oceanisphaera > Oceanisphaera ostreae. The sequence goes on from NZ_JBHTJS010000060.1 coordinate 67,573, forward strand.
TACTCTTCCGCCGGAATTCGATCAAACCCGCCCAAGTCTAGCCATTCGTCATGATTAAGCATGCCATTAGCAAACTGCTCGGCCACAAAGCTGTCGTAGTCTGGCCCAAGCTTACCTGGCGCAAACATCCATACCAGTCGCTTACCGGCAATGCACAGGTGGCTACGATAAAACTCATCAAGCAGCAGCAAATGCTGAGCACTGCCACAGCTTTCGCCTTCTACCGACTGCTGATTGTCGGTACGAAATTTATTATCGGGGATCAGAAATAAATTGAGCTCTACCTGGCGCTGCTCTGCCCACTGAGAAATGAGCAAACACTTTTGTTGCAGCCACGCCGCTCGTTCGGGCGCCATCAAGTGGGAATAACAGACCCAAACGTCGAGATCGGATTCTCTGCTTTGGCCAATAGACGAGGTGCTACCCATGGAGTACAGGCCAAAAATTTCATTTTGACCGGACTCTAGGCCTTGATGGCCATTAGCGGCTTGGCACAGCTCATCAATAAACTGTTGTTGGCGGGAGTTGGGTAGGAAGTGGCACACGCCCGCAGGAACATCACCCGGCACGTAGCCCGGTAACAGGGGGTGGTTGTAATGCAGCAATACTGGCAGCAATTGAAACACTTGCTGGCCATACCGGCTCATTACCGCTAGGGCATGAGCTTGTTTTTGCTGATTAAATTGATCACTTCGCTCTACGAGCCGGTGAAAATTCGCGTGCAAGGGTACAGGCCTTTGGTGGACCGACACAGACCCAAAATGGGTCAAAAGTGTGATCATGGTAGCAATTTGGCGCTAGATGAACAATATATGTCACAGCTGAAGCCCTAAGATAAAGCCGAACCTGCTTTCCTTCCTGCAATGCCAGCACAGGAATGATAATATCAGCCTATTACTGGATATAGAGAAGAGATTCAAATGGCAAATCGCACCATCCGCATCGCTACCCGCAAGAGTATGTTGGCCCTGTGGCAGGCTCACGATGTTAAAGCGCGGCTTGAACAGCTGCACCCCCATATTACCGTTGAGCTGGTGCCGATGACCACCAAAGGTGATGTGCTGCTTGATACTCCTTTAGCCAAAATTGGCGGCAAAGGGCTGTTTATTAAAGAGCTCGAGCAAGCCATGTTGGAAGACAGAGCTGACATTGCCGTGCACTCGATGAAAGACGTACCGGTAGAGTTCCCTGAGGGATTGGGTCTTACGGTCATTTGCGAGCGTGATGACCCGCGCGACGCTTTTGTTTCAAATAATTACACGCATTTAGAACAACTGCCTGTCGGTGCCGTAGTAGGCACAGCCAGCTTGCGTCGCGAGTGCCAAATTCGTGCTCGCTACCCGCACTTAGAAGTGAAAATGTTACGTGGCAACGTGCAAACCCGCCTACGCAAGCTAGATGATGGCGAATACGATGCCATTATTTTAGCGGTAGCTGGACTTAAGCGTTTGGAATTAGCAGAGCGTATCGCCGGCTTCATGAGCCCAGAAGACAGCCTGCCCGCCAACGGCCAAGGTGCCGTAGGTATTGAGTGCCGCTTAGATGATGCCGAGCTACTTGAATTACTAGCACCGCTTGACCATCACGACACTCGCCTGCGAGTAGAAGCCGAACGCGCCATGAATCGGGGTTTACAAGGCGGCTGTCAGGTTCCTATCGGTTCTTACGCTGAACTGCAAGGCGACCAGTTATGGTTGCGTGGTTTAGTTGGCCGCCCCGATGGCAGCGAAGTGATTTATGAAGAAGCGATCGGCCCGGCAAATCAAGGGCAAGAGATGGGTGCTGAAATGGCAAAACGCCTACTCGCCCGTGGTGCAGACAAAATTTTAGCCGAGGTATATCAGTCATGATACCGCTGGTGGTTCGCCCCGAGCCTCAGGCTAGTAGCTTGAGTCAGGCGTTATGTGCGGCTGGCCACCAGCCGGTGGTAAGCCCTTTGCTAAGCTTTGTTGAAGGAGCCGAATCACACCGACTTCCTGAGCTCCTTGGCCAGCTATCAGAACACGATTATGTGATAGCGGTCAGCGTACATGCGGTCGATTTTACCGATAATGCCTTACAGCAGCACCACATGGACTGGCCTAACGCGCACTATATTGCAGTAGGCCAAGCGACTGGAGATGCCTTTACTGCCGTAGGTATTCTTGGCGCTGCCGTACCTGACGACCCACGTTCTGAGGGCATTATTTCACTACCGGGGCTCACGCAATTAGCGGGCCGGCGCGTTATTATTTTGCGCGGTAACGGTGGGCGCCACATGATAGCGCCCACCTTGACCGACAGAGGCGCTCGGGTCGACTATTGTGAAGTATATCGACGCCAATATCGTTCGGACCCAAACGGTAAACTCGTGAAAAGCTGGCAGAGTAAGCAAGTGGACAGTATTATCATCACCAGTGGCGGGTTATTGAGCCATATTGTTCAGCTGACCAACGACCGCGCAAAGGACTGGCTGCGAAGCCGTTTATTGATTGTTCCCAGCATCCGTGTGGTACTTGAGGCCAAGGAGCTGGGCTTCACTCAGATCATAAATGCAGAAGGTGCATCCAATCAGGCTCTGATTGCCGCTCTGGATGAGAGGAAACGCAATGACAGATAAAAAAGATAATAATCAAGAGCATAATAAGATAGGCGCCAGTGAGCAGAAACCCGCTGACGTGAGCTCGACTCCAGCAAAGCCAGATGCCGGCAAAAAACAGCCCGATCTGAGTAAAGCATCAACCAAGACTGAAACAAACAAGCCTCAGCCTGATCCGGTGCTCACCCCAAATACTCAGGCCAAGAGCACGACTCAAGCGCAGGGAACAGAGCCGACCTCTCCACCGCCTAAAACAGCCAAAACCTCTGGCTCTGGCAAGATACTGGCGATTATTGCCATTATTATCGCTATTGTGCTGGCCGCCATTCTCTATTGGCATGGCCACAATCAAGCGTTGGTTCAAGCCGAACAAATTGGTCAGCTGCAGCAAAAAATGCAGCAGCAAGAGCAACAACTACAAAGCTCATTACAGACAGCTGAAAGCAAACAGGCTAAACAATTAGCTAATGTGGCCAGCCAGCAAGACAGCCTCAATGAACAAATTGAAGGTGTCTCACGCAAGGTCTTAGACTTGGACAGCAAGCGCCCTAACGACTGGATGCTGGCCGAAGCCGAATATCTGGTCCGCATGGCCGGCCGTAAACTGTGGTTAGAGCAAGATGTTGTTGCTGCTGCCATGATGTTGGCCAATGCAGACGAGCGTCTAGCCGCACTGAATGACCCTAGCTTGACGCCGACTCGTCGCGCTTTAGCCGACGATATTGCCAGCATTAAGTCGGTGAAAAAAATCGACCGCGAAGGTTTGGTTATCAAGCTCAATAGCATTAACGATCAAGTTGATAAATTACAGCTAGACGGTGTAATTATGGCGCGCGCCGAAGAACCCGACTTTGCGGTATCTGAGTCGGTCAGTGACTGGAAAGCAAACTTGAAGAACAGCTGGGCCAGCTTCAGCGATGACTTTGTTACCGTGCGCCGCCGCGACGGCAATGTAGAAGCCTTGTTATCACCACAGCAGCATTGGTATTTAAGCGAAAACCTCAAAGGTAAGCTGTTACAAGCTCAGCTGGCGGTGTATCGCGAGCAACAAGAAATTTACGACAGCTCCTTAGAACAATCTAAACAGTGGTTGCAGGATTACTTTGCCGATGACAGCGTGCGCCAATTTATGCTTGAGCAACTTGAGCAATTAAGCGTTCAGCAAATTAAGGTAGATTATCCTGAGCAGTTCACCGCGCAAGGTAGCTTAAAGCAACTGCTAGATGACAGACTACAACGTCTGCTAACTGGCCAGTAAGGGGAAGTCTATGATCCGTCTTGCGATTATCATCGTCATCCTGGCCGCCGGTCTTATTGTCGGCCCGGACATTACCGGCCAGCAGGGCTATATGTTATTAGCCATCGGCAGTTACACCATTGAAACTACCGCTACGGTATTTTTAATTTGCATACTGCTGTTCTACGTGGCACTGCTATTCATTGAATGGCTGCTGGGCCGCATTTTTGGTATCGGCCACAAAACCCGTAGCTGGTTTGTCGGTCGCCGCCGCCGTAAAGCCCTAAATTATACCCAAAGTGGTATGCAGGCTTTGGTTGCCGAAGACTATGCCGCCGCCGAAAAAATGCTGTTAAAAGGCGCTAAAGGTAACGACTTAGCACTGCTTAACTACCTTAATGCCGCCACCGCCGCTCAGGCGCTGGGCCATGACACCAAGCGTGATGAGTATTTGCGCTTAGCTCATAAGCATAATCCTGGTGCAGGCTTAGCCGTTGGCCTAACACAAACTCGTTTGCAGTATCAGCAAGGACAGTTTGAACTCGCTTTAGCCGGTGTGCAGCAACTAGAGCAAGAATACGGCAGCCATCCGGCCCTGCTCAAGTTACAAAAAGACGTGTACCTCGCTACCGGCCAATGGCAACCGCTGATGACCACGCTGGATGCGCTAGCTAGCCAAGGGCTGATTGAGACTGAAGAACAAGAAACTCTGAAACAGCTTGCCTATGCCGGCTGGTTTGACGATACCGCTAACACCGATGGCAGTGCTGGCCTTATCACGCTGTGGCAAGGTTTGCCTCGCAAGGAGAAATACCAAGCCGATATTCTGGTACCGTTATGCGAACGCCTTATTGCGCTTAAAGCCGATAAGGAAGCACAACAGCTACTGCTGGATGGCCTGAGTAAGAACACTGATGCCCGCCTGCTAACTTGCATCGCTCAGCTGCAGCTGGGTGACTATCACCCTCTGTTAACGACGCTTGAGAAAAAGGCCAAGAATGAGTCGCTAGCCGAACTGCATTCAACCTTAGGCCAGCTATACCTTAAGGACGATAAGCCAGAGCAGGCCGAGCAACACCTGCAGCAAGCCATTGCCCTGCAACCAGCCGCTCAAGATTATATCTTGCTGGCCCGTTTAGCCGAGCAGCGTAAAGAGGTGAGTCAGGCCAACGAGTACTATCGCCACAGCCTGGGACTCACAACTGCAGTTGCTGTAATTCCAGTAAGCTAAAAGTAGTGATGACCACCAATACGAAAAAGGAGCCGCAAGGCTCCTTTTTTATTTACGGCTAGTGACAAAAAAACTAATACCAAAGCCAAAACTAGAGCTATTTCGCAACGGAATCCACGGAAACCACGGAAAAATTAAGATGAGATAAGATCGAAAAATACCAAGATATTTTATTGGTAAAAACTAAAACAAAGCTCCGTACTCTGTAGGGGCGAATTCATTCGCACAAAAACCATGGCACAGCCTAAAAGCGGTCCAATGAATTGGACCCTACAGAGATCTGTGTCTGTTTTAGCTGCTCGCTTACAGCTGACGGTTTAAAGCTTTGTCTTAGGTCTTACTCATAAAGTGTTTTTCAGAATTTATCTCTATTTTTCCGTGGGTTCCGTGGCAAATAAACCCCTAGTCTTTAAGGTTTAGTATTGTGTGGTTTAACCCATCACTATATTCAAATAAAAAGGAGCCTTGCGGCTCCTTTTCTTTAGTCTTTGTACAACTTGATGAGGGTGGCGGGGTCTCGCTCTAAATACCCCTTGCTGCCGTGTTGACGCATCAACTGTGCAGCCAATCCCGACATCGGCACCGCGCTGCCCTCGCGCAAACTGTGCGCTACAGCCATATCTAAGTCCTTCAACAAAGTGCGCACATGCCACTTTGGATCCGGATCAGACTCCGTTGCCATTAACGGTCCGGTGATCTGCATCGGCTTAGAATCGGCAAAGCCACCGGCCAACGCTTCGGGAATTTTCTGGGCATCAACCCCACTGGCCTTAGCCAGTGCCGTCATCTCGGCCAGCACTAGCAAGTTACAGCCCACTATCATCTGATTACAGACCTTAGTGACCTGTCCTGCCCCAACCGGCCCCATGTGAGTGGCACGTTGCGATAACGGCGCTAGCAGTGGGCGAATGCGCTCTATATCTGGTGCCTCACCACCACACATAATGGCTAGCGTGCCTTGCTCGGCACCGGCTACACCGCCTGATACTGGCGAGTCGACCCAATTCATGGCACACCGCTTTTTAAGCTGGGCGGCAAAATCTCGGGTAGCTTGTGGGTCCGAACTAGAGAAGTCGACCAATAGCTGATTGCCATGGCCAAACTCAGCTACGCCACCAGCACCGAAGACCACCTCTTCCACCACGGCAGTATTGGCTAGGCACAACAGCACAATATCGACTTGCTCAACTAGCTCGCCAATACTGCCCGCAACGATAGCTCCTGCAGCCTTAACGTCGGCGAGTTTATCTGCGCTACGGTTCCACACCGATACTTCAAAACCGGCCTGTAGCAAACGCTGTGTCATCGGCTTGCCCATCAGTCCTATTCCGATAAAGCCCAGTTTCATTCGCACTTCTCCCTGTTGGTCAGATATTTAGTCTGATAATAACATCAAGGAGGATGAAGGGAGCGGCTCCATCAACTAGCACATGACATTGCCGAAAAGAATTCCTACTGTTTCGCCACCCCCATAATCTATGAAGGTCGGATGTCATGTGCTGGCCGTCAGTGCTTGCAGCGCGCCGCTGGAGCAAGGCCCTTTGTCCTACCTTTGCAGAGCAACAAAAATAGCGCCGTTACTTAATAAATTAATTAGATATTAAAACCCCGCACCTCATCACCCAGGCCAAGTTAGTCAGGTCTGTCATTGGCCACATGAGACTGACAATCAAATTAAAATAATTTTTTGATAAAACTGCCCTTTGAGACTAGACGGTTTTTTTTCACTGCGATATAATCGGCACAGGGCACAGCTGGTGGTTCGAAAAGTCTGTATTTTCAGACCTTTGAGTTCCTAAAATTGGCATACACACCCAGAGACGTTCGTCTCCGCCCTAATCTGTATACGAATTTTATCTACATCAATTTTACATTTTTCAAGCAATCAATGCTCGCAAGCTGTAATCAGCGGCGGCGGCTGATAAGCCGACTCCGTCAACCTGACCCGTACCCGCGCACGTGGACGTTCCAGAGCATTCTGCTATCTTCAGCTTATAGTCCTGCCTGTCAGGAAAATCGGCTGATGATTCGGCGACGGTGCGGTATTGGGATCATAAAAAGGTGTTCGATGGCATGACGACTCTATCTTATATGCCCGTAAAACAACGGGCAGTTGTGGATTCTGGGCATCGTTTTGATGCCGGCCGCCACTGGGCGGCCTCTTTAACGCTGGGGTTTGGTACCCGCACGGCCGGTGATGCAACCATCACCAGCATGGTCAAAGCCCACCATTTTGGGCCCTTGCGTGTGCAGAGACCGTTTTACCCGGAAGGCCGCGACGGCTGCTGTCATGTGTACCTGTTGCACCCGCCCGGCGGACTGGTTAGTGGTGATGCGCTCAACGTTGATGTAACCGTGGCTGCGGGCGCTCATGCCCTGTTAACCACGCCTTCCGCCAATAAACTCTATAAAGCCGACAGTAACGGCGTCGCCTGGACTCAGTATACCCACCTGAAAGTGGCTGATGGCGCTACGCTGGAATGGCTGCCCCAGGAAACCCTGGCGTTCGACGGCTCCCGTGGCGAGCAAACGTTCATCGTTGAGCTGGCAGACGACGCCAAATGCCTAGGTTGGGAAATTCTTGGCCTCGGTCGCCCCGCCAGCGATCTGCCATTCGTCAACGGCCACCTCGAGCAACGCTTTCAGGTTACCCGTAATGGCCGCCCCTTGTGGTTAGAGCGCCAGTCACTGGACCCCAGTCATCGCCGGTTCACCGGCAAATGGGGACAGGGCGGTGCCACCGTTCACGCTACTTTATGGGCGATTGGCCTAGCCGATCCTACGGAAGCCATCGAAGCGCTGCGTGCACAGCTGCCCGCCAACTGTCGCTGGGCGGTAACTTATCGCCGTGGCGTGCTGCTGGTTCGCTACCTTGGCCATGAACGCAACGAAGTATGGGATTTATTTCAACAGGCGCGCGTCATTCTGCGCCCGCGGCTGACCGGACACGAGGCGACAGTGCCTCGGATCTGGCTGACCTGATTATTCACGTCAAAGCACCTGCTTTGGCGCCGATCAGCGCCTATGCTTGTTAAGTGGCATAGGCCACCAATACAGAACGTCGACGACTACGGAGTTAGCGATGGAATTAACACCAAGAGATAAAGACAAGTTGCTGTTGTTTACCGCGGGGCTGCTTGCCGAGCGCCGCAAGGCCAAAGGCCTCAAGCTGAACTACCCTGAATCGATTGCGCTGATCAGTTGCGCCATTATGGAAGGCGCTCGCGAAGGCCGCACCGTGGCGGACATGATGAGTGCCGGCCGTGAAATACTGACCCGTGACGATGTGATGGAGGGCGTTGCCGAGATGATCCAGGACGTGCAGGTCGAAGCCACCTTTCCCGACGGTACCAAATTGGTCACCGTTCATCATCCCATTGTCTGAGGAGGCTCACTATGATCCCCGGTGAATATCAACTGCAAAGCGGTGACATCGAACTGTGTGTCGACCGTGAAAGCATCACCATCAGTGTCGCCAACACCGGTGACCGCCCCATACAGGTCGGGTCCCACTATCACTTTGCCGAAACCAATCCGGCGTTGCGCTTGGATCGTAAACAAGCTTACGGCTATCGCCTGGCTATCGCCGCAGGTACGGCTATTCGTTTCGAGCCAGGTCAGAGTCGTGAAGTGTCGTTGATTCCGTTTTCCGGCCTGCGCCGCATTTACGGCTTTCGTGGTGAGGTTATGGGACCACTAGATAAGAGCTCGAAAGAGGGAGCAGCAACATGAAGATTTCCCGCCAAGCATATGCGGATATGTATGGGCCGACTACCGGTGACCGGATCCGCCTCGGTGATACCGAATTGTGGATCGAAATCGAACACGACCACACCCATTACGGTGAAGAAGTAAAATTCGGTGGCGGCAAAGTGATTCGTGACGGCATGGGCCAGAGCCAGCGTTGTGACGACGCTGTGATGGACACAGTGATCACTAACGCCATCGTCATCGACTGGTGGGGTATCGTTAAAGCCGATGTGGGCCTGAAAAACGGTCGCATCGCGGCTATCGGCAAGTCCGGTAACCCGGATACCCAACCCGATATCGACATCGTTATCGGCCCTGGTACTGAAATCATCGCTGGTGAAGGTCACATCCTGACCGCCGGCGGCGTCGATACCCACGTGCATTATATCTGTCCACAGCAGGTCGACGAAGCGCTGATGAGTGGTTTAACCACTATGATCGGCGGCGGCACCGGCCCGGCCACTGGCTCGGTCGCGACCACCCACACGCCCGGCCCCTGGCATCTGGGCAAAATGATGCAGGCGGTGGATGATTTACCGATCAACATCGGCTTTCTCGGCAAAGGCAGCGCCAGTACGCCAGAAGCGCTGGAGCAACAAGTTAAAGCCGGTGCTATGAGCCTAAAAATTCACGAAGATTGGGGCGCAGCACCGGCCTCCATCAGCAACGCACTGGATGTGGCCGATCGCTACGACATACAGGTAGCCATTCACGCCGACAGCCTGAACGAGTCCGGTTTCGTGGAAGACACGCTGGCGGCCTTCAAAGATCGTTGCATTCATACCTACCACACCGAAGGTGCTGGTGGTGGTCACGCGCCCGACATTATTGTCGCCTGTAGCCTGCCCAACGTATTGCCGTCGTCCACCAACCCGACCCGGCCGTACACCATTAACACCATTGATGAACACCTCGACATGCTGATGGTATGTCACCACTTAGACCCGAATATTCCAGAAGATGTGGCCTTTGCCGATTCCCGCATCCGTCGCGAAACCATTGCCGCCGAAGACATCCTTCATGACATGGGGGTGATTTCGATGATCTCTTCTGATTCTCAGGCCATGGGCCGCATTGGCGAAGTGGTGTGTCGCACTTGGCAAACTGCGCACAAAATGCGCCTTCAGCGCGGCCTGTTGCCGGAAGACCAAGAGCGCGGCACCGACAACTTCCGAGTGAAGCGTTACATCGCCAAATACACCATCAACCCGGCGATTACCCACGGCGTTGGTCACGAAGTCGGCTCCATAGAAGTCGGAAAGTTTGCAGATTTGGTGTTGTGGAAACCGATGTTCTTCGGCGTCAAACCGTCGATCATCCTGAAAGGCGGCATGATAGCCGGAGCTGCCATGGGCGACCCCAACGCTTCCATATCTACGCCACAGCCGGTGCATTACCGCCGCATGTTCGGTGCCTTAGGCCGCGCGGCAGCAGCAACCCGAATGACCTTCGTCAGTCAAGCCGCCATGAACACCGGGCTGGAAGAAAAACTGGGCCTGAAGAGCCCGCTGGTGGCGGTTAAAAATGTCCGCCAGATGCGTAAGAGTGATATGAAGCTGAATGACGCCTGCCCGGTTCTGACGGTGGACCCACAAACCTACGAAGTTCACGCCGATGGCGTGTTACTGACCTGTGAGCCGCTGTCTGAGTTACCATTGGCCCAGCGCTATCATTTGTTCTAAATCGCTTGCAAGGACAACTAAATGCTTGAATTAACAAAGAGAATAGACGGAAGCACTCAGGCCGATGTGTACGACACACTGACCTTACCCTACGAGCTGCGCATCCGTGGCCGCTTGAAGGCGGTGACCGATAACGGCCGCGACGTCGGCCTGTTCCTCGATCGTGGCCCGGTGCTGCGCCACGGCGATTTGCTGCAGGCCAGCAGCGGTGAGGTGATCCGCATTTGTGCCGCCGACGAGCCGGTAACCACCGCGTTCATCGACAACGGCCTGCCTCTGGGGCGCCTGTGCTACCACCTGGGCAACCGCCACGTGTCCCTCGCCATTGGCGCAGATGCAGACGGCCGCCACTGGGTGCGATTCCCGCCGGATCACGTACTGGAAGAGCTGGCGGTATTGTTGGGTGCCACCCTGAGCCACCACCAGGCGCCGTTTGATCCGGAATCCGGCGCTTACGCACACGCCGGTCGTGAGCACGCTCATGGTCACGGGCATGATCACTCCCATGGGCACTCTCATGACGACGACCATAGCCATGCACACTGATAACCAGCCAGTCGTGGCCAGTGATCTGGCGCTGCTGGGATTGATGCAACTGATCAGCCCAGCTTTGCCGATTGGTGCATTCGCCTGGTCACAAGGTTTGGAGAGTGCGTTTGAACTGGGCTGGGTGAAAAACGAGCAGGAACTGGGCGAGTGGCTGGAAGGCGTGCTCGACGATGGCCTAACCCGCTGCGAATTGCCGGTACTGGCGCGGTTACAGAACTGCTGGGCCATCGGCGACAGTGATGGCCTCGCGCTCTGGAACGACTGGCTGCACGCCAACCGCGAAACCGCCGAACTCAGCGATGAAGACACGCGTTTAGGCCAGGCCTTGATGCGCTTGCTCACCAGCCTATCGCTGCAACCGCAGGCAGAGCAGGGCCACGCCCAACTGCCGGAAGACCCCGGTTACGTCACCGTATTCGCTTGGACAGCACACCAACGGCAAGTGCCGGTGCGTCAAAGCTTGCTCGGCTTTGCCTGGGGTTGGCTAGAAAACCAACTCGCAGTCGCGTGTAAAGCTATGCCCTTGGGGCATACTGCCGCACAACGCCTGAACGAACAGTTACGCCCCCAACTGGTGGCAGCAGTCGACACCGCGCTGGCGTTAACCAACGAGCAACTGGGCCCAACTCTGCCGGGACTGGCTCTCGGTAGCGCCCAGCATGAAACTCAATATTCAAGATTATTCCGAAGCTGAACGCTTCGACCTCACAAGAAGGAAAGGTAGCAATGAAACATTGTTTACGAGTAGGCGTAGGTGGCCCGGTTGGTTCCGGAAAAACCGCCCTGTTACGCCAACTGTGCAGCGCCCTGAAGGATCACTACAATATCGCCGTAGTCACCAATGACATCTACACCCGTGAAGATGCTGACTTTCTGCTGAAGCACGACGCACTACCAGCCGATCGCATTCTCGGCGTGGAAACTGGCGGCTGTCCGCACACCGCCATCCGAGAAGATGCCTCCATGAACTTGGCGGCAATTGACGATCTGCAAACGCGTCATCCCAACCTGGAGCTGGTGCTGGTGGAATCCGGCGGCGATAACCTAGCAGCCACGTTCAGCCCGGAACTGTCCGACCTGACTCTGTACGTCATCGACGTAGCCGCAGGCGACAAAATCCCCCGTAAAGGCGGCCCCGGCATCACCAAATCGGACTTGTTGATCATTAACAAGATCGACATCGCCAAATACGTACATGCCTCGCTGGATGTGATGGAGCGAGACTCCAAAAAAATGCGCGGTGAGCGCCCTTTCATATTCGCCAATCTGTACGACGGCGTAGGCGTGGAAGAAATCATCAGCTTCATCCTGAAGCAGGGTATGCTGCCCGAGCGCAGACCCGGAAAAGTAGGCAGCACTGCCTAAGCGGTCCCGACCTAGTCAAAACACAGTAGTAAAATAACTTAATATTAAACAGAAAGAACAAACGGAGAACACCATGAACAAAATGACCAAATTGCTGATGACCGTTGGCCTGATGCTAACCGCCACCGCAGCCGTAGCCCACCCCGGCCATGGCGTGCTGCACACCCACAACGATTTTCTTAGCGGTTTGCTACACCCGATGATGGGCCTTGACCACCTGTTGGCCATGGCCGCCATCGGTTTCTGGAGCATCCGCCAGAACACTGCCATGAAAAATGGTACTCCCTTGTTTGTCGTGGGTGGCATGATGGTAGGTTCGGCCCTGGCCTGGGGCGGCTTGAGTCTGGCTGGTGTGGAAATGGGCATCGCCATGTCGGTTCTGCTAGCCGGTGTTCTGATCGCCACCATGGCAAAACTGCCCACCGTCGTTGGCGGCACCCTAGTCGCCCTGTTCATGATCACCCACGGCTACGCACACGGCACCGAAATGACTGCTGGCGCCAGCCTGATGTCTTACATGGCCGGCTTCGTCATCGCTACCCTGGCCATTACCTTTGTTGGCCGTGGCCTAGGTACCGTCATGCTGAAAGCCGATAACCGCATTACCCGTGCTCTGGGTGGCGTGGTTGCGGTTATTGGTGGTGTATTGGCTGCTGGCTGATCCTCCCTGAATATGTAAGCTCCCATCCAGCCCTCAACAAAGCAGCAATTGCTTTAACTGAAGATGATGAGACTACCAGCTAGCAGGCTATAGCACCAACAGCCTGCTAGCACAATGCATTACAAGGATCTTGGGACCCCCCTCCCCAAGATCCCATCCCGCCGTGGCGAAATGAAGTCCACGCTAAATTACACTGAATAGGTGAAATATCGCTATGAGTAGCACTATTATAAAACTGTCAAGAAACACGGAAAATGCACCAGTAAATTCTATCTCTACACAATCTGTCGCTTTTTCTCATTACAATAATATTTCAGCGCAATTACCTGTAGACTCTAAAACGGGTGCCATTGTGGCTGGTGATATCACCGAGCAGGCAAAGCAGTGCTTTGAGAACATTAAAGCCATAGTAGAAAGTATCGACCACGTCATGGACGATGTTGTTAAAATCAATATCTTCTTGAAGAACATCTCGGACATTGGCGCTGTAGACGCCGTTTATGCAACCTTTTTCCAGAACTATCTTCCCGTACGGACAACTGTCGCAGTGGCAGCTTTGCCTCTGGATGGTGCCTTGCTGCAAGTTGATGCCCTGCTTTCAAACGGTGAAGGAACGGCTCCACAAGCACCTTGCGACCTCGTAAAGGTGGCAAAAAACACGGAAAATGCGCCAAAGAGTAGTGTATCTACACACACAGTGGCTTTTTCTCATTACAACAATATTTCAGCTCAATTACCGGTCGACCCTGCAACGGGTAAACTGATCGCGGGTAGCGTTAAAGAGCAAACAGGACAGTGCCTGAAGAATATCAAGGCTATTTTAGAAAGTATCGACGTTCCCTTTGACGATATTGTTAAAGTAAATATCTTCCTGAAAAACCTTGCTGACATTGATGCCGTCAACGAAGTGTACACCACGTTTTTCCCAGACTCGTCCATTGCTAGAGCTGTGGCCTATGTTCCAGCACGAACCGTAATTGCAGCTTCAGCTTTGCCTATGGATGCTTTGGTACAGATTGATGCGGTTGTGTCACACGGAGATGGCACCCCCCCACAAGCTGTCGAAGACCGACATGGAATCGTCATCAGAGCAAACAATACGGAAAATGCCCCAAAGTGTGCTCTATCTACACAAACTGTCGCCTTCTCTCATTACAATCACCTTTCAGCTCAATTACCTGTAGACCCAAAAACGGGTGCAGTGGTAGCGGGTGATGTAACAGAGCAGGCAAAGCAGTGCTTAACAAATATTAAAGCGATTGTAGAAAGTATCGGCCACGTGATGGACGATGCGGTTAAAATCAATATCCAGCTGAAAAATATCGCCGATATTGATGCGGTAAACAAAGTTTACACCACTTTCTTCAACAGCGATCTTCCTGCAAGAACAACCGTTGGCGTATCAGCTATCCCTATGGACGCTTTGGTACAAATTGATGCCGTTATTTCTAACGCTGAAGGTACACCACCAGCGTGATAAGAGTAATTTAGGTTCTGTCACTACGTTTAATTAAATTATTACTGCACTAATTTGTAAACGCAGCTAGGCTGCGTTTACATAAAAAAGGCAACACAGTAATCCATCAGGATTATCGTGTTGCCTTCTCTTATTTCCCCTTCATTCTGCTCCGCAAACCACCTATCAAAAGATCAACTTACCATTAATGAGCCAAGAAGAATTTATAGGCAGGATCTTGCGTCACCTCATCCCAACGATAGCCTAACTCGAGCAAGTGTTGCTCAAAAGAAGCTAGATCGGCATCAGGCAATTCAAAGGCACATAACACGCGGCCAAACTCGGCCCCCTGGTTACGATAGTGGAATAAGCTAATATTCCAGCGCGTACCTAAGGTGTGCAAAAACCGCATTAATGCACCTGGCTGCTCAGGAAAGCGAAAGCTGTATAACCGCTCGTGCAACGCCTTAGGCGGACGACCGCCAACCATATAGCGCACATGTGATTTAGCTAAATCGTTGTCCGTCATATTACCAACCTGATAGCCGGATTGCTCCAGCTCCATCATGATCTGGGTTAACTCTCGATCGCCATCTGTCAGACGCACCGACACTAATACTGCCGCCTTGTCATCGGATGAATAACGATAGTTAAACTCAGTCACCATGCGATTGCCCAACACTTCACAAAAGGTCACAAACGCACCTTTACGCTCGGGGATGGTCACCGCCAGCACACCTTCGCGTTTTTCACCCAGCTCGCAGCGCTCAGAAACATAACGTAAAGAGTGAAAGTTCACGTTAGCACCACTGAGAATGGCAGCCATGCGGGCATGGGAATAATCCCCGGCTTGGCTGTATTTCTTCAGTCCCGCCAGCGCCAGCGCGCCCGAAGGCTCGGCAATGGCACGGGTATCCTCAAAAATATCCTTCAGAGCTGCACAAATTTCATCTGAGCTGACCGTCACTACGCCATCAAGATATTGCTGACACAAACGAAACGTCTCGGTGCCAATACGCTTAACCGCCACGCCATCGGCAAAGGTGCTCACTCGATCTAGGGTGACAATTTCACCCGCCTTAAGCGCAGCATTCAAACAGGCCGAGCCTTCGGCCTCTACGCCAATTACCTTAACCTGTGGCAGTAGCTGTTTAATATAAACGGCTATTCCCGCCGCCAATCCACCGCCACCAACAGGTACAAACACATGAGTTAATCGCGTGTCTTGCTCCAGTAACTCCCGGCCGATAGTACCTTGGCCGGCAATCACATCCGGATCGTCAAACGGAGGGATCAGCGTCAGCTGATGTTCTTCGGCCAACTCCAAGCAACGGGCGTAAGCTTCATCAAAGTTATTACCGTGTAAGATCACCTTACCGCCGAAACGACGTACCGAATCTATCTTAATATCCGGGGTGACAACCGGCATTACTATGGTGGCATTAATCCCTAACTTGGCGGCCGATAAGGCCACCCCTTGGGCGTGATTACCGGCCGAGGCGGCTATCACCCCTGCTTGCAATTGCTCGGGGCTAAGCTGAGCAATTTTGTTATAGGCACCCCGTAACTTGAAAGAATGCACGGGCTGCATGTCTTCCCGTTTTAGCGATACCGAATGACCTAAACGCTCAGATATTTTCTTCAGCGGCGTTAATGGTGTTACTCGCGCTGCCTCATAAACCGAAGACAGTAAGATGCGGCGTAAATACTCGCTCGCAGAGCGTAATGCGGCGGCTTCTTTCAATGCCGGTTGTGCCATCTTTATCCCCCTAGCTTGCTGATGTCGCGTACCGCACCTTTGTCGGCACTGGTAGCCAGTGAAGCATAGGCACGCAGCGAGTAAGACACTTTACGCTCTCTCACTTCTGCAGGACTCCAGCCCTGATCGCCTTTGGCGTTCATTTGTTCACAACGCGTGGCCAAGTCGGCTGCGGATACGTCCAGCACTATGCTGCGCCCTGGAATATCGATATCAATAATATCGCCGTTTTCTACTAAGGCGATGGTGCCACCGCTCGCAGCCTCTGGAGATACGTGACCAATAGACAAGCCAGAGGTACCGCCCGAGAAGCGACCATCGGTGATCAGTGCACACTTGGTGCCCAGACCCATCGATTTAAGATAAGTGGTGGGATAGAGCATTTCTTGCATACCTGGGCCGCCTTTAGGGCCTTCGTAGCGAATAACCACTACGTCACCGGCTTGCACTTCGCCACCCAAGATGCCCGCTACTGCGCTATCTTGGCTTTCATAGATTCGTGCTGGGCCGCGAAACACTAGGTTGTCGTCAGACACACCAGCCGTTTTCACGATACAACCGTCAACGGCCAAGTTACCCGATAACACCGCCAAACCACCTTCTAGGCTATAAGCATGCTCTAGACTACGAATACAGCCTTCGGCACGGTCGTTATCCAAGGTAGGCCAGCGACAATCTTGACTGAAAGCTTTAACGGTACGAATGCCAGCAGGACCTGCACGGAACATGGTTTTAACCGCTTCGTCTTCGGTGACCATAATGTCGTACTTGGCTAACTGTTCGGCCAAGGTCATGCCCATCACGGTCGGCAGTTCGGTGTGCAGTAAACCGGCGCGCGCCAGCTCACCTAAAATACCCATTACGCCACCGGCGCGGTGTACGTCTTCCATATGATACTTAGGCGTCGAGGGTGCCACTTTACACAGCTGGGGCACCTTACGAGACAGCGTATCAATATCGTCTAAGGTAAAGTCGACGTCCGCTTCATGCGCGGCGGCCAGTAGGTGCAGCACGGTATTGGTTGAGCCGCCCATCGCCACGTCTAATACCATGGCGTTTTCAAAGGCTTTTTTATTGGCGATAGAGCGCGGTAACGCTGACTCGTCATCTTGTTCATAATAACGCTTGGTTAGCTCCACAATGCGATGACCAGCAGATTTAAACAGCTGCTCGCGATCGGCGTGGGTGGCCAGCAAAGATCCGTTGGCTGGCTGAGACAAGCCTAGTGCTTCGGTCAAACAGTTCATGGAATTGGCGGTAAACATGCCTGAGCAAGAACCACAGGTCGGACAAGCGCTGCGCTCAACTTGCTCGCTCTGCGAGTCAGACACGGTAGGGTCGGCCCCTTGTACCATGGCATCAACTAAGTCGAGCTTGATGATTTGATCTGACAGCTTGGTTTTACCCGCTTCCATTGGTCCGCCAGAAACAAAAATGACCGGAATATTCACCCGCAACGCCGCCATCAACATGCCGGGGGTAATTTTGTCACAATTAGAAATACACACCATGGCATCAGCACAGTGCGCATTAACCATGTATTCCACCGAGTCGGCAATCAGGTCTCGGCTAGGCAGGCTATACAGCATGCCGTCGTGACCCATGGCAATGCCATCATCTACAGCAATGGTGTTAAATTCTTTAGCGACGCCACCGGCGGCTTCAATTTCACGCGCGACCAATTGCCCCATATCCTTTAGATGTACGTGGCCGGGCACAAACTGAGTAAAGGAGTTTACTACCGCAATAATCGGCTTGCCGAAGTCACCTTCGGTCATACCAGTTGCACGCCACAGGGCGCGAGCACCGGCCATATTACGACCGTGGGTAGTGGTGGCGGAACGATACTTGGGCATTCTAAAATTCCTAAAAAACGTGAGTAACACAGGCAACAGCAATTAAGCGGCCTATCTCTAAAATTTACAATATAGCTTTAAGCGTTCAGCTGTAAGCCGTTAGCTAAAAAAAGACACAGGGCTGAGTGCGGGCTCCGCATTTTTTTTAACTGACTAGCTGACAGCTTAAGGCTGACAGCTGTCAGCTAAGCTGTTTTTTTTAGCGCTTGTTCTTGGTCTAGCACTTGAACTAGAGTCACATCCAACAGCTTTTCTAACTGCAGGCTTAGCTGACTGATGGGTCGATCACTGAATACTCGGATGTTGATCACTAGGCCTTGGCCATTATCTTGAGTAGACATGTCCATTTCATCAACACGAAAACCGCGGTGGCGAGTCAGCCGGAGTACTCGCTCAAGCACTTCTGGACGAAACTTGGCCGCTATCTGCAACTGATACTGGTTCATGCTTTTTTCTCCATCATCTGGTCGTTGGCAACACCGGGCGGCACTAGAGGCCAGACGTTTTCTCGCTCAGAAATTCGTACATGCAATATATAGGCAGTATCAGCCGCCAGCATGCGTTGTATGGCAGGCTCTACCTCTGCTTTGCAGGTAATGGTTTCACCCGGAATATTAAAAGCTGCAGCCAAGGCCACGAAGTCGGGGTTGTCGGTCAGAATGGTTTCACTGTAACGGCCATCAAAGAACAATTCTTGCCACTGGCGCACCATCCCTAATCGCTGATTATCCAATAACACCATTTTTACGGGCAGTTGGGCGCGTTTGAGTGTGCCTAACTCTTGTACGTTCATCATAAAAGAGCCATCACCGGACACTAATACCGACTCATCTTGTGGCCGTGCCAGCTTGGCGCCTATGGCGGCCGGCAAGCCAAAGCCCATGGTGCCTAAACCTGAACTACTCAGGTGATTACGCGGACTGGTAAAGCGCATGTGTTGAGCAACCCACATTTGGTGCTGGCCAACATCACAACTCACCATGGCACTATCGTCCAGTGCCGCACTCAGCTGGCTCAACATTAATGGTGCATAAATGGCCTCACCGGGATGATCGTAGCGCCATGCATTCTCCGCTTTAAGTGCCTTACAATGCTCGCGCCATGCGTCAATCGTCTGCATATTAGCGCTTACTTTATCATTAGTGAGCAGCCCAAGCACAGTGGCGAGTTCTGCATTAATGCTCACTTGCGCATGGCGTACCTTACCAAACTCAGAGGCATCTTTATCAAGATGGATAACCTTGGCATTAACAGCAAACTCATCCAGCTTACCTGTTACGCGGTCATCAAAACGGGCGCCCACCACCAACAGAAGATCACTCTGCTGAACAGCCAAGTTGGCGGCTTTTGTTCCGTGCATGCCCAGCATGCCTAAAAACAATTCGTCATCTGGATCCAAGGTACCAATTCCCTTAAGAGTGGTCACCATAGGCATACTGGTTTGCTGAGCAAATGCTCGTAATTGGGGAACCGCATTAGCCATGCCCACACCACCGCCCACATATAAAATAGGCTGCTTAGCGGCACTCAATAACGCGTGGGCTTGGGCCAGCGCCTGAGTGTCTAGTGGGTTCGATTCGGTATTAAAAATCGGTGTTGTAAGGGGTTCTACCAACGCTACTTGCACATCTTTAGGCACATCAATTAATACCGGGCCTGGGCGGCCAGAGCGCGCGATTTCAAATGCTTCGGCAATAATGGCGCCTAAGTCTTCAGCCTTTTCGACCAGATAAGAATGTTTGGTGCAAGACAACGACATGCCCAAGACGTCCACTTCTTGAAAGGCATCGGTACCAATGGCGGACATGGGTACTTGTCCGGTAATAGCCACCAAAGGAATTGAGTCAAGCATGGCATCGGCCAGACCGGTGATCAGGTTAGTTGCGCCAGGCCCTGATGTAGCCATGCAAACTCCCACCTGACCACTGGCTCTGGCATAGCCCACTGCTGCCAATGCAGCCGCCTGTTCATGGCGACACAGCAGGTGATCAACTCCGCCGTCGTAAAGGGCATCGTAGAGCGGCATAATGGCGCCGCCGGGGTAACCAAAGATCTGGGTCACTCCCTGTTGTTTTAATGTTTGAACAATATACTGTGCGCCATTCATTTTATTGTTGTCCATCATGTTGCTGCCAAAGTCAGTTAAAAAAAAACCCCCGAGTAGTTAGCTCGGGGGTTTTACGTTTTGTCTGTCGGTTATGTTATTTATCGTCAGACCAAAGTACCCCGAGTGGAGATATAATAATCACCACTAGGACCACAATAATGTTGACGAAACGTGTAACTAAATTCATATAACCGATCACTCAATAGGGTGCCGAGCCGGAACGTTCGACTCAAGCTTGCCTATACAACTAGCATGATGAACTAGACTAAACAAGACTTTCTCGATCACAAAAACTAAAAGCGTCACAAATCGACATTAAAAGCACAGTTAAAAAAGCTAAAAAAAACGAATTAACAAAAATAAAATATTAGGGAGACTAGGATGTCACTCGCCGTTGTTTTTGCTCGCGCTAGTTTAGGTGTGGCAGCGCCGTTAGTCACCGTGGAAGCCCACCTTGCTAATGGCTTACCCGTCTTTAATATTGTGGGTTTACCAGAGACTACCGTTAAAGAAGCACGAGACCGAGTGCGCAGTGCATTGTTAAATTCAGGTTTTGAATTTCCCGCCCGCCGTATCACTGTCAACTTAGCCCCGGCAGATTTACCAAAAGAAGGCGGTCGTTTCGACTTACCCATTGCTATCGCCATTTTGGCTGCCTCAGAACAAATCCCTATCACTCAGCTTAAGCAACTGGAGTTTTTAGGCGAACTGGCGCTCACCGGAGCATTACGCCAGATCAAAGGTGCGCTGCCCGCGGTACTGGCCGCCCGAGACAACAACCGGCTATTAATACTTCCCGAAGCTAACAACCACGAAGCAGGTGTCATTCAGCCTTGTCCGGCACGCCTTGCACCGCACCTATTAGCCATTACCGCTTGGCTAAGGCAACAAGGAGAGCTGGCGACTCCCGACCCCATCACCACACAAGAACCCGATTATATTGTTGACCTGTGTGATGTTATCGGCCAAGAAGGTGGTAAACGCGCTTTAGAAATAGCCGCTGCAGGCGAGCATAACCTGTTATTGGTCGGCCCTCCTGGTACCGGAAAAAGTATGCTCGCAAGTCGTCTACCGGGCTTACTTCCGCCCATGAGCGAAGCTGAAGCATTAGAACTGGCGGCAATAAGATCAATTAGTGGCGTGAGTTTGGAGCCTGAAAACTGGCGTTTGCGGGCGTTTCGTCAACCCCATCACTCCTCTTCCGCAGTCGCGCTGGTGGGCGGAGGCAGCTATCCCAAGCCCGGAGAAATTTCTTTGGCGCACAACGGCGTGTTATTTCTTGATGAAATGACCGAGTTTGAACGCCGGGTATTAGATGCACTGCGCGAACCACTAGAAACCAGCTATATCTCTATTGCTCGCGCAGCCCACAGTGTGACCTATCCTGCTCGCTTTCAGTTAATTGCCGCTATGAACCCTAGCCCTTGTGGTCATTACCAAGAGGGATACACCCGCAGCTCATCGGAACAAATTCTTCGTTACTTGAATAAAGTGTCTGGACCTTTTTTAGACCGGTTTGATTTATCGGTAGAGATTCCCCTACTACCTCCAGGAGAGCTTAGCCGTAAACGTGTTAAGGCCGAAGGCTCAGCGAAGGTTCGCCAAAGAGTGCTCGCAGCCAGAGAGCATCAACTGAAACGTGCAGGCAAAACTAATGCTAGACTCAGCTCATCGGAATTAGAGATATATTGCCCATTAGAACAAGCAGATGCCGAGTTTTTAGAGCAGGCATTGCATAAAATGAGGCTGTCGATTCGCGCTTGGCACAAGCTAATTAGAGTGGCCAGAACCATCGCTGATTTAGAGCATGAAGAAAAAATTTCACGTATTCATTTGATAGAAGCCTTGGGTTACCGCGCCATGGACCGGCTAATACAACAACTGCAGTCTTAATTAGTAAATTAAAGTGCTATAACTAAGTAGGTAGCTTTGATGAGAAGGAGTGCTCAATGAAAAGTGCAAAGGAGTTTGCCGTTTGGCTTTATGACCGATTTAAAGATGCGCCGGAAGGGGTCTATCTCAGCAGGGATGACATCACTATCCTGTCTAACAGGCAGCATTTTAGTCTAGATTTTGTGACCGATATTCATTATGAATTGACGTTAAAGGGCATGGGGTTTGTCACAGGAACCCACAGAGATAAGTTTTATTTAGTTCACTTACCCACTATGTACTGGCAGCAACAACCAGAAGTACATACTGAAAGCCAGCACTCAAATATTCATCCCATTACCAAGCAGCAGATGTCTTAAACGAAGATAGCCCATGATACGGATCATCATGGGCTGTTTTTTTAGTCTAATGACAGCAAATATTCTACAGTCTGATAAAAACGTTCTTCCGAACCAATTTCGTTCATATTAAGTTCGTATTTATCTTTAACAACAATGGTTGGCGTACCATGAACATCAAAACGCTCGGTCAGTTTATCGTACTGAGCAATCATACCATTAAGCGCAAAGCTATTAATCACGCCATCAAAGTCCTTTTCAGCTACGCCATTAGCAATAAAAATGGCTTTAATTTCGGCCAAATTGTTCGGCATCTTCTTCTGTCGATGGATGCGATCAAATATCACAGGGTTTAATGTGTCATCTACTTTAAGCAACACGGCCGCACCGTATGCTCGTTGTAAGACCGGACCTAACTCTCGACCAAGAAAAGACACCGGTACTTTCTTTAATTCTAGTTCAGGGACCCGCTGTTCTAACTTGCTCATCAGTGGCTGAAAGCTATAGCAATGCGGACAAACGTAAGAGAAAAACTCAGTAACAACCGGCTTGTTGCTGGCTGTATCTTGTACCACCTTATACTCAACACCCTCCTTAAACTCAGGAGCGGCGTTGGCCAGTGGAGCCATCAGTAAAGCAAATAAGACCAAAATATACTTTTTCATAAATATTCCCATTTAATAAGAGCTGGCTCACGTTAGATAATCAGTTCCAAGAGGTCAAGGATAATGGTGGCGCATTCAGGTTTTGTAGCTGCTCTGTCAATACCCCAATTTGCTGCAGCCAGTAATCTTCGGTGTTAAACCATGGAAAGTTAAGTGGAAAAGCCGGATCAGACCAGCGAGCAGCCAACCACGCCATATAATTCACGATACGCATCGCTCTTAAAGGCTCAATTAACGCCAGTTCAGCCACATCAAACTCTCGAATGTTTTCATAACCTGCCAGCAGCGTATCCAGCTGCATCAATTGCTCTTGCCGACTGCCACTCAGCATCATCCACACATCCTGTACTGCGGGCCCTGTGCGACAATCATCGAAGTCTAGCAACCAAGGGCCATCATTCCACAACACGTTACTAGCGTGGCAGTCGCAATGGATGGTGAGTTGCTTCTTGGGTTGATATAAAGCGCACGCTCTCGTTATTACGGTATCCAGGCGCTTAAAAAACTCCCCGCGTAACTTCTTAGGGATCAGCGCCTTTTGCAACAGCACTTCGCGTGAACGTAACAAATAATCGTCCGTGGTCAATCGTGGCCGATGTTGCAACGTCACGCTGGCGCCTACTTGATGTAAACGACCAATCTGCTCACCAAATGCTTCTAGTTGATCTAGATTATCCGCTTCAAGTTGGCGGCCAGAAATCGCGGGCCACACTGCAAACAACATGTTCTGGTATGAAAAAACACTGCTGTGCTCTCGTATCATAGGCACGGCAACACGAACACCGGCTTTTGCTGAGGCAAACAAAAAATCATGTTCTTCTTGTATTTGCTGCAAATTCCAACGCTCGGGGCGATAAAACTTAGCAACCAGTGGGCCGTCGGTATCACTTTTAAATCGATACACTCTATTTTCGTAACTGTTTAACGCCATCAACCCAGAGTCGACATGAATGCCAGCACTCAGTAGTGCATCGGCGATAACATCGGGAGTTAGTTGGTAATAATTCATGACAGCCCCTAAAAAAACCGCAGCCAACGGCTGCGGTCTAAATCACCTATTCACTAACAATATCAGTTAATCGAGCTAAAGAACTTACTCTTATGGCGTAAGGTCGCTTTGCTATCGCTTTCATACAATCCGGTATGAGTTAGCACAAAAGTTACATCACTCACCGGCGACGATAACAAGTAAGGGTCCGTGGATAAGCTAATCGGTAAGCTTATGATCTCACCTCCGCGGACCTCTACTTCTTGCGGTCCAATCCAAGTAACATCATCTATACCCTCAACCGCCAAACGGTAGATTTCGGTATCTAGCGTCTTGTTCCTGATTTTCATGGTATAGGTGTTTTCAATTAAACCTTCGCTGGTTTCACGATAAAGCTGATTACGATCACGAAGAATTTCGATACCCATCGGCATGATACTGGATGCCATATAGATAAATACCGCGGTCATCACCGTCATCACAATGCCATAACCAATTAATTTAGGCCGCGCGACATGACTCACACCGTGGCGTAGCTTGTGCTCAGTGGTGTAGCTAATGAGACCGCGTTCATAACCCATACGATCCATGGTTTGGTCACAAGCGTCCACACAAGCACCACAGTTGATACACTCATACTGCAGACCATCACGAATATCGATACCAGCGGGGCACACCTGCACACACAAGTTACAATCGATACAATCGCCTAAACCTAACTCTTTAGGGTCAGCCTTACGAGGACGTGGACCACGACTCTCACCGCGTTCAACATCGTAGCTCACCGTGAAAGTGTCTTTATCAAACATCGCTGACTGAAAGCGTGAATAAGGACAAATGTGTGTACACATTATAGTCCGCATCCAACCCGCATTACCGTAGGTACAAAAAGCAAAAAACAGCACCCAAAACCCGACCCAGAAACTGCTAGAAAAAGTCAGCAGTTCAAGCGCAAGCTCTTTAACTGGCACAAAGTAGGCTATAAAGGTAAAGCCGGTTAACAAGGACACCGCCAACCAAGCAATATGCTTCGCGCTTTTACGCCATATTTTATTAAAGTCCCAAGCCGACTTATCTAGCTGGCGACGTTTATTAGCACTACCTTCGAACTTTTCTTCAAACCAAATAAATATAAAGGTCCACACCGTTTGTGGACACACATAGCCACACCAGACACGGCCTAAAAAGGTGGTGACAAAAAATAAGGCAACGGCAGAAATCATGATGACCAAGGCAAGCAAGGTAAAGTCTTGTGGCCAGATGGTAGTGGAAAAAATCTGAAAGCGCTGCTGAACTACATCGAACAACAAGGCTTGACGGCCATTCCACGTCATCCAAGGGCCGAGAATGAACATCGACATCAGGATCCAGCCTAAGTACTTACGTAGCTTCTGCCATTTCCCTGTTTGGGCTCGAACATAGATATGACCGTCATCGGTAGGCCGGTGCGAACGCACCGGTCCGGTAACATCTTTTACGTTTATCTGCTGTTGTTTATCGTTCATTTTGCTCACATTATTATTCTGGCTACTTGCGACCAAATTATCTGCTTAACAAAATAGAAATTACTATTAACTGCTAATTGTTAACTTGCAAATAAAATACGAGTTATGCCATATTTTGCAGTAAAGAGCCGAATAAAAAGGTGATATTGATCACTCTTTTCTACCCCAAAGCCTGTCTCTACTATCCATAGCACCATCATAAAGGGTTAGCGCAAGCAAAGGCTATGATAGTGATCATTAAATAGCAATAAATGCTAATGTTATACCAATCACATTAAGTATTTGGTCAGGTGCTGGGTCGGAACGCCAGAGGTAACACAGCCGCCTCCCATGACACGCTACGAGTACATCCATGTAATACCAATCTGGAAAACTAACTGATCTATTTTTGTTTGTATAAAAGCCGAACAAAGAGTCAACTCCACCGACCCGCTGCCAGCGGTTAATAACATTCACCATTTTAATTTACTGCGAATATTCACTGGATATTCGGTCAGATTAAAACAGTTCATCTCGGCGGAACACACTCGCCTATGACGCTCAAACACATAACATCCCTGTTATGTGATGGTCGGTGGAGCCGATCTCTTTATCCGTCCCTAGGCTGCGAGGTCGCCTGTTGGTGCGCTTTACAGACAACAGCTCAGAGCTTAAGGAGAGGCAACAGAGATCGGCTCCCACGACCGTGACAATGCCAGGGATGGCATTTCCTGAGCCCCCAGGGATGGGTTTATGGCGTGTCGTGGGAGCTGACTCTGTTTCCTCTCGTATCCGATTTTAAACTAGATCAGATTTTTACTTAGATTGGTGTAATTGGTATTAGATTGGTATAAGAAATGAGAAAGCAAAAAGCCCCGCTCGATGAGCGGGGCTTAGTATAAGGTGTTTGATTGTGACCTACTTTCACATGGCAGCTGCCACACTATCATCGGCGCAGATGCGTTTCACTTCTGAGTTCGGCATGGGATCAGGTGGTTCCACAACGCTATGGCAATCAAACAAAACTGGTTTTTATAACTGGTGCTGATACCCGGATTCGAACTGGGGACCTCACCCTTACCAAGGGTGCGCTCTACCAACTGAGCTATATCAGCTAAAATTAGGTGCCTGGCAGTGACCTACTTTCACATGGCAGCTGCCACACTATCATCGGCGCGGCTGCGTTTCA
>NZ_JBHTJS010000061.1:0-49981 GCF_042676125.1 Oceanisphaera ostreae
CTGTATATCTGATGAGGTGATGATATCACCTCTGAACAGGTGGCCACTTTAAGTGTGCCACTACAGTTTCCTAAAGAGAACATGGATAAAGACACTGTTCAGAACATTATCGCGACAGCAGATAACCTGCATAAAGATTTCGATCGAGCTCTTAAAAGGGCTTCTACAAAGAGTGAAGTACTGAAAATTCTAAACGGACTTTTCGGTGACAGCGTTGTGAGTGAGGATCTTATTAAGCCTTGGGTTTCTATGCCGGCATACCAAAAACCACGGCAGCTGCAACGGGAAATTCAAATGAATGATTCAATGACGAGTGCTTGACTGTGTCTATCCATAATTTGTTACTACGTAGCGGCTTTCGATATGTCGAGAGCCGCTACATTACAGGCTTGCCTATTACCCTGCCGAAAGAATGTACTGTCTATACCAAGACTTACAAGACACAGGCCGGTGCATTTGATATTGCCGTTGTAGGGCCAGGAGAGGATCTCAGCTGTTTGCCGGAGACGTACGTTATCAAGCGACCTGTACACTTGATCGGCTTAGCCCTACCTCACATCAGTAGTTTTCAAAGGTTATGCTTAGTGAACCAAGACACTGCCGATTGGGATCCTCAATATCCACCCGCAGTGATTTCCTTGTTAGACAGCCTTATCCAGAAAGCATTAGACAATGCTGTAACCGTTGGTTATCAACGACAAGCAGAGTTTCAGACCGAGTTTGTGAATTACTGGAGTGGAGCCGTAGATGCTTATATCTATGCCGATGCCGGCGGGCTTCTAGGGTCAAAACTCTCATACAGGTTGCTGAAAGCGGTAACTTCGGCTGATGGACGAACAGATAACGAATATGTGGTCTTTAGCGATGTTACACAAAGGGATAACTGGTTTAGGCTACGAGGGGAAGACCCAGCTTTGGGGAGCGATGGCGATGTTACCATTGTCAGAGTTAATAACACTAAGATAGCACCAAATAAATGGCCACCTCAATCTCTTAGTGAGGTCTTTGACTGGTTAAAATCTGCAGATCTCCCTGCTCATGACTCGTTGGCCAAGGGAATACTCACCAACCTCACCAAGGACAGGCAAATGGTGTTGTTCGATATATCGAACGAAGGCATCATCGGCTTTGAAGTCCGCTTTAGCTCAGTCACCAAGAAGGCTTTGAAACACCATGCTATAAAACGCCCCAATTCTGGGGGAAGTAAACACAAGCAGAAGCAGAAGCAGAAGCTTAGTTCTACACTCCCGATGCTAAGATCAAAATCCGCAACGACTGCATTCTTCCGTTTTAACGTCAGCTCGATAAGTAACCAAGAGCTTCAACGACGTAACCGGCCTGTTTCCATTGATCTTGAGAACAAGAAAATCTTAATAATTGGCTGCGGTACCGTAGGTGGCTTTGCCTCTCAGTTGCTTATTAAGGCAGGTGCAGGGCGTGGTAATATCGGTAGGCTAGTTTTCTGTGACGGTGATTTTCTGTCGCCAAGCAATCTGAGTCGGCATGCTCTCCCGGCTACCTATATCGGCTGGAACAAAGCCGAGGCTTTAAGCGACCTAATAAAACGTGACTGTTTGGACAGCCCAAAGATTGATGTCAAACCATATCGTTTAGAAATGAATGAAGGTAATATTTGTGGTTATGATATTGTGATTGACGCTACTGGTCATGCACCAACAGGCAAAATGCTCAGTTACTTGGCGCGGGCCTCGACTCAACGTCCTCCTTTCATTATCCACGGCTATAACGATGCTTATGGGCAGGCATCTGTTGTTATGATCGATAACGGGCTAGCCTGCTATGAATGCGCTAAGCGCCTCGTGACTCTGAACGAAACCGATAGACCTATCGCTCCCCATCGTATTTCGTGCGGTAGCATTTTTACCCCCAATGATGCTAGCGTCAGCATGATTACAGCCGCACTCATTCAAGAGGCAGCACTGAGTACACTTCAGGAAAGACTCCCTTGGACCTATGCTCAGCACTCGACAGGTAATGCCATACATCATAAGCGCCGAAGGCTTAGTAAATTTGGAGAATGTCGTGTTTGTACCTGACGCCAAGGCAGAATTGATCTTGAGCAATCCAGCCGGTGGATTAATTGTCGTTGAGACTGCCGTACTCCAAACCTTACATAAATACCGGCAATTACACCATAGACAGTCTGAACAAGGAGGAGTGTTTGTTGGAGAGGTGCGGTCACCTCACATTATAATAACTCATGTTTCTGAACCAGGTCCCTACGACCGAGCATCGCGCTTTGGCTTCGTTCGTAAGAAGCAACATCACCAAACCATGGTTGACCAACTTTGGCGAACATCAGGAGGCTATCTTACCTATTTAGGTGAGTGGCACACCCATCCTGAATCTAATCCTTTGCCTTCTGCCACAGACCTTTCAAGTTGGCACAAGGGCTTATCTCATACCAGACCCTCCATTGTAGCTATCATTGGTCAGAATACTGACTGGTGGGGCTACTGTGAAAATGGCTGCTGTGAAGCATTGAAGAGCGAATCACTTTAAGGGAAGGAGTGGTATCTAAAAAATGATTTAGTTTTAGTGGGCGTTGTTTCCTAAATAAGGGAACTATCTGACTCTCCCGTGATCCGATCTCTCAAGAGACGGACTCAGGAGCAGACAGATGGGTAAGGCGCGACACAACATCAGCAATTGGCGGCAGTACAATCGGGCCTTAATTAATCGTGGCTCACTCACTTTTTGGGTGGATGAACAGGCCATCCAGCAGTGGTATAGCGAACATCATGGCCGTCGAGGCCGCAGTTTCCACTACAGCGACAGCGCTATCGAAACTGCGTTAATGCTCAAAACCTTCTTTGGCTTGCCGTTTCGAGCACTAGAAGGCTTTATCAATTCCATTTTTCAGTTGATGGATGTCCCGCTCACCTCGCCAGGATACAGCTGTCTTTGCAAGCGAGCGCAAACCGTGGAGATACACTATCGCTTACCGAGCAAAGGGGCCGTCACGCATCTGGTCATCGACTCGACTGGCCTCAAAGTCTGTGGTGAAGGCGAATGGAAACAGCGCAAGCATGGCAAGAGTCAACGCCGTATCTGGCGTAAGTTACACCTCGCGGTCGATGCGCATACTCACGAAATCATTGCCGCCGAAGTGAGTCTGGAAAGTGTGGCTGATAGCGAAGTACTGCCCACCTTACTCAATCCACTGCGTCGCCGTTTACATCAAGTGTCTGCCGATGGTGCTTATGACACGCGTAATTGCCATCGATTTCTGCTCAGAAAAGGCAGCATTGCCACCATTCCACCGCGTAAAAATGCCGGTTACTGGGAGGATGGTCATCCAAGAAATGATGCCGTTGCTGCGCTGAAATCAGGTCAACTGGCGGAGTGGAAAGCGGCATCAGGCTACCATCAACGTTCATTATCAGAGACAGCGATGTCTCGATACAAACAGCTACTGAGCCCGACCCTGAGCCTACGTAAATACAACGGCCAAGTCGGTGAGGTCTTGGCCGGAGTCAAGGTAATGAACAAAGTCATCGGGCTAGGTATGCCTGTTCGTCAGCCCCTCAGTTAAAGCAGCGAAGCCTTGGGAGAGTAGTTACCTTTACTCTGATTTAGGAAACAACGCCGTTTCAGTGCCAACTCTAGTGGACCTGCAGAGCCAATTTGGTGCTCCTGTAATAGAATACTATCTGTACAGATTGGCAAAAGTTAACTTTATACTGATACATTATGTCAGCTTATGCTGTAATTCTATGTCACTTTATGCTGAAAAGTCCTCTGTAACTTACTAATTTTTGGATCTACTTTATGTCAACTTATGGTGAAAGCGACAAAATATGTCGCTTGCACCATAAGTTGGTGCAAGCGACAAAATAGTTTTCTTTACGATTTCCCCAGATTATCCCCTACGTTTTTACAATATCCCAAATTTACTAAAGATCACTCTAAATTTCATAATGCATGCATTGCGATCAACAAGTTGCACTACATCAGACTGAAATGACTAATTTCACGCCTCACGCCTCAGTGTTGTTTTGCGTCTATGCTTATCTTTTTAGTGCCACACAAGGAGAGTGCGATGAATTGGTATATACAGGTGCTGAAAAAATATGCAGTGTTTACTGGGCGAGCTAGAAGAAAAGAGTACTGGTTTTTCGTTTTAATCAGCCTAATCATTCTTTTTATTTTAGCCTTTATTGATGGCGCCACCGGTACCCTAAACGAAGACAGAGGCATGGGGCTACTGGGCGGCATTTATTCGCTAGCGGTGCTGTTACCCGGCTTGGGCGTATCTGTCAGACGACTACACGATAGCAATCGTAGCGGTTGGTGGATGCTGATTGGCTTTATCCCGATCCTTGGTTCAATTGTGCTGCTAGTTTTCATGTTGCTTGGCAGCACGCCAGGCGATAATCAATATGGCGCTAACCCTAAGGGCATCAAGGCCTGATGCGCACAGCGGCACCACAGCGTGCCGCACAATAATAATCACTCCCACCTTTCATTTTGCCAGGCGTTATACATATAATGCGAAGCTTCAATTGAGCCGTATTTAGATTGGCGGAATAGTCTCATACCAAGTCAACGAGGGAATAGTCGCCTGCAAGGCTCGGCGGTAGCCTGTCTACTCGCTAAAAACCATCGTCGACAGGACTTCGCACACCGAACCCTCCCTTGCGTACCACATGGGTATAAATTTCAGTGGTGCGCACATCGGCATTTTTGTCGTGTACCCGTATCTTCGCTGGAGAGTCGGGCGGACTACAAAACAGATGTTGGTTTTTAGCTGATCGCTTAAAGCTGATGGCTTATAGCTCCCCGAAGGGGGGGGTATTAGTTGATGCGAGTGAAAAATGGATAAGCGAACAGGCTTTTTTCGTGAACAGCGACATTTGACGCATATCCCCTGGCTGCCATTTTTATGGTGCTTTAAGTTACTGATAAAAAAGAAAATTTTAATGATGAGATGTATGCTGCCGCTGAATAGGTGCGGTTGACATAGATGTCATTTGTCGTTGAATTAGCTGTTAGTTTTCTCATCAACATCATCATTTATCAACAAGGATAGAAATGGATACTTTCATTGAATTTGTAAAATCAGACATTGGGGTCACGCTGGCTTGGCTATGTACTGTAGGAAGTACATTGTTTGCGGTGATTGCATCAAAGAAAAATAAACAGTTGAAAATAAAAATTGGCGAAATAACAAAGAATTCAACAGTAGATAATAGTAAGGATAGTGTTATGCAAAACGGCCAGAAGAATGTATATACAAAGACCAACTCTGGCGGCATGAAAATTGATATGTAAGGACTAAACTCTTGACCATAGGAAATGAAGGGGGTAAACCCCCAGCAAATAAAACAGTTCACGTTGAACGTAATGCTGGAAATATCATAATCTGGGATTCACCCGAATATGAGATCAGCTCGGCTATAAATGAATTGCTAAAGTCATTAGCTAACAAGCCGTTTACGTTTAAGAAAAGCAGAAGACGCCCATCCTCTGAAACAGTTGTGAAGATTAAATACAATAGTCTTAAAGCTAAAAGTCATATCATAAAGCAATACTTAGATCATTCCTCAAAAGTAGAAGAAGCCTATTCCGAGATAGACTCATTGATAACTTTTGGAAAAGATACAATCCTGCAAAATTTAAACGATTTATACTATCTTGCTTTAGACGCTGTTGAAATCGACTATCTAACTTGCGATATAGACATAGCTAAAATCAGAGAAAATTCAGAGTTAATTTTGGATTTTATTATTCAAAGATTAAAAAATACCGTATTTGAATCAAAAAACACTCCAGCTTACAAAGAGCATGTTGAATTGGGCGTGAATGTCGTCGTCGCTCATGCTTTTATTGAGTGCATAATTATGGAAAACCCAACTTATGATTCCTAGAAATGGTTGTGACCCAGAAATAAATATTGTAAGTATCGGAGCAAAAATTCTAAAGCAAGTGGCAGAGGAAAATCCGTCCTTGGATGCGATACTCACTGACTGTTCTTCAGATCTAAAAGTATCGATTGACCACATTATATTGTCATTAGATTGGTTGTTTGCAATTAAGGCTATTGGGATTAATGGAACAGAGGTTTTTATAAATGAAGCTTGATAACCTTGAAATAAAGATAAATAGCGAAGTAAAAAGATTGGTTAAATTCGAGACAGGCCTAACCTCATCACAAACAAGCCAAATTCTGGGCGTACAGGAAACAGCGTCGGAAAATCAACATTATCAAGAGTGGTTAATTTTCTAATGCTAGGAAGCATAGACAATATTTACATCGATGAAGAGTTCAAAAAGCCAAACCTTGAGATAGAAGCGCTTTTTAAGAACAACTTTGTAACTGCTTCTCTCAGTTTCTTTGACTTCTCAAACAAAATAAATCAAATTTCTCGAAATCTATGTGTTGGTGGAGAATCTGAATCTAAATTCTGGGTAAATGGTGAAGTTGTTGAAGAAAAGGGATATGAGTCATTTATTCAGGATAAAATCTTTAATATATCTACTAGAAGGCCTTCTGTTCGAGCTGTAGCGCCTAAATTCATTAGAAATGACAGTCATAGAATGTTGAGTACGACCAAGTTTCTTGATAAACGACAAGGCCCAAAAGATTACAGCGAACTTTTTTTATACCTTTTCGGCTTCAACAATACGTCTTTACTTACAGAGAAAAGAGATGCAACGAATCTGGTTAATAGACGAAAAAGAAATTCCACTTCAATCAATGCTCTAGTGAAAGAGCAAAAGCCAACAAGTGAGATCAAGAAATATAAGGCAGATGCTAAAGAGCTAGAGAACAACCTTTTAACATTCGAATACTCGTCAGAATATTCGAATCCAATAGAAAGGCTTTCAGAAATACAAGTAAAAGAAGACAGATATACCGAAGAGCTTCTATCAATACAGCGAAAAGTAGACAATATCAATCATACTATCGAACTATTATCCAAAGACAAAGATGGTTATTTAATCAACGAGCTTAAAGCTATATATAGTTTTTCTGGTGTAGCAATTGATGGAGCCTTAAGAGAACTTGAAGACGTTATTTTGTTCCATAGAAATCTCGTTGAAAAAAAGAGGCGCTTTCTTACGATTGACTTGCCTAAATTGGATGAGGAATCTGAAGGTCTTCAAGCAGAGCTCAGTTCAATACGGAAAGATAAGTTACAAGTTTTTTCTGATATGAGGTCTAAGGAAAGCTTAGACAATGTGACTAAAAATCTGAAACGTCTTGGTGAGCTTAAAGTTGAGCTTGGAAAGTTAGAAGGTCTAATGGAGCAGCAGTCCAAGGCAAAATTAGATCAAACTGAAGCTGAAGCTCAATTGCAGAAAATCCTTGAGGCTATTTCCAAAGAGATTGACTATGTTTATGAGTTTGAGAAAAAATTCAATACACATTTAGGATCTCTTACTAAAAGTCTTCACGATGAAGAATACAGCATAAACTTAGAATTCAATAAGGATAGTGGTACTTGTTCTATAGAGCTCAATAACTCAGCAACTAATCCTGAGGGTGGGAAGAAGAAAGCCGAAGTCATTGCTTTTGATTTTGCATATATACATGCCATTAATGAGTTAAAGCTGAATCGACCAAATTTTATATTTCATGACAGTATTGAGGATATTGACCAAAAACAGATTGAAGATATTTTCAAAGAGGCAAAGAAACTCCCGGGTCAACAGATTTTGTCAATGCTATCAGATAAAATATCAGAAGAAACTTACAAGGAGATATCCAAAAATGTAATCTTATCTCTTGATGAGGATGAAAAGTTCTTTTGTGTTTAAACAAAAAACTAACAAGTCAAATCACTCGGACGCAGCGAAGCTGCGCCGGTGTTTGAGGCGTTAGGCTACAGGAGAGTATAGATTGGACGAAGTAATCGGAAAAAATGCCATTGTCTTATTAGGGGCAATGTTTGCTGCGTTAATCGCTGGTTACTTTGCATTCACGAATCTCGTCGCGTCAAAAGAGAACAAAATATCTGAATTTAGGCAGGACTGGATTAATTCGCTTAGAAATTCAATCGCAAGGTACATTTCATCGCTTACATATCTAACGACGCTATATATTCATCATTCAGCGCGCGCTGAAGAGAAGCGTGATAAGTTCGAGATGGCTCGAGATGTTGAAGAAATTTATGCAAGAGTTAACGAGTCATACAACGATATAATATTTAGAATCAATGATGGGGAAAGTAACAAAAAAGCTAAAAAATTAAATGACGACTTTTTATCAGCCCTATATAAAACTAGAGAGCATTACCACAAGAACGAACTCTCGGAAGCACGGAAGGCATGCGAGTCTCTGAGGGACGTTAGTAAGCCTCTGCTAAAGCATGAGTGGAAACGTGTGAAATCTGGCGAGCTTAATTACAGAATGGCTAAGTACCTTGCTGTATGTGTTTTGGCCGGAGGGCTATTGGCAGCATTTTCTAATGCTTATTACATATGGCACGCAGATAACGGTCACTCTACCACTACAGTAGAAAAGCCTAACAAATCAATCCAGCCGACCGCTGACGCGGTGGCTGATTGAGGCGTTAGCTGTAAAATACATATGGAGTAATTTTAATCAATGTGGCTTTTTCTTATATCTTTGCTTGCATTGATCTTAGGCTTTGTTTTGGGAATGTGGGCTAGTGTTTTTATTACCCCTGTTGAAGTTAATGGTGAAAAGACTATTTCAGATTTACTCTCTTTAACATTTACGATACTAGGTGGTGGAGGTGGATTTGTCGCAACTGGTTTTGCGTTATACGTTTATCAACAATGGCTGGTTCAACAACGAAATTCAACCATTTACAACGTAAAAATAACATTATTAAAACATATATGTTCTATGACTGTGTATGCAGAAAACATGCTATTAGCAAGAGCAAACCCCAAAACAATGAAAGTTAATGAGCATCGAGTCAACTTAGTTTCTTCTATATCTGATACATCAGTAGAAGTTGATATTTTAAAGACACTAGATGTTAAGCTCGAATCTCTTACTCAAGAGCTGATGAAGCTTAATCATATAAGTGCTAAAATATTAAATATGAGGGTTTTCCCTGAGCGTGATCATATCGATAAAATATACATTTCATCATTTAATGAATGGAAAGATGAATTTGTTATTGGTTTTTTTGATCGTATCCAATATGAGGTGGTTGGTAGTACCGAATTCGATGTTACCAATTGAAAGATATAAATGAAAACATAGAGCAGTTGGCAGAGGAATTAAAAGAAAAACTAAAGTCAGGTTTGTGAAATCACATCTAACAAGGCCAATCACAACCGCCAGCAAGCTGGCTGGACTCGCTACGCTCGCCTGTGTTGGCGGCGTTATACTTGGATGTGAACCTAACCACCTGTGCCAATTGAGACCTTGCATGGACTTCGAAGAAATCGCTAAAGCTGTACTTTTAAAAAAGGCCGGAAAGCCTATTGAGGCAAGGCGCTGTCCAGATCAATACGTTGGACTAATTGCTAAGTTTCCCTTCAATGCTGATTTTCCTGAACGTATTTCGGTTGAAAGGCGACCCAGTGACATAAAATGCGTGGTCATGATTTTAGAGTCGCCTCACATTGACGAATTCACTAACAGTCTAGGTCCTGCAAAAGGCCAAACTGGAAAACTAATAAGGGCGCATTTTCTACAAGTTAACGGGCTGTCTGAGTATATTAATCATGGGCTAATATTGATGAATGCGGTTCAGAATCAATGCTCACTCGGATCGTCAACAGATTGCTATCGGGATGAGGTTTTTGCCACTACTTGGCATGACGGGGCAAAAGAGGATTTTGTTCGAAGGTTAAATTCAACCTTCCAGATTGGTGATGTAATAGTGAATTGCTGCACCAAAGGAAAAATGAAGAACAATGAATTGCGCCAATTGGTTCAGCAGTCAATACCGAGCGATAAGGGCGAGGTTTTGAGAAGAACACATCCTTCATCTTGGTATTCGGAACAAAACAGGCGCTCGCAATGGAAATTGGCATAACAAGTTGCTGCACTCGGAAAATTAGTCGCTTCGCTCCCAATTTTCCGGTGAGCAAGGCGTTAGGCGTATAGGAGTCATTTTGAGTTACGGATATAGATTAAATGTGGAGCAACTTCTACTCAAAAACGCAAATAATAGTTGGTTAGAAACCTCCAGAAATTTGGTTTCAGTCAAGCACTCTGATCCAGAGACGGCGAAAGACATAACACTAATGAGCCCAGCGTTTGATGATGAGAAAACAATATCCCTATGTATCCAAGCAGTTCTGGGCTGGGCAATAGCGACCGAAGCTTTTGTTAATCTAGCTTGGCAAAACACTTCTAGCACTGCAGGTTTAGAAGAAAAGGAATTCAAGGGTACGGTAGAAAAAATTAAGTATATTTGTAAAACAAACGGGATAAATTATGGCTCGTTAAAATGGCGGGACGATCTTGTAGAACTGTTTAAGTTAAGAGATTACCTAGTACATTACAAAGATCCTATTACATACATTGGGTTTAGTTTTGCTCCAAAATACCAACTAGACTTTTGTCGTCAAAACATGGAAAGATATCAATCATCTGTAATGAGCTTAATGGAAGTGCTTGGCGGAAAGTTAGGCATGGATGTCTCTTTTTTAACTGGTGAATACGATCTTTTATATTATAACGAATAGTTTGAGAGTACGCTTAACAAGGCGCTCAAGCACTGGACGCAGCAAGCTGCGCCGCTTAGCTTAGCGTTATATTTACCAAGGAAGGGTCGATATGAAATTAATCTCTTTAACAATAATCTGTTTGAGCTTTCTTTTTGGTTGTACTACGACTCAAGAAGTAAAGCGGCCTAATGGTGTTCAAGAATATATAGTAGCTTGTGGTGCTGGATTAGGTTGGAATATTTGTTTTAATAAAGCAAATGAACTCTGTCCTAGTGGCTATACAACCATATCAGAAGATGCAGGTTTTAACCGTAAGGAACTGCGAATTTCATGTCCTGCTCCTAAGGGGGATTAAAATAGCTATACATGAGAAGTTTATTTAATAAACATTCATCAAGATGGGCTGTGTTTAGCTGTAAATAAACAACTACTAACAGGCCACCCATGTTAACCAGTACTAACAGGCCACCCATGTTAACTGGTTAGTTTTTGGCCTTATATCTACACTTAAAGAGTTCGCGTTTGGACTTTTTGAGGAGGCACTCATGCCTAAGCCCCGTTTTACCCAAGTGAGCTTGGAAGATACGCCTTTTTACCATTGCATCAGTCGTACGGTAAGAAGGGCGTTTCTGTGTGGAACTGATCATGGCTCTTGTTTCATAAATATGTGGCCAATCTTTTGATCATCGGCGTGGCTGGATAGAGCAACGCTTACTATTATTAGCGCAGGCATTCTCCATTGATATTGCTGCCTATGCAGTAATGTCTAATCACCTGCATCTGGTATTGAAAATAGATGCGGAAACGGCAGAAGCCTGGTCCGGCATGAAGGTGGTAAAGCAGTGGCATCAGGTGTTTGGGCTTTCAATATTTTAAATCATTAGCTTGGCGCATGGAGCTGGGCGCTTGGCGCTATATTTTAGATTTATGCGAGCATTAAACGAGCCTATCGCCCGCTGGGCGAATAAAGAGGACAACTGCACCGGACACTTCTGGGAAGGGCGTTTTAAGTCCCAAGCTTTGCTGGATGAGGCGGCGGTACTGGCTTGCATGACCTATGTGGATTTAAACCCCATCCGCGCCAAAATTGCAGACACGCCAGAGCGCTCAGACTTTACCAGTATCCAACGCCGTGTTAATGCAGCTAAACAAGGTAAACAGCCTAAAGAGTTACTGCCTTTTGTGGGTAACGAGCGTAGCGAACTGC
Organism: Oceanisphaera ostreae; assembly: GCF_042676125.1. Lineage (NCBI taxonomy): Bacteria > Pseudomonadati > Pseudomonadota > Gammaproteobacteria > Aeromonadales > Aeromonadaceae > Oceanisphaera > Oceanisphaera ostreae. The sequence goes on from NZ_JBHTJS010000061.1 coordinate 11,831, forward strand.
CTAAAGGCTTGGTGTTTGAACTGCAAGATTACCTCATGTTGGTGGACGATACCGGTCGCATATTGCGTAATGATAAGCGCGGTGCGATTCAGGAAAGCACCGCTAAGATACTAGAGCGTTTAAATATCTCACAGGAAGCATGGCTCAACATCACCCAAGAGTTTATGAATATGTTTAAAGGCCCCGTAGGCTCGCTTCCAGAGCTTACGCATTACAGTGAAAATTTGGGCATGCAACGTGTAGCCCATGCCAACAGCTGCCAACATTGGGCTAGCTGACGGCTCTGTCAGCTCAATCTTAAGCTAGCTTTGTTAGGCTCCTACCCGAAGTCTGCCAACGCTGGCCGATTGCTGCTTATTTCTCGAATAACTCATCAAAATCAGTACCCATCTTCAGCTCTTCAGCAGTTTGATCCCTTTTCATTACTGAGTAGGCCAATTAATTTATGTTCTTCATATAAAGGGTTACTATTGGGGCTGCTTTAAGGCTGCTTTAAGGCTGCTTTAACATGGGTGGCATGTTAGGTTGTTAGGTTTTCAATTTATGAACGGCTTTCGACAATTGACGGTATTGCCGAAGTCACAGTGCAGGGTAGTCGTTCGAATGTATTTCAAGTTGAACTGGACATGCCATCGCTGCTCAGTCGTGGATTGACAGTGTTTGATGTAAGTTCTGCGCTAGCCACATTGCGCGATGACACGGCCCTTGGGTCACTTGAAGGGGCAAGCCAGACCTTGGCAATGAGTGTCGACAACCAAGAAGTGACCGTCGAGACCATTGAAGGTATCCAAATCGACAACACGACCCAAGTGGCAGACGTCGCTTTGGTCCAACTGTTGCCCGAAGAAAGCACTGTCCTTACCCGCGTGAACGGTCAAGCCGCCATCAGTGTGGACATCACACGGCAATCCGTTGGGAATACCTTAGAAATATCAAAAGCCGTAAACGTAGCGGTCGCAGAACTGCGGCAACAGATGCCGGACGGTATTGAACTCATTATTGCGTCAGACGATGGAGTGTTCATCGCAGCATCCATCGAAGAGGTGGTGACCTCAATCTTACTCGCAACAACGATCGTGATCGCGGTGATCTTCCTCTTTCTGCGCTCTCCTCGCGCCACCTTGATCCCCGCAATCACTATCCCCGTCGCCTTAATCGGCACCTTGGCCGCCATTTGGATGACAGGGTTTTCGATAAATACCATCAGCCTTTTGGCGTTGGTATTGGCCACAGGCATGGTCGTTGATGATGCGATTGTTGTCGTTGAAAATATCGTGCGCAAGCGTGCAGAAGGCATGGGGGCTTTTGCGGCGGCGGTTGCAGGCACAAACGAGGTGTTCTTTGCCGTTATCTCTACGACTGCAACGCTTGCAGCTGTCTTTATTCCCATTTCGTTTCTGCCTGGTCAGGCAGGCGGCGTCTTTTCTGAATTCGGTTTCGTTTTGGCATTCGCCGTGACGTTGTCATCAATAACTGCATTGACCCTCGTCCCCGTGTTGTCTGCGTTGTTGGATCCCGGTAAATCCAGAGCTTCAGCAAGCAGTACCCCCACCACCCAAGGCGCGTTGGCGCGCGGTTTTGATGCGGTGATGGATTGGTCAATTCGCACACCTGTTTTGGTTCTGTCTATCGCCGGGGCCATTGTCATCTACGCGATCAGTGCTGCAATCACCTTACCATCAAGCGTGACGCCAACTGAGGATCGCGGCTTCTTTGTTATACAGGCAAGCGGTGCCTCTGACACAACGCCGGAATACTTGGATACGCAGGTGATCTTGGCCGAAAAGATCCTCACCCCTTATCTGCGAAGCGGTGAAATCGAAACGATCCAAAGCATCGTCGGTGTGAGCGGCGGTACAAGCGCTCAGATCATTGTACGACTGCCAGATTGGGAAGACCGTGATTTCTCACAGGCTGAGTTAGTTGAAGAATTAAGCAGACAACTTGCAAAAATTCCCGGTGTGCAGATCAGTGCGCGCTCTTCCAACAGCCTGAACATTCGGGGTGGGGGTAGCGGACTTGGTCTTGCGGTGACTGGCAACAACCTTGAAGAATTGACAGACGCTGCTGAACTCTTGGTTGCCGCCATGTCAAAAGATGCAACATTCGTAAATCCACAGCTTTCATCGGCACCCGTCAGTGCAGAATTGAAAGTAAGCATAGATCAAGCTGCCGCGGGCGACCTGGGTCTGACGCCTGCATCTGTAACCAGCCTAATCAGCGCTCTGGTTCGTGGTGAAGTCGCAGTCAGCGTCTTTGAAAATGACACCGAGGTTGACGTGAACGTTATACCGGGTGGCCCGAAAATAGATGACCCGTCTGATATTTCATCGATCTCAATCAGGCTGGATAATGGCTCTTATGTACCTCTCTCCGCTGTTGCGACGTTGAACACTGTTGTCAGCGACACTCAGGTGGCCCGTCTGGGTGGCGCGTTGTCGGTCGCCTTGCAAGCAAATCTTGCTGATGGTCTAAGCCTCTCTGATGGGATTAACGCGGCACGCGCCTTGGCAGCAGACGTGCTACCAGATGGCGTTGGTTTGACGTTCACAGGAGAAGCCTCAACGCTAAATGACAGCACCCAAGCCATGTATATTGTTTTCGGAACCGCCTTACTGATTGTCATGTTGGTTCTGGCAGCGCAGTTTGAAAGTTTCGCGAGCGCGGTTGTGATCATGCTGACTGTGCCCTTCGGACTTGCAGCGGCACTGTTAGCGATTTCGCTCAGCGGAGGGTCTTTGAACTATTACAGTCAGATCGGTCTGGTGATGCTGATCGGCGTGATGGCCAAAAATGGCATTCTGATTGTCGAATTTGCAAACCAGCTTCGCGAAGCCGGCCAAGACATTGATGCGGCTATTCGCAACGCACTGCGCTTACGCATCCGACCCGTCATGATGACGATGGTCTCCACCGTACTGGGTGGTTTGCCGCTTGTGCTGACATCAGGTGCCGGCGCTGAGGCGCGTCGGGAAGTCGGTTGGGTCATTGTGGGCGGTTTGGGATTTGCTACAGTTTTCACATTGTTTCTAACGCCAATTTTCTATCGCTGGATTGCCAATTGGGGCAGCATGCCAGGTGCTGCATCACATCGGCTTGCCAGTGAAACCGCTTCCGCCTTGCGTCAAGATGAGATTTCGCTTCTTAAGCCTTAAAGAATAGGAGCAATTCAGATAAGCATGTTTTCGGACTGTGTTGCTACGGTCCGTACCCACTGACGTGTCCAGAACACGCGTCATGACCCTTGCCGATGCACTTTCCCAGACCATGATTTTGGGTGCTGCTTTGCGGTAAGCGGGCTTTGTGGGCTTGGTTTCTGGTGGATTATGTTTTTTAGTAGCGACACTAATAAGCAATCTATTTAATAAAAAATCAATATAAATTACGCTCTCTGGATCCACTGTTTTTCAGCGAGATAATATTGTTGTAATAATTGAGTGACCGCTAGTAACACTGGCCCAGATGGTCGGCTTCGGGAAACTAAGCACCCCACTACAGTAAGCCAGCCATCATATTCATGGGCGACAGGTAAAGAAATAACCTCTCCAGACTCAATGTATTGAGTAGCGAGCAACTCAGGTACCACAGCCCAACCAACATTTTGTTTTACTAATTCAATTAATGCCTTATGTGTATTCGCATACCAGGCTGTTGGGCTAATTTTATAACTAAACCATAACTCTTTTTTCTGATTACTGCGGTGAACACATTGCCGATGTAACTTCAGATCTGCTTCTTCTACGATAGATAAATTAGCTAAAGAATGCGTTGGAGAAGCAATAGTGAGAAAGCGTGCATGGCCTAAAGAGAATAAATCCATATCCACCTTCAACTCGCCATCGACATACACAATACCAATTTGAGCCTCTCCTTCTCTCACCATCTTTTCCACATCAAACGTTGATGCTACCACCAGTTCGAAATGCGTAATTGGAAACTGCTCAGCCAAAGACGATAAGATCTTAATTAAGACCTGGTTTACCAAGCTCTCATCAATAGCAATAACTAATTCATGCTCTTCACCTTGTGCTAATGATTGCACTTTTTGATCAAAATTTTGTTGCTGGTGCAACATCGACTTAGCAATAGGCAACAAAGCAATGCCTTGTTCAGTCAAAGTCGGCGTATTTTTATCCCGATTAAATAACGTTTTATCAATCGCGATTTCAAGATTAGAAATCGATTGACTAACGCCTGACTGTGCACGTTTTAATTGGCGAGCTGCTGCAGAAAAAGATCCTGTTTCACACACGGTCACAAATATTTTTAATTGCTCTAGGCTGTACATTAAACATCTCCTCTAAATCGACAAACCCAGACTATCACGATTTGTGATAGCTACTAACTTTATTGTGCGCTTTAGAACTCTATAATCGCACTTTCTACATGTGTAGAGGTATCAATTTATAGAGAGATAAAAACAAAATGAAACCGATTGAACGTATTTCCCACGCTGTTTTATTCGAAGTATTAGCCGTAACCTTAGCGATTTTTGTACTGGTCACATTTACAACCCATGATGCAGAATCACTATCAGGAACAATGATAATTGTAGCGACGATCGCAATGGCATGGAATTTTATCTATAACTGGGGGTTTGACCGAATTGTAACGGGTGATAAAACAAAACGAACATTAGTATTGCGCATCGTTCACACTATGATATTTCAAGCTGGTTTATTAATTGCGACTATTCCTGTCATCGCATATTTATTAAACATAGGCTTATGGCAAGCACTTATAATGGATATTGGCGTGACTGTTTGTATAACAATTTATGCCTTTTTCTACAACCTAACCTATGACCATGCAAGAGCGTTTATTGTGCGTGAGCCTGCGTTGGTCAACTAGCAACACTATCGAAAAAATATCGACAATAGCATTAACCATGCATTTTATGTTCTACAAAATGCATGGTTAAAATGACAAATATTATTGAGTATTTTTAATCTCGTTATATATTTTAAATATATCAAGATCTTCAAAGTACTAACAGGCCACCCATGTTAACTGGTTGGTTTTTGGCCTGATATCTACACTTAAAGAGTTCGCGTTTGGACTTTTTGAGGAGGCACTCATGCCTAAGCCCCGTTTTACCCAAGTGAGCTTGGAAGATACGCCTTTTTACCATTGCATCAGTCGTACGGTAAGAAGGGCATTTTTATGTGGTGCAGATCCGTACACTGGTCAATGCTTTGAACACAGAAGAGGTTGGATAGAGAAGCGCTTGCTGCATTTGGCGCAGGTATTCTCCATTGATATTGCAGCCTATGCAGTAATGTCTAATCACCTGCATCTGGTATTGAAAGTAGATGCGGAAACGGCAGAAGCCTGGTCCAGCATGAAGGTGGTAAAGCAGTGGCACCTTGTGTTTGGGCTTTCAATATTTTAAATCATTGGCTTGGCGCTTGGCGCTATATTTTAGATTTATGCGAGCGTTAAACGAGCCTATCGCTAGGTCGGCCAATAAAGAGGATGAGTGCACCGGGCCATTACTTTATGAAAGAGCGGGAAGGGCGTTTTAAGTCCCAAGCTTTGCTGGATGAGGCGGCGGTACTGGCTTGCATGACCTATGTGGATTTAAACCCCATCCGCGCCAAAATTGCAGACACGCCAGAGCGCTCAGACTTTACCAGCATCCAACGCCGTGTTAATGCAGCTAAACAGGGTAAACAACCTAAAGAGTTACTGCCTTTTGTGGGTAACGAGCGTAGCGAACTGCCTAAAGGCTTGGTGTTTGAACTGCAAGATTACCTCATGTTGGTGGACGATACCGGCCGCATATTGCGTGATGATAAGCACGGTGCGATTCAAGCCAGTAGCAGGCAGATATTGGAGCGTTTAAATATCTCACAGGAAACAGGGCTCAACATCACCCAAGAGTTTATGAATATGTTTAAAGGCCCCGTAGGCTCGCTTCCAGAGCTTACGCATTACAGTGAAAATTTGGGCATGCAACGTGTAGCTCATGCCAGCAGCTGCCAACATTGGGCTAGCTGACCTCAAACAGGTCTTAGTTTCAAGCTCTCTTTGTTACTCTCCAGCAAGAGTGCGCCAAAGCTGTCCGATGGGAACTTATTTCTTACCTGTGGCTTTAAAGTCAGTTACCGCCCCGCAATTGTTGAGCTGTTTCCCGCCTTTTTTATTACAGAAGAGAGTCATCCGCTTATATTTTTCGTTCAAAAGGTTACTATTGAGGCTCTTTTAATATGGGTTTTTTGTTAGTTTTGTTAGTTTTGTTGGTTTTTTGTTAGTTTTGTTAGTTTGGACTGCCCGCATTGATTGTGGGTTTTTTATTTTGTTTATTCAAAGCCATTCAATTAAAGAGGAAATCAATGCATGCAAGAGGGTAGCAGGCGGGTTCTGAAAGTCAGAAATAAAAAATGGGTGAGTCAAGTGGCGGCTTATATCAGCACCAAACACATAACTCCTAATCAAATATCCATTGCCAGTGTGTTTTTTGCAGGATGTGCTGGCGCTGGATTAGTTGGATTTAGCTTGAGTCATCATGTTTGGTTTTTGCTGTTGGCTGCTGTGATGATTCAGTTCAGGTTACTGTGTAACTTGTTTGATGGTTTGGTCGCGATTGAGGGTGGTAAAAGTACACCCGCTGGTGAGTTATTCAACGATATTCCGGATCGTTTAGCAGATGTAATTATTTTGGTTTCTTTGGGATATGCTCTCAGTGAGGTTAACTATGCTGTGGTGCTCGGTTGGTTAGCTAGTGTGTTGTCTGTGATGACCGCTTATGTCAGAACTTTAGGTACCAGTCTTGGGGCACCAACCAGTTTTACCGGTCCTATGGCTAAGCAACATCGAATGGCATTGGTGACTGTCGCCTGTTTGCTGGCGATTATTGAATTTTATGTGTTTGCCAGCTCGCATAGTTTATATGTGGCTTTGATTTTGTTGGTACTGGGGACGTTGATCACTGTTTACCGTCGCGCTCGTCTTATTTATCAATTTTTAGAGCATGGCCATGTTTGATTTTTCAGCGCTTGCTTTAAGTCATCCTGTCTATTTAACTATGGCATTGGTGCTGATTCTTGGTGATCGCGCATGTGGTTAGTTATTGTTTGGTGAAGATCAATAAAAAGGTACTAACGGCATACACTCTCTCTAACGGGGCACCCATGTTAATGGATTAGTTTTTGGCCTGATATCTACACTCAAAGAGTGCGCGTTTGGACTTTTTGAGGAGGCACTCATGCCTAAGCCCCGTTTTACCCAAGTGAGCTTGGAAGATACGCCTTTTTACCATTGCATCAGTCGTACGGTAAGGAGGGTATTTTTTGTGTGCCGTCGACTACTATTCCGGTCAACAATTAGCAAGGCTAGGCACTGCGACATCTTTTCCGCTACTGCTTCGCCTCCACTGCAAAGCCGCGCGAGCTGGCGGCGTTATACGGCATTAATAATGTGGTGAGTCATTAACCTAGGGTGTGAAGTTGGCATGAGAGAAAACTTAAAAAGAAAAATTATAGAGGTTTGTGACAAGAAGATTGCAACTAAGGGTACAAATGTTGGTCTTTCATTCTATGCTTTTTTCGCAAACAAAAATGACGACCCAGCATTACTAATGGAAGCTGCTGAATGGTGGATTATTACGCATAAACTGGATCATTTTGAAAAAGCAGTAAAGATAAAAGAAATTGTGGAAGCCAATTAATGGTTAGATACATAAGTTAGCGCATAACAAGGCCAATCACAAACGCCAGCAAGCTGGTTGGACTCGCTGACGTTTGCCTGTGTTGGCGGCGTTAAGTGCAATCAGCAATAGTGACATCAAAAAGTAGGGAAGTATGAGTATTAATATAAAGTGGGATGGCGATTGTCATTTTAGTGTGTTAACTGAAAGCGGCTTTACGTTTAATGTTGACGCTACAAGTAAGAAAGCTCCTTGTCCAACTGAAGTTCTATTGTCGGCTTTAGGTTCATGCAGTGCGACGGATGTCGTCTTGTTACTGCAAGAGCAAAGTTTTGAAGTTAAGGGTTTAGAAAATACGGTTACTTTTGCCCTAACGGAATCAGAACCTCATTTATATAAATCGGCAAACTTGCACTTTACAGTACATGGCTGTGGTTTTCAGGAGTCTGATATTTTGCGAGCAGCTCAAGAAGCGGTGGAAAAGCATTGTCATGTTTGTCTTATGTTGAGTCCTACGATCGATATCACTTATTCAGCGGAAGTTGGCAATAATTGCACTTAACAAAGTATTTAAGAGTGATTCTCAACGCTTGGCATTTTCAGTTCAAGGTCGGATTCCGTGTTTACGGCGCAATATTCTAGGTTTGATGGTAGCGTTGCTCACTCTCTAACAGGCCACCCATGTTAATGGATTAGTTTTTGGCCTGATATCTACACTCAAAGAGTTCGCGTTTGACTTTTTGAGGAGGCACTTATGCTTAAGCCCCGTTTTTCCCAAGTGAGCTTGGAAGATACGCCTTTTTACCATTGCATCAGTCGTACGGTAAGGAGGGTATTTTTTGTGTGCCGTCGACCACTATTCCGGTCAATCATTTGAGCATCGTCGTGACAGGCTAGATCAGCGCTTGCTGTTTGAACTGCAAGATTACCTCCGCCTCGTGGGTGATACCGGTCGCATACTGAGTAATGATAAGCACGGTGCAATTCAAACCAGTAGCAGACAGATATTGGAGCGATTAAATATCTCACAGGAAACGTGGCTCAACATCACCCAAGAGTTTATGAATATGTTTAAAGGCCCCGTTGGTTCGCTTCCAGAGCTGTCCGATGGGAGCGTATTTCTTACCTGTGGCTTTAAAATCAGTCACCGCCCCGCAGTTGTTGAGCTGTTTCCAGCTTTTTTTATTACAGAAGAAAGTCACCGCTTATATTTTTCGTTCAAAAGGTTACTATTGAGGCTCTTTTAATATGGGTGGCTCGTTAGTTTTCCGAGATTGGAGTAATGATGAATTTAGATGGGGTGATAGTGCGGGAAGCAAGAGATGACGACTATCGTTCTCTCGTTGCACTGGAGCAAAAAGTGATTGACGCTGAACGACCGTATAATGCGTCTGTGAAAGAGAAAGGCGCCTATTACTACGACATCGAAAAGCTGATTTCGGATCGTAATAGTAGGTTGGTCGTTGGAGAGGTTTCTGGCGGTATTGTCGCTACAGGGTACGTTCAAGTGCGCCACTCAAAGCCTGCCTTGGACCACGATAACCATGGATATTTGGGTTTCATGTATGTGGCAGAGGAGTACAGAGGGCTTGGGCTAAACAAGGTTATCTTGCAAAATTTGGTCAGCTGGGGTCGACAACGAGGAGTGACGGACTTCTATCTTGACGTGTATGCGGAGAATAATTCTGCGGTTCGAGCGTATGAGAAGTTTGGCTTTCGAGGCTCTCTGCTAGAAATGAAGTTGAATCTTGAGAGTTGATTTAAAACATAACCAGTGCAGGCACGGTGATTTCTACTACATTGCGCCTTCGGCTCCATTCCGCAGGCGCGCATGTCGCAAACGTTATGCCAACATATAAATGGTATATCTGAATGTAGCTGGCCGTCATCGTGGCCGCAACTGCACGTTGTGCAGAACAAGAATGCTGCATCACAGCTGGGATCCTATCGTCATCTTCGCGTAAGCGGGTACGGGAATCCATGATTCATAGCGCAGAGGCTAGATTGCAGGCTCAGTGCCCCCCGATGGTGATTATTATTTTACATAAGTCGTCCGACACGAAGTTTATTCTGTATGCCCGAACATGACAGATTAACTGCCGGTTCGCGCTATTTTTTCCTTCCCTTGACCTCGTTATTACCGGCATAACAGCGGGGCACAACGCAAAGGGAGGGCTGGGGAGTCTTCAATTCGTCATCGAATTTTTACCCGATGTTCATCTTTGGCTTCTACAGTGGTTCTTTTGTTATCGAAGCAGAGAATGATATGAAACGACGCGACTTTCTTCAGGGCATGGCGGTGCTGGGCGGCGGCATGCTGCTAAGCAGAATGCCGGCCATGGCGGCCACCGGCCAGCCGCAACAGCAAAGCGGCATTCAGATTGGCGACGTGCTCGCCAACAGCGCCATTGTATGGGGCCGCAGCGATCGCCCGGCACGTATGTGGGTAGAGTGGGATACGGACGACCGCTTTGCCCAGCCCAGGCGAGTACGTGGGCCCTGGGCACTGTCGCCCAGCGATTTCACCAGTAGGGTTGAACTCATCGACCTGCCCGCCGGTCGTCGCATTCATGTGCGGGTAGGCTACAGCGACGCCGGTAATGGCGAGTTATCCGAGTGGGTGGCGGGCAGCTTTGTGACGGCGCCCACGGCCGTAGGGCCGGTGCGCTTTCTCTGGTCTGGTGATACCGCCGGGCAGGGATTTGGTATTAACCCGGAACTAGGTGGCATGAAAATTTACCGCACCATGGCCGAGCAGGAGCCGGACTTTTTCGTTCACAGCGGCGACACCATCTATGCCGATGGCCCCATTCCTGAGCGCATCGAGGTGGAAGATGGCAAGGTGTGGAAAAACCTGGTCACGCCCGAGGTGAGCAAAGTGGCCGAAACCCTCAATGAATTTCGTGGCCGCTACCGCTATAATCTGATGGACGAGAACGTGCGGCTATTCAACAGCCGGGTGGCCCAGATATGGCAGTGGGATGATCACGAAGTGGTGAACAACTATTCCGCCTCAAAAGACCTGAGCGGCGATGCCCGCTACCAAGTGAAAAGCACCACCCTGTTGCAGGCTCGCGCTACCCGTGCCTTTTTCGATTATGCGCCAATTCGCCGCAGCGGCCCCGAAGGTAGTGAACAAATCTATCGCAGCCTGCCGTTCGGCCCGCTGCTGGACCGCTTTGTGCTTGACATGCGCTCTTACCGTGGCCCCAACACTGAAAACCTGCAAACAAAGCCGGGCACAGACACCGCCATTCTGGGGGGCACGCAGGTGGACTGGCTGCTGGCGCAGCTAAAAGCCTCAACTGCAACCTGGAAGGCGGTGTTCTGCGACATGCCACTGGGCTTGCAGGTAGCCGACGGTGAAACCAGGTGGGAGGCGGTGGCCAACGGCGACCACGGCCCCGCAAAGGGCAGGGAGCTGGAAATTGCCCGGCTGCTCAAGGGCATTAAAGACGCGGGCATTGAGAACCTGGTGTGGTTTACCGCCGACGTGCACTACACCGCGGCCCATTACTATGATCCCGCCAGAGCCAGCTTTAATGACTTTGCGCCATTTTGGGAGTTTGTGTCGGGCCCGCTGAACGCCGGCAGCTTTGGCCCCGGAAAGCCGGACGACACCTTTGGTCTGCAGGTAGTTTACGAGAAGTCACCCGCCACACAAAATCTGTCGCCCTTGGCCGAGTTACAGTTCTTCGGCCAGGTGGACATAGACGCCGAAAGCCGAGCCATGACCGTGATCCTGAAGGATCTCAATAACGACACCCTGTTTACCAAGGTGCTGCACCCCGCATGATCCCCCGCCAAAAAGTATCTGGCCCGCACTGCGGGCCATTTTTTTGTACGATCTCATTTGAAATAACCTGCTAGTGAATGTTTTATAGGCCACCCATATTCAAATGGCTTTGAAAGCCAGCCTAGTCATGAAAATAGGCGTTGGTTGGTAAGCGATTTTTGGAGTTTCAGCGTTGGTAGGTTGTTTGGATTACGTGCTTTGGCCATTGCTCGTTGTGTTTCTGATCTTGCTATTAATCGGTTTTGTTAAGCATTAACGTGACAAATCAACATAACCGGCAGCAGAGGCGAGGCGTTGCAGGAAATTGCCGCCGAATCCGCCTGATCCAACCATGAGTCATTAGACTTTTTGGGGCGGGTGCGGTAGTGTCGCGCTTTTAGGTGTCCAGATGGCTTCACGCAGTGGTGACAGGGGATATGACTCGTCAGGGTCGAAGAGTCCCTGGCCGCTGGAAGAAGGCAAACTGAACAACCAGAGTGCAGTTGTGGGCGTGGACTTTCGGAACGCCGTGGAATAATCCGCGCTTGGTGTGGTAACGGAGATTTTCAACGGACAGCCCTAGTAGAATTGCTCCCGCACATCGTAGAACAGACACACATACCCGACAAAAGGCTGAACCGTGGTATTTTTTAGCAAGAGTATTTCCAAGCAGGTAACAGGTCTTATTTTGGCCGTAAATCTTCTTATTGGCGCGGTAGCAGGTAGTTATTTTATCTTCTCGCTGGCAGTTACTGAGAAATTCACTTTTGTGCTTGAGGAAGAGTTTGCCAGCGCTAACGAAGCGCAAGCCATTCTCATTGATTTTAAGACCCAAGTGCAAGAATGGAAAAACGTCCTGATCCGGGGTGATGTTGACAGCCAGAGAGAGAAATATTGGGGACGCTTTCAGGAGCAGGAACGTCGTATCCAGGCGCAGTTAAATAAGCTGACAGACACACTTGGGAACGCAGAAGCGAGAGCCATCCTGCAGTCATTCCAAAGAGAACATAAAGCCATGGGAGAGGCCTATCGTAGAGGTTTTGAGCACTTTGAGGCTTCCGGCTACGATCATTCTGCAGGAGATGCCGCGGTTGCTGGCATTGATCGGGAGCCGACACGGCAGATAGAAGAAGCCGTCACTCTAATCACATTGCTTGCTAGTGAAAATGCATCAGTGATTGCAGAAAGTGCGAAGAAAAACACCTTGCTTGCAGGGGGCGGATTAATTCTTGTTATTTTTATTGGCACGGGTATCACGCTGTTGGTTATCAGCCGTCGTGTCGTGAGGCCTACAGTGCAAATCAGCGACCAGCTTCAGAAGCTCGGTGATGGCAATCTCTCTGATCCTGTGGTCCTCAAGCGGAAGGACGAACTGGGCGACCTGGCCGATGCAGCTCGTAAGCTTCATCAATTTCTTCAGGAAATACGAACTACCACTAAATCGAACACAGAAGAGCTCAATTTGATTGCGGAATCAGTTAAGGAGGGTGTCTACAACATTTCCGAGAAATCCCAGAGTAGCAATCAGCGCATTGATCAGGTCGCGGTTGCGATGAATGAGATGTCAGCCACGGCTCAGGATGTCGCGCAACATGCTGCCGGTGTCTCCTCTTTGGTTGATGAGACCACTACCCAGACTAATAATGCAGATCGACATATCAGTACTACCACCACCAGCATGGAACGGCTTGCCGATCAGGTTCGTGCTACCGGAGAAACCGTAGCCAACCTTGCCGCTGGTGGCAGTAAAGTCAGTGATGTGATGAAAGTCATTCGAGAAATCGCCGATCAAACTAATCTACTCGCGTTGAATGCTGCGATTGAGGCAGCCCGAGCAGGAGAGGCTGGTAGAGGCTTCTCTGTGGTGGCTGATGAAGTCAGGAATCTGGCTGCAAAAACCCAGCAAGCCACCGTGGAGATTGATTTTATCATTGGAGACATAGCGTCCGGTTCCAAAGACGCCGCGGAATTTATGCGGGCAAGTGAAACGGTTACTCAGGAGTGTGTCGAGCAGGTAAACGACATCCAGGTTATTATTGCCGCTATTAACGAGCGCATGAGCAGCGTTAAGGACGCAACCATACAGGTTGCTACGGCGGCGGAAGAGCAAACCAACGTCAGTGATGAGATTAATCAGAACATAACGGACATCGCAGAGCTGTCGGGCGAGATGAACAATACATCCGACGAGAATCTTAAACTCATCCCAGATCTGGAGGCGATAGCCCACTCCACAAAACGACTCTCTGAGCGGCTTACCGGCTAAATCAAGGGAGAATAGACCAAATCGAGGACTGTCACCCGGTCCCCGATTCTTCCATAGTCAGCATTAGGAAGCCAGTCAGACCTACGAGCCGGCACCGAGGTTCTTTATCGAGAAATTGGTCGACTGACGGTGAAGCGCGATTTTTGTCGAGTAAGCTCGATCGGTAAGCTTCCAACTTAGATTGGTGGTGGAGCGAGACAGTCATTCAGGTCTGAGTCATTGATTTTGAAAACATTGATGATATAAATCACTACCAGACTCCCATTTTTAACAGAGTTCAAGGGTAAAATTAAGTAACCGCTGGAGTTAGCGGCTATGAGCCCACTGATCTCGATTTAACTGCGAAAAATACCTATGACTTCCTCATTTCATCGCCTGTACTCTTTTCGTCGCTGTCCCTACGCCATGCGCGCTCGTCTCGGCATCTTATTTGCCGAGTTGCAGTTAGAGCTGCGAGAGATAACCCTGAAAAACAAACCGGCCGAGATGCTCGCGATTAGCCCGAAAGGCACCGTGCCTGTGTTACAGCTTGTTGATGGTGTAGTAATTGAAGAGAGCCGGGAGATAATGGTGTGGGCGCTTGAGCAGCAAGATCCGCAAGGGCTGTTAGATGCAACGATTTTGCATCAAGCCAATGCTCTGATTGAGCAAAATGACAACGAATTTAAACACTGGCTGGATCGCTATAAATACGCCGACCGTCATCTTGAAATGACCCAGACCGAGTATCGGCAGCGGGGTGAAGCCTTTTTACAGGTTTTAGAGAAACTACTGACTAAAAACCCTTATCTATTGGGGAATAACGCGACCCTTGCCGATATTGGCATTATGCCGTTTGTCCGCCAATTCGCTCATGTGGATCACGATGTTTTTTACAGCCTACCTTACCCTAACCTGCATCTGTGGCTACAACACTGGCTGGAGCACTCATGCTTTCTGCAAGCCATGACTAAATTTCAGCCATGGCAAGAGGGGGATGACGTGGTGATTTTTCCTTGTTAACGCTAAGCGCATAGACCTTCTTACTTTCTGCCTAAGTAATCTCTCATAATTGATGTGGGTTCCGGGTTCCCGCCTTCGCGGGAATGACGACAGAACAACACCAGTTATGCGGGGTTACTTATGAGGCTTCAAAACTCGCAAACGTACTGTTCCAAAATATTCTTCTTATTCTCTAATTTTTTTACTGCGACACTTATTTTATCAGTCATGCGAGTCATGCGAGTCATGCCCGTGTTTGAATGAAAAGTGTGGATTGCCTGCTGAAAGTCTCAGATTTTTCCGCTGTGCGGATAGACGTTCTTCATTGTCGACCCGCTTATAGATAGCGAACTCGATGCTTCCTTCTTCCGTCAGCACTAAAGTGGAACCGCCCCATACGGGGCCGTCTGGGGTACTGCAGATCTGTGATATCTCGGCGACCATGCCGTGTAGCAACCGGCCGTTTCGAGCACGTCTGGCAACCGGACGAAGTGATTCAATGGTTATCGGCCCAAAGTCACCGTTGATACGCGTGAGACCCAGCTCAGATAAAAGATGACTGTCTTGCTCTAACTGAAGTCTCAGAAAATCATCCAGAGCCCCGGCCTGCCGCTCTACCTCTGTGATGCTTTGCGCCGTTATACCGTCATTGTCGAATCGCAATTGAGACCACGCAAGCCCGGGTATTTGCGGCCTGTCTACCGGCGAAGGTGAATTCCATTCGAGTGAATATTCACTTAAATCGCGCACTTTACCTAAATCTACATTGCGGCGACGGAACTCGCGAATAAGGGCTTCGCGCATGCCGCTACCGTCTTCTTTATTCAGCATTCGGTCGGCAGTAATGATTGCGCGCAGATAGTCACCGAAGCGCACGTCTAGAGGAGGGCAGTAGTCGATGGCTCTGATACATACCTTGAGAAACTCCTCGGCGATGACGGTTGCCTCGTTTGCTAGCAAAGAAATGAGTTCGCTTGGCAAGGCGCGCTGTTGTTCTCCATGGGTGGCAAAGTTAGCGAGTCGGAGTAGTTCTTTAGCGCGACGTTGGTAAATTTGTAAATAAGCGGAGAATATCGCTGAGACCAGAATTCCTGCTCGCTTATGCGGTTGATTTATCGGTGCTTCTGTATAAATCAAAGGTTTGTTTATTGGATGTTGGCCAGGCAGTACCGTCTGTTGTATCGCGTGGCGCAGACTCCTTCCCTCGACACCACTCAGCGCTTCACCGAATTCTCTGCCTAATTCCAGCAGCATGTCTGAGTTTAACCCCCCGTGATCTTCAATGGCTTGTTCTACCAGGCTGGGATAGCGGAAATGTTGAAACAGAGCCACCAGATCGGCAAACCCTTCATGAAAGGCAGGCACATCAGGGTGAGTATTCACCCGAAAATGAGCGCGCATACCATCAAGCAGAGCGTGCGTGACTTCATGGGCGATAATGTCATGAGACAAAGTCGTCATCACCACTCCGCCGGGTAACAGATTGCTCGAACCGTCAGGTACGGTTTCAAAGACACCGAATTTAAGTGTGCCACTATCCGCATCGTAATAGGCGTTTGCCTCTTCCAGTGCGAACGGTTGAATTCTTAATGTTGGCGCCTCGCCGTTACGAATACGGTGTGCCGCCCAAGGCCCCCAAGTTGGATAACGACCAAGTGCATCGGCGAAAGACTCGTATACCCGTTGGCATACCGCATACGCCATCTGACCTGCAAACAGGGGAGTACCCGTACAAGGCTCAATGCCACCAGACATGGCCAGCCTGGGTTCATCGAGATGCAAAGGTTTATTTTCAAACTCCTGAATAAGCCGGTCAGGCCAATCGAGATGCTTCAGAAGATAATTCGGTAATGGCGCGTGCTCTACTTCAAACAAGGCGCCACGAATACCTTTTTCCCCTAGAGGCTCATAGAGAACATCAACACATTGTGTCGGTTTTTTCAGGCCTATGCCCGCCGGATCTAGAACATATATCCACAACTTGCGATGTTGCGGATCATTTTCACCAAGGCGATAAGGTGCCATTAGCACCGGTAAAAATAAACGATCGCCAAATAGGATCTGCTCAGTCATGCTGGCTCACCAGCTAGTTGAGTCGGTTGCGAAGCAGGCTGGCAATTTCATCCAGTCTACGTTCAATTCGTTCAAATGAATCTTTGTACTCTGGGTTGTTCTTCATATTGGGCTTTTCGTTCCCGGTGGGATCGTCGTTTTGCCGAGTTAGTGCGGCAAACAACGGTTGGCTACGTCGGTGACTAAAGGAGCGAAAATTGGGGGTCTGGCGAGCATCATTGGTAAAGCTCTGAATGATTTTGTCGGCCAGAGCACCGTAAGTCATGTGGTCACCGGGTATTGCTTGCAGAATATTCAGTGTGGCGCGAGTGAAATTACCCTGGCCGTTTTCTTCATAGGCGGATTGATGGTCCAGACATGCCGCGAAGTGAATCTCCCAGCCAACCTCATCTTTGTGCGCCGTTGAGCGTATTCTAGCGGCATGTTGTTGATTGAATTTTCTTTGCAGCTCTGGTTCTACATACAGAAAACGACTGTTGGCCTGATGCTCTGGTGCGTTTGCGTCAAATGCGGCACGGGTGCTCGTACCTGAGTGGCAGCAATCGGTGAACAGTACGAGCTCTACGCCTCGGTCACGGTGACGAGCAAATAGTTCTCCTAGCATGTCATCGATAACGAAGTTACCGCCTTCAAAATCAACTGGTACCCACGCCTCATCAAGGCGATCCAATTCATCGCCAGATTCGTCAGCAATCTGGGTGCCGTGGCCAGCAAATTGGATTACCACGACATCGTTCTCTATCGCCTTCGACAGTAATGCATCGATACCCTCAAGAATGGCCGCAGCCTTGGCTTCTTGATCCAGCAGGTAGTTCACTTGAAAGCCGAGGCCATTAAGCCAGGCACCCCAGGCTCGGGCGTCTGCCACGCATCCAGCCAGAGGTTTGCGTGAATAGTTGTTAATACCAATACACAGGGCATAGCGATTGGCGTGTATCGTGCGGCGTTTCTTGCTGCCATCATCATGCAATGGGTAATTCACGACAGCATCCGTTGGGTTCAAGCCAAGAATATTACGTACGACACTGGCTAGCGTTGCCGTATCATCATCAAATCCACCGTGAGAAGTGGACGCCGTGGTACTGGATACCGCCCAGTGAATATCCGCCTGTTTTGAATTGCCTGTCAGGCCGAATAACCGAGCGGTGACGGCATCGGCGCGTAACGATTCATCCAAACCAAGAATAGGTGTATTTACCCTCGTATCTAGGGCTGCAGAAACCAGATAGAGTAATGATTTTCGATAAATATAGGCGCAGTTGTCCGCCTGTTCATAACGGCGAGTCATGGTAAACAGGGTAAGCTGGTCAATGCCGTGTTTCTGCCCTAGTAAAGGCACTACATGACTCTTGAACAGGTCGATATTGGCTGCAGGGGCTAACAATTGGAGCGAGCGAAAGGCTGGCAAGCCAAGCCGGTGGCAGGCGGTGAGTAAATAGGCGTGAAAGATAGAGCCGGCACTGTGACCCACGGCGTGCAGTTCAACGTTATTACCGTGGCGGGCACAAAACGCCTGCAATTTTTTTGCGGTATAGAGGGCGCCGCCATCATGGGCGCTGGCAGCTTCTGCTGCGCTCTTCATACCCCGCCATATGGTGTCTACTCCCAGTGTGCGAGCTGCTTTTTCAATAACAAAGTCGGTGGAGGCAAAAAAGTCGATGGCTCTCTCACCTTTGCCCAGCGCTTTTTTAAGCTGATCGGTAATGGTTTCAAAAAGACCGCTCTCCCAGACGAAGCTGAGCGGATAAATATGATTATTTTTCCACCATGCAAGGCGGTTGTACGCTTGCATCAGGCCAGCATTCTCATCAACCAGTCCACCGTGGGCATAGAGCATAATTCGCAGCGGTTGCTGCTGCGCCTGGGCTTGGACGAGAGCGGCCTCAAGATGCTGGTCGATGAGTATATCGACCTCCTGAGGCGAGGTTGTCATGTTGCCGTCGCTGGAAAATTGCCCGCCGCGCAAGTTGATAACATGCGGGCGCAGGGTGTCGATTATATCGCGGCTTAGGCCGGAAGCCGGGCCAAAACCACCCCGTTCAAACTCATCATGGGGTTCATGCTCAGCAAGAGATTCGTCGCCTCGGGCGGCGGGTACCTCCCTGTTAAGTTGCTTTAAGGCATCGGCAATACGCAGCTGTTGCTCTGTCATCTGTCTGCTAACCATTCCACCAGCGCGTTCGGCTCTGACTTCCTCCACCAGCTCGTCAAATACCACGGACGTTCCAGGGCAACTTTTACTCGACATCATATTATGAAACATCATGGCCGTACTGGGTAAATTGAAATGCTGCTGCACGGCGGAGATAACATGGATTAGCGCGGAATGCTGCACCCCCATTAGCTGGTCTTGGCCGAGATCGAAGTCACCTATAACTTCAATCATAAAAGGGCCACTCACAGCCGACCCGTTGTGCCCCGAGGCACTCGCCGGGGCAAGATTGAAGTTTCGGCCCAGCCAGATAGCTCCTTCGGGGCCAATAGACACATGCTGAGCGATATCCCGCCAGCCATTGTTTTGAGTGTGATAGCGCCACATGCTTTCTATAGAGTCATGGCCCCGATACTGAGCATGATTCGGCCGCCAAGTATGGTGGACGTGCACCATATTAATGCGCCGAGTGAAGTTAAACTGCACCAGTAGATCAGAGAATTCGAGCTTGTTGAGTTGTGAAAAAGGTGGGGGCATGAGGGTCACCTCTCTATCATGTAATAGATAGTCGAACCCAGATTGGGCTCCCTAGAACCATTAGTATAGGAGGTAATAAAGCGGCGCTACGGATCCCCTCATAATTTTACCAGCCCGGTGGCGTGTCACCGTTTGAAATTTCAGTATTGGCTTCAAGCGCTTGCTTAGAAGCTTGCTGACTCTTAACATGAGACTCACTCTCATCTTGAGGATATCAGTATGCATGGTGAATATAAGGTGCCAGGTGGCAAGTTAGTGGTTGCAGATGTAGAGCTGCAGCAGGGTTGTTTAAGCCAAGTAAGTATTTCTGGTGACTTTTTCTTAGAGCCAGATTCTGCCTTAACCAGTATCAATCAAGCCTTAATAGGGCTGCCTCGCACAGCAAGTCATCAAACATTAACCAAGGCTATTTTAGCTGCATTAGATGACGATGTGGTGATGTTTGGCTTTTCGGCAGCAGCGGTGGCCACAACGGTACGCCGAGCACTAGGCATGGCGAGCAGCTGGCAAGATCATCAATTTACTATCATTGCGCCCGTCATCTTACCGGCAATAGCGCATGCCGCTTTAGACGAGGTGTTAGTCGATTCAGTCGCTACCGGGTTACGTACGCCGACCTTACGGTTTTGGGACTGGGATGATTCTGTGGTTGTTATCGGCTCTTTTCAGTCAGTAAAAAATGAAGTGGATATGGCTGCAGCTAATGATGCTCAAGTGCAAGTGGTGCGCCGAGTAACCGGCGGTGGGGCTATGTTTATGGAGCCCGGCAACTGTATTACCTATTCCTTAACCGTGCCTACATCGTTAGTGGATGGCATGAGCATAGAGCAGTCCTACCAATTTTTAGATGCTTGGGTGTTAGCCGCATTAGCTGAGGTAGGAATTAAAGCGCATTATGTGCCACTAAATGACATCGCTTCTACCCAAGGTAAAATAGGAGGGGCGGCCCAAAAGCGTTTTGCTAATGGGGTATTGGTGCATCATGCAACCTTGGCTTACGATATTGACGCCAGTAAAATGTTACAGATTTTACGGACAGGGCGAGAAAAAATTTCCGATAAAGGCATCACCAGTGCGAATAAGCGTGTTGACCCTATGCGCAGCCAGACGGGCTTAACCAGAGCCTCCATTATAGATGCGTTTATTCACCATTTTTCGCAACGTCACCAAACCCAACTTGGGCAGTACTTACCGCAAGAATTAGCAGCGGCAAAAGCACTGGTAGAAAATAAATTTTCCACCACCGACTGGTTATATAAAGTGCGATAAGACTAATTAGCCAAGCTGTATTAGGGTCTGTTGACCTTTCGCGGTTAAATTTTGTTCGAGCTAAATGCGTTTAGCCGAACCTGTAGGGCAGCGCTTGTGGCGTCTTTCTACTGCGTTATCGCTCGTATTTATGGAAAAAGTGGAGAATAACTACATGGCATAAGCACGGCCTTGTATAAAGACTCCACAAACAGCTGCAAAAGTCATCTCGAAAGGTCAACAGACCCTAGTACCAATCCTGTTAAACCACTTTAAAGAAGAAAGAAGCTATGTCATTTCCACCATGCCCCAAATGCCATTCCGAGTACGTTTATCAAGATCAAGACCATTTGCTCTGCCCTGAGTGTGCCCATGAATGGAATCCGTCACAAGCCGCAGAGCAAGACCAAGCGCTCACCGCAAAGGATGGCAACGGCACTCTGCTGCAGGAAGGTGACAAAATCACCCTAGCTAAAGATCTTAAGGTAAAGGGCAGTTCTCTGGTGCTGAAAATTGGCACCAAGGCGGTGATCCGACGCATCGTGGAAGGCAAAGATCACGAGCTAGACTGCAAGGTGGACGGTGCCGGTGAAATGATGGTTACTGCCAAGTTTGTGAAGAAATCTTGAGGCCCTAGCCTTGTTTAGGCGGAAGAATAATGGGGCGATTAAGTTATGCGAAAGTCATGTCTGAGGTAAGGCGTGGCCCCATTAATTCTTAGGTTTGTCGATGATAGTGATAAGGAACATTTTATGTCGAAGAAAGTAGTGATGTTTGAATACGAGAAAGAAACAAAAAACAGCGTTCGCTATAAGGAGGTCCCAGATGAAGGTACTGCCCCTATAGTGGGTACGTTATATGTTCAGAAGTGGTTTGCGGGTGATAGCAAATCTATTGAGATAACGATAGACAAAAAAGATTAACCGGCTCGTCATTACTCTTGGCGTAGGCCGCTATGCAAGAAAATATTGCGGCGGCTAACAACGGCAATTTTTCGGAAATGTTCAGGTCAATCTATTAAGCATCGTCGAGACTGGATTACGCTTTTTATCGACGGACGGCAGGTTTCAGTCTGGGGAGACATACCAGGGTAGGCCTTGTCGTTCGCTGCGTTCTAGCTCGGCGATCACTTGGGCCCCGAGCAACAGGATAATGGACGAAATTTCTAAACTAATTAGTATCACAATGATGGTAGCCAAGGAGCCATAAATGACATTAACGAAGGATATATTGAGAAAATAGTACATTAACAGCAAGCGGGTCGCTTCCCAGAGAATAGCCGCAACCAGCCCCCCGACGATGGCTCTTCGAGGAGAGACGCGCACAATGGGCAGCACCTTGTAGATGGCGCTGAACAGAATAAACACACCAAAGAAACTGATCAGGTACAGAATAAACCCCGGGGCTTCGTATAGTGCGTTGACTAGGCTGAACACCAACGTCAGGGCCAGTAGACCGGCACCCAGTATCATGATGAAAGCATAGGGCAGCACGGCAGACACCCAGAAGTTGCGACGGGGGTTGTCCGGTCGGTGGAATATAATAGCAATGGACTCTTCCAGCATGCGAAAAGCGAACGAGCTGAAGAACAGCATCACCGGCAGGCCAACAATACCGATGATGTCTCTTGACTCCATAAAAGCCCGCACAGCATCGAGTAGCAAGCTGGCATGGCCCGGAGCAAAATGCTGTGCCTGCACTGTCATAACTTCCAGTAACTGCTCTTCGTTCACCACGCGGGTAAGCAATACTGCCAGTAGGGCAAGCATTGGCACTGCCGACAGCAGCACGTTATAGCCAACCCCGCCCGCCAGCAACACCCCGTGATTACGCAGAAAATTGCGTAAAACTCGATAGGCAAATTGCAGAAACTGCCGAGCCGGGCCTACGTGCGGCTGCTTACTGTTCATTGTGCTTGGCATAGGTAATCGAGCCTGTTATCAATTAATCGCACCTATCATAGGTTAATCCTGACACAGATTGTGAGTTTTGCCTTCATCCATACTAGTTGGTTAGTTTTCAGCCTAACACCTACACTTAAAAGCTTCGAGTTTAGACTTTTAGCGGGCACGGATGTCTAGATCTCGTTCGACTAAAATATTAGAAGACAGAAGAGGTTTTTATGAAAAATACACTAGTATTTATGACCTTAGCAGCAGGCTTATTACCCTTTTCTTTTAATGCAGTTGCAGATAAAGCTATTTTGGCGGGAGGGTGTTTCTGGTGTATGGAGGCAGATTTTGAAAAGCTTGACGGGGTAACCGATGTGATCTCAGGGTTCACCGGCGGCGCCTTAAAAAACCCGACATACAGTGGTAACCATGACGGTCATTTTGAAGCCGTTGAAATAACGTATGATCCTAACAAGGTGAGTTACCCAGAGTTGTTAGATTATTACTGGGTTAATATTGATCCCTTTGATGACCAAGGGCAGTTTTGTGATAAAGGCGCCAGCTATTTAAGTGCCATTTTTGTGGCAAACGAAACAGAAAGAAAAGTTGCTGAGCAGACTAAAAGAGAAGTTGAAAAGCAGTTTCCTAATAAAAAAGTTATTACACCAATATTAAATGCATCGGTATTCTACCCCATTAAAGGTGATGAGATTTATCACCAAGACTACTATAAGAAAAGTCCAATTCAATATAAGATTTATCGTTGGAACTGTGGTCGTGACGCAAGGCTAACAGAGCTTTGGGGAAATAAGGCAACGCATTGATAACAATTACAACTAAGCAGCGCATCAGCAGTATAAGTAAGGCCGCGTAACTCATGTGGATTATGAGGCAGGTTTACCTTTCTCGTCACCCTCGCGAAGGCGGGGGGCCAGTGTCTTTGCAGGAAAAGCGCAGGCTGACAAATCTGCGCCACAGGCTCTGGATTCCCGCCTTCGCGGGAATGACGTTCCTTCGGGAATGACGGCAGAACCGCACCTGTTAAGCGGCATTACTTAAGCGCAAGCCCCATTAATTTTTAACTGTATTTTTCAGGTAATGGAGAACTTGATGAGTGATACGCCCAGTTTGTTAATTGGTGGCAATGCTTGCGGCCATTTTTTGATGGATGCGAGCATGGCTAATCGTCATGGCTTGATTGCTGGTGCAACGGGTACGGGTAAAACCATTACCTTACAAAATCTGACGGAGAATTTTTCCCGTTTAGGGGTGCCGGTTTTTCTTGCGGATGTGAAAGGTGATCTTTCCGGTTTAGCTGCGCCCGGCAGTACCCACCCCAAAATTGACGCGCGTGTAAAACAACTGAATATTGACGGTTTTCAGTTTCGCTCAGTACCCACGGTATTCTGGGATATGTTTGGCAGTAAAGGCCATAATATTCGCACCACCATATCAGATATGGGGCCGTTGCTGCTTGGTAGCCTGTTAGAGTTGAATGATACACAGAGCGGTGTTTTATATGCCTGCTTTAAGGTCGCAGATGATAATGGCTGGCTACTTCTCGATCTGAAAGATCTGCGTTCGATGTTATCTTGGCTGGCTGACAACGCAAGGGAATTGAAGAGCGAGTATGGCAATATATCGTCATCTAGCATCGGCGCAATCCAACGTAAATTATTAGTATTAGAAGAGCAGGGGGCCGAACACTTCTTCAATGAGCCTGCGATTGAACTGGATGATTTAATTAAGACCGATTTTTCGGGTAACGGCGTGGTGAACGTGCTTGATGTGACAAAGCTTATACACGAGTCCCCCAAATTATATGCCTGTTTTTTGATCTGGTTACTCGCTGAGCTGTTTGAAAACCTGCCGGAAGTGGGTGATGCGGATAGGCCGAAATTTGTATTATTCTTTGATGAGGCGCATCTGATATTTGATGACGCCGCCGATGTGCTGGTCAAAAAAATCGAACAGGTGGTTAGGCTGATACGCTCAAAAGGTGTCGGTGTGTACTTCGTTAGTCAAAGCCCGATGGACATACCGGAAGATATTCTCGGCCAGTTGGGTATGAAAATTCAACATGCTCTGCGCGCATTTACCCCGAAAGATAAAAAAATGGTGAAGGCCTCTGCGGCTTCGTTCAGACAAAACCCTGAAATCAATACTGAACAGCTCATTACCGAGCTGGGTGTAGGAGAGGCATTGGTCTCCGTTTTAGATGCTGATGGCAAGCCGACACCGGTTGAGCTCGTTTATATTAAACCACCCGAGTCACGTATCGGGCCTTTAACCGATGCGGAGCGCGCTGAATATATAACACGCTCACCCTATAAAGGGCGTTACGATAAAGTGATCGACCGTGAATCGGCCTATGAACTATTAAAACAAAAAGCTGAAAAACTTGCAGAGTCCAATGCTCAGACAGCAGCTAAAAAGCCAGCGGCGAAAAGACAGAGTACACGGCAAACTCCGGTTGAAGCGATGGTAAAAAGTGTCGCAAGAAGTATGGGAAGTCAGATTGGACGACAGATAATTCGGGGCATTTTAGGTTCATTATTTGGTAAGCGATAACACGATTATGTTACAAGAAAGTCTGTTGTTCTCTGCAAGCGATATCAGGTGCCAGATCCACCTGATGTGAGTGGCATGTCGCCTAGCCGTTATGGACTAGAAAGCCCTCATTTTTATGGTCTTTTCCAAACCTGCAGCGTTATCATAGCGGTGGGAGCAGGGCGAAATGTTGTATCAGCAAAGGCCCTTTATTTCTCTGCCGTACGCCCCAGAAAGCGCTTTACCGTTAAGCCTTGAAATAGAATGGAAAACACCACAACCACGTAGGCCATCGGCAGGATAAGATCCCGCTCCGGCCCTGCGGGCAGCGCCAATGCCAACGCAACGGAGATACCGCCTTTTAGGCCCCCCCATGTTAATGCCAGAATGGATCTTGAAGTGTGCTCTTGAAATGGCTTTAACGCCATTACCGGAACACCCACCGCAACCAGCCGCGCCAGAAGCACCAGCGGAATCGCTGCCAGTCCGGCCAACAGTACCGGCAATTCGAAGGTGACGATCAATACTTCAAGACCAATCAGCAAGAACAATACCGCGTTTAACACCTCATCAATCAGGCCCCAGAACGAATCCAGATGTCGCTCTGTTTGTTTCGACATGGCATACCGTCGACCATGGTTGCCGATCATTAGCCCCGCGACCACCACAGCCAACGGGCCAGACATATGTAACCGACTGGCGAGCGCGTAGCCACCCGCTACCAAGGCAATGGTCACCAGAATTTCGACTTGGTAATTGTCGAGCCCACGCAGCAGGTAATATCCAGCCGCTCCCAGTATAAAGCCCAACACCAATCCACCCATCGCTTCTTCCAGAAACAGCAGGCCAATGCCCTGCAACGTTGCCTCTCTATCTCCTTGTGCAATACCCAGAATGGCGATAAACATAACTACTGCGACACCATCATTAAACAGGGACTCACCCGCAATTTTGGTGGATAGCGCTTTCGGTGTATTTACCGATTTAAGAATGGCCAATACAGCCACCGGATCGGTGGGTGCGACAACGGCACCGAAGAGTAGGCAGTAGATAAACGGCAGCGGAATAGTAAGCCAGCCTAGCACCAACCACATGGCACATCCCACTAAAAAGGTGGTGACCACGACCCCCAGAGTAGCCAGTAGCGCCACCAGCCATTTTTGGTCGGCTAGATCGTCGAGCTTTACGTGCAGGGCACCGGCAAACAACAAAAAGCTCAATAAGCCGTTGAGTAGTGTTTCACCCAAATCTACCTGTGCAATCAGCTGCTCTGCCCAGCGGGTTAGATCCTGCCCGCCCAAGTGGTTGACACCAACTAGCGCAAGCGAAAATACCAGCGAAAACGCCATTACGGCGATACTCGTTGGTAGGCCGATAAACCGAGCATTAATATAACTGAACAACGCGGAGAGGCTCAGCAGAATGGCGACGATCTCAAATAATGTCATGTATATCTTCGCTTAGCAGGCGGGATCAAGTAATTATTTGACCAGATATGTCCGCCGACTTCCACCATTTGCCGGCGTTTTAACTACCATGCCCTTTATGATGGCGTTAGTCGTATAGTGAGAAGGGCGTTTAGCCGAACCCGAAGGGCAGCATTTATGGAGCCTTGCTACGGCGTTATCGCTCGTATTTATGGGACATGTGGGGAATGACTCAATGGCACAAGCTATGTCTTGTATACAACCCCCACAAACTGCTGCAAAAATTACCTCGAAAGGTCAACAGCCCCTAATAGATTCACTCAAAAAGTCCAGCAGCATCCGTACTTTAGGTGATAAATGGCGATTGTGCGGATAAATGGCCCAGATACCGTCATCCGGCTCTTGATATAGATCTAATAAAGGGATTAATTGCCCCGCATCCAGCGCCGGTTGAACATAGTAGTCTGGCAGTTGCACTATGCCGATGCCTTTTAGCGCTGCATCCAACAAGGCCCAGCCGCTGTCGCAGCGAATATTGCCTTTTACCCGCACATTGCGCGCCTTACCTTGTTCCTGAAAGCGCCAGTAATCCAAATTACCCTGCAAGCAATTATGTTGCTCCAGCTCCGATAACGAGTGGGGCACACCATAAGTTGACAGATAATTAGGCGAAGCACACACATACTGAGTACGTGAAGACAGCCGCTTAGCCATCATACTGGAGTCTTCCAGCTTACCTAGGCGCACGGCCAAGTCGTAGCCCTCCGCCACCAAGTCTAGTTTTTGGTTGGTCAGGTTCATTTGTACTTCTAAATCGGGATAAAGCAGCACAAAATCGTTGACCAATGGCGCTATGGTTTTTTCACCGAAGGTGATGGGTGCGGTTAGCTTTAACTTGCCTTTGGGGGCCAGCTGCAAATTAGTGATAGTGCGTTCTGCTTCCTCCAGCCCGTCGAGTACTTGCCGGCAGTGCTGATAATAGATTTGCCCAGCTTCGGTCACCGACACCTTGCGGGTAGTACGGTAAAATAACTTGGTCGACAATCGACCTTCCAGCGCGCTTACCTGACGACTCACTTGGGCGGTAGAAATTCCCAACCTTTTGGCTGCTTGGGTAAAGCTTTCTACCTCGGCCACCGCTACAAATTCACTTACTCCTTCCCAGATAAACATGTCTACGTCCTTACGTTGGTGGCGAACACATCCACATAGGCACATTGTATTGTTTCTTTGGGGTAAAAGTAATTTAAAATTCCCGACTATTATTAATTTTAACAGGGTAGTTATAATGGCAGGCTAAGATACATCCGCATGCCATTATGGTGTGGCGCATTGCCATCCAACCCAACACCCTCATGTGTTTAGCTTTTATTATTACTGGCAAACAATATACATTCTAGCCAAAGCTTTTCACTACCAGACCTCCACCAAAGCCCCTTGTGACGCTCAGTAAATAGCACATATCCACTATTGTTACTCATTGGTAAAAGTTATTTAATATATCTAGTCATTATCATCAGCAAGAAATTGAATATAATATTGCCACTGCCCCCGTGGCACCTTGTATTTTTGGAGATACTAATGAGTATTGAAAATCTGAGCTGCAACAAAAGCTTCGATGGCTGGAACAAGCAGTATAGCCATTATTCAGACACGCTGAACTGTACCATGCGCTTTGCCATTTACCTTCCGCCGCAGGCGTTAAGCGGTAACAAGGTGCCAGCCTTATACTGGCTGTCTGGACTTACCTGCACCGATGAAAACTTCATGCACAAAGCCGGTGCCCAGCGCATTGCCGCCGAGCTGGGTATGGCCATTATTGCACCAGACACCAGTCCCCGCGGCGATGGCGTGGCGGATGACGACGGCTACGATTTAGGTAAGGGGGCCGGTTTCTACGTTAACGCCACCGAGGCACCCTGGAACCGGCATTATCGTATGTACGATTATGTGCTGAACGAGTTGCCGGCACTTATCGAGTCCATGTTTCCGGTTAGTGAGCAACGTTCAATTTCCGGTCACTCTATGGGGGGCCACGGTGCCTTGGTATTGGCTATGCGTAATCCTGAACGTTATCGTTCGGTGTCAGCCTTCAGCCCCATTAGCAACCCGGTTAATTGCCCTTGGGGCAAGAAGGCGTTTAATGCTTATTTGGGCAAAGACACCGCCGCTTGGGCCGATTATGACGCCAGCTTACTGATGCGCCAAGCTAGCCAGTTTGTGCCAGCGCTGGTGGATCAGGGCGAGGCCGACGATTTTCTCACCGAGCAGCTCAAGCCGGAGGCACTGGAAACCGCCGCCAGCCACAGCGATTACCCGCTAGAGCTAAATCGGCGTGAAGGCTATGATCATAGCTATTATTTTATCGCCAGCTTTATCGAGCAGCACCTGCGTTTTCATGCCAAGCACCTCCCTCGCTAATACATACCTGCTAGTGCCTAGGCTCCGAAGAACTCCTCTTCGGGGCTATTAGCCTGCCGTCCTGCGGCGGCGCCAACTACACTTGAAACATATCCTGTATTTACCACGCTAATTAACTCAACACTCACCAATTTCATCATTTGGAGGCTGACATGATCGTTCGGCAAAAACCGCATGCGCTTAAGCTGTTTTTTACCCTGCGCGGCTCTGTCATCCCGCAGATTTATCCCCAAATTTTGCTGATCACTCTGCTCAGTGTCTTAATAGCCGGCATTCAGCATTGGTTTCCCGGCTTCTTTGCTTCTTACAGCACGGCTCCCTTCACCTTGCTGGGCGTTGCCTTGTCTCTGTTTCTCGGTTTTAGAAACAACGCCAGCTACGCACGCTGGTGGGAGGCGCGAGAACAATAGGGGGCAGTTGACCATCGATGCCCGCAGTCTGGCCCGCCAGGTGATCTCTTTTATGGATGAGGAAACCGAGACCGGGCGGCACACCCAGCGGCGATGATACACCTGACCATCGCCTTTACCCACGCCTTGCGCCATCGGCTGCGTGACACCTCGCCTTGGCAAGACGTCGACCGTTTTGTGGAGCCAGAGCATCACGCCAGCCTGCGTCAGGCACAAAACCTGCCCGAGTGCCTGCTGCGGCTGATGGGCAAGAAGGTTGGTTACAGTCGGCGCCAGCGATTATTATCGGAATTTTTGGTACAGAGCATGGACGAACGGCTTACCTCAATGGCAGGAGTTTTAGCCGCCTGCGAGCGTATTCAGAATACGCCGCTGCCGTTTGCCTACTCGCTGTTGGTGCATCGCACTACCTATCTATATTGCTTTATGCTGCCCTTTGGCTTGGTCTCTTCTTTGGGCTGGGCCACTCCCTTAGTCTGTGCCGTAATCGCCTATACCTTCTTCGGACTAGATGCCCTCAGTGATGATCTGGAGCAGCCTTTTGGCCTAGCCGCCAACGATCTGCCACTGAGCGCGCTGTCGCGCATCATCGAAATCAACCTGCTGGAAGCACTAGAAGAAACCGAGCTTCCGCCCGCCATTACTCCCAAAGACGGCTGCTTGTCCTAGGCACACTCCCGCCTAATCGTCGATCACGGCCAGCATTGTTACTGATAGTCAAAAGTCATTTGCACTATGGGGTCATTATCTCTTAGTGCAGAGTAAATATAATGCCGTGTCAGCTATTACTCGTGCGGCAGCCCGAGCGCACAGCTGAATTAACAAGGCTGGGTTAGCAACACAGGGTTAGCAACACTGGATTTGCAACACAAGCTTGGCAAAAAAGAGTAAGGCCGATTGGCCTGATTAATTGACTTGATACAGAGGTTTTTATGACGCCATCCCTTACTCCGCGCCTGGCACAACTGGCCGATGTCGACTTGATCCGGCCGCTGGCCCATATTCGTCGCGGCATAGAAAAAGAAGCCTTGCGGGTCACGCCCAAAGGCCGACTGTCCCAAGAGCCGCACCTGCACACACTGGGCTCGGCGCTCACGCACCCGCACATTACCACCGACTATTCAGAGTCGTTGTTGGAGTTTATTACGCCGCCCAGTGAACAGATTGGCGACACCCTCGGTTTTATGGAGCAGTTGCATCGTTATGCCGTCAGCCAGCTGGGGGATGAACATTTGTGGCCCGCCAGCATGCCCTGCGCCTTGCAGGGGAATAACAGCGTGCCCATCGGTGAATACGGTAGCTCCCGTTCGGGACAAATGAAGCACACCTACCGTCGCGGCCTAGATGTACGTTATGGCCGCATCATGCAAAGTATTGCCGGCATTCACTTCAACTTCTCTTTGCCCGACTGTTTCTGGCAAGGCTACCGAGAGTTGCTCGGCAGCCAAGATTCGCTGGCTGATTTTCGCTCGGCTCAGTATTTTTCATTAATCCGCAACTTTCAACGTTACGGCTGGCTGCTGCTTTATCTGTTTGGCGCCTCACCCGCACTCAGCCGCTCCTTTATGGATGGCCGCCCGCACCAGCTGGCAAGCCTTGGTACCGACACCCTCTATCTGCCCTTTGCCACCTCGTTACGCATGAGCGGGTTAGGCTACCAAAGCGATGCCCAGGCGGGCTTGAACATCAGCACCAACAGCTTGGCAGAATACGGCCGCGATCTCACTTGCGCCCTAAACACCCCCCACGCGCCCTATACCCGCATCGGAGTCGAGGTTAACGGCGAAACCCGACAGCTAAACGACAATATTCTGCAGATAGAAAATGAGTATTACAGTGATATTCGCCCCAAGCGGGTAACTCATGCCGGCGAAACGCCGCTGCAGGCCATGGCTAACCGTGGCGTGGAATACATAGAAGTGCGCAACTTAGATATCAACCCTCTGCTGGCGCTGGGCATAGATGACACCCAAATACGTTTTCTAGATACCTTTTTACTGTTTTGCCTATTTCAAGACAGCCCAGAAATTGGCGAGCAGGAGCAACAACGCCTGGCCCGCAACCAAACCCGCGTGACCGAGCAGGGCCGTCGGCCCGATCTGCTGCTCGAAACCGCCAGCGGCGAACTTAGCCGTGCAGCTTGGGGCGAGCAACTGTTTGCCGAGCTGGACGCTATCGCCCAGCTGTTGGACAAGGCCGGTAGTGGCTATGCAGCTGCGCTGCAGCACTATAAACCGCTGCTGCAACAGCCCGAACTCACGCCCTCGGCCCGCATTCTGCAGCAGCTGACCACCACCAAGCAAAATTACACGGATTGGGTGCAAAACAGAGCCACCGAGCTGACGCAGCACTGGCAACAAACGCCGCTTGAGCAAGAGCAAAGCCGCTATTTCACACAACTAGCTAGTTCATCACTGGCGGCACAACACGAATTGGAAGAGCAAGAAGCAGGCAGATCGTTAATGGCGATGTGAACTTGGCAGAAGCGGGGCAACAATAACTGGCGGACTCATGATTAAGCGCCATCTTGAGGCCGCTATGTGCCGCTGATGGATTGTGCTCGCTTTTCGTTTGGTATCTACACTTGAAGGGGGAGTGAGCAGCGAACAGACCCTAATCGCACGGTGTGGCTGGTGTGACGTCGAGCTTTCTGGATACTGGATTGAATTCTGAGCCATATGGTTATTGGTTCTGCAGTTCTTGAGCGTTAGGCTTACATTGTCTACAATAGCGCACTTTTTATTTATCTCAGGTCAAATGATGAACGACACTAAATCGCTACCCGCTTTACCGGATCGTCTTTCGGGTAATCCCCGTAGCCCACATCATGTGGCAGAAATTTTCGAGCACAATATTGGTATTCGACTCAACGGAAAAGAGCGTACCGATATTGAAGAGTATTGCATCAGTGAAGGTTGGGTAAAGGCCTCTTCGCCTAAAGCGTTAGACCGTCGCGGTCAGCCGATGCTGATGACGCTAAAAGGAACGGTTGAAGCCTTTTATAAATAAAGTCAACAACCGGTAACTTAGTTAGCGGCTAAAAGGGCCTAAAGAAATTTAGGCCCTTTGTTCGACCTTTACATGAAATAACATCAGACCCTAGTATAATTGGTATTAATTCTTACTCAGTGCGTTCCCGTCACTAGCGGTGCATCACATTTCTTCATGAACTTGGCCGTAGGCCAGCATGGCGAACAAACCGGTACCGCCGAGAATGTTGCCGATAAGTACTGGTAAAATATGGTCAATAAAGCCAGTAAAGATATTCATTTCTCCATTGAGCACCAGTACGAAGATTTCGTTTGACCCAGCAACCACATGGGTAAAACCACCCGCCGCGATAAGCCAAGTAAACATCACAATAACCAACACTTCAGCTCCTTTCGCCGAAGGCAGCATCCACACCAATGCGGCAATAAAAAAACCGGATGGAATGCCACGCAAAAATGTCTCGGCCGGAGTCAGCTCCGCCACATGGTGAGATATTTCTAGGATCGCCACTAAGATGTCGGCAGAAAAAATACCCCCGTGAACGCTGATGGCAGCAGTTAAAAAGGTACCAATAAAATTGGCTATAAGCACCACTCCCCACAGGCGCGCGACACAATAGAAGCGGTTACGCGTTGGATCGGCCAGAACCGGCAGCACCACAGTAATGGTGTTCTCGGTAAACAGTTGTAGTCGGCACAAAATGACCAACACAAACCCAAACGTATAACCTAGGCTTTCAATCAACGTCAGGTAGGGATGATCTGAACCCAAATTGGAGCGGATAATTCCCTCAGCGATAACCGAGGTAGAGATCCCAATTCCTGCTGCGACACCGGACCACCACAGTGATATTTTTGGCCGTTGCAACTCATCTTCGCCTTCGCGCAATATGATGGAGTAAACCGTTAGTGCCGACAAACTGCCGTGTTCGGCTACGGAGTCACGCTCTTTGCGGGTTAACGATTTTTCGCTTGAAGTTGGTGTTTGTTCTCGTGACTCGCGATCCTTAACCCTAGCGCGAGTCTCTCGATCGTCTGCGGCTTCTTTGGCCTTCTTTTCGGCGTCATCACTGCGATTGGCTTTCATGTCGCTCATTTAAATCTCCTTTGGCCAACCATAAATGTGTGTAAGTTGCTTTAAGATTGAGTCTTCTTGAGCGTTGCTTTCGATAATGATAATAGCTGAATCCTGACACAATGCAGACAGAAGCTTATTGTTCGTTTTCTGCGCGAGGATATAGATGCACCTGAAAGGCTTCTGGGTTAGTGGTGACTATGTTTGCGGCACAGTTTAAGACTTCCACCCAGGCACAGTAACGCTTTCGGCCAACCAATAGTTCCAGTTTGTTTCGGGCCAGATGGGCCTCCACAGACTGCCTATTCGTTGCCGCTCGGTTTTTCAGGCCTTGATTCGGTGACCGATTGTGGATTGCGGATACGATGGCGGCGGGAAAATTTTCCACTCTCTGCTTGCTCCGCCTGCTTAAGCGCAGACTCGGCCACGGATGCAGGCGAGGCCAGACCGAGCTCCTGCAACGCTGTATCCGCGCGCGCTGCTCGCGCCTCGAAAGAGTGCAAAGCAGCCAGCGCTTTCTCATCGAGGCGTCCCTGAGACTCGAAGTACTTCAGTCGCGGATAACGTCCGGCCAGCGCGACACCCCAGTTAAGTGCGGGGTTCCACCATGAGTTTATTTCACGACCCTTGCCAGTAAGATGCTGCTCCAGCACGTCATCGAGTGCTCCGTTTAACAGCTTCAGATCGAAATCGGCGCCCGGTACCGGCTCAGGTATAGAATTAGGTACAGAGTCTGGTAGAGAATTAGCTACAGGGCCATCGGGCGCAGCAGCATAGGCGTCAACGCCCGTTTGCGAGGGTCCAGTACGGGTATCGCGATAGCGTGCGAGCGTCATCATATCGCTCGCCAGCACAGGTTCGTTGACCGGTAAACGTATGGCCTCGGGATCCCCCATCAGCTGGCCCCAAGACATACGAATGAAGGTGTGCTGATCTTCCATTCCGGGATGGGTGCACCTAAGCCCGATGGCGTAAGCTTCTAGGTGTTCCTGCAAAAACTGAAACCCAGTGTAACGTGCCCAACGGACCACGAGAAAATCATGGGCAGCGGCGCCGGGCAGATGGAAATTAACCGCTTGCAGATAGTCCTGTACAATCTGCACTTGCTCGTCCGACAGCTCAAGATCCTCGTGCAGAGGGTACATACCTTCATACGTGTTGCGTACCGGTCTGGGGCGCGCGGCAATGTAAGCATCTAGTTCGGCTTGGGTGCGTGGGCGTGTTTTTTTCCGTGTCATGCTGCTATTTCCTCTTCTTTTCGCGGACGGTCAGATCAGCTGGTTGCGGTCGTAGAAGTCCGTGTCTTCGAAGAAGCCACCGCGGCCCTCAAGGATAATATCGTAGCGGTTGGTCACCTCAATACGTTCCAGCCACTTCAGGCTGCGAAACCCGGTCGAGGTTTCTAGGCGCAGCCGCACTGGCCCGCCATTTTTGGCCGGAATTTCGCCTTCGTCGTTGAGCTCAAAGGCAATCAGCGTCTGGGGCATTCGTGCCTCAACCATGGGGGTAGACTCATAATAGGTTCCCCCTTCATACAGAACATCATCGCGGCCCATGTTCTGAAAGCTGGTGTATACGACGTCAGTTGCACCGGGCAAGGGTTTCACTAGATCCAAAAGGTCGGACACGGTAATGCCTCGCCACCGCCCAATTGAGGTGAAGCCCTGCACACAGTGGTGCAACGTGGTCTGGGAGTGGCCCGCAGCAAGTTCGCGAAGCTGCGCAATCGTTAGTGTCATTGGGCGCTCAACGTAACCACCGATTTCGAGCACGTAGTCGTCTTCGTAGCAGTTGGCCATTAGAGCCAGGTACTCGGCGGTTTCTGGTGGCCGCCCGCTGCCACGGAAGTTGTGAGTGGTGTTATCAATACCCACGTTTTTACCCGTGATATTGGAGCGATCGTAGTGCATGCGCGCGGGCAGCTTGTACAGCAGGTTCGACCATGGCCGCACAATCACGTTGTGCAACTTCTCAACGGCACGGCCGTCTGCCAAGGTCCATCGTGTAGCGACCACGTGCAGGGTTACTATGAGGACCAGGCCGATACTGAAAATGACGCCGCCCACAACCGGACTGTTGGAGTGTCCTAACACCATCTTTGATGTCTCGTGCAAGTAGCCGTGCATAAAGACCAAGATTACGTGTATTGCGAAGAATGCGACGTACCCAAGCAGGCACAAAAAGTGCGTGCTACGAATTACTTGGCGGCCACCGAGTGCACGCGTAATACGCGAAAAGTGGTTGGCAATGGCCGGAGACTGAAATGCACCAGTTAAGATGACCAAAGGCGTTAGTATCAGGATCACGAAACCGTAAGACAATTGCTGCAGGGCATTAAACACCATGCCATCGACGGGGTGGGGCATGGTGAAGGCAAGGTAGGCCAGCATATCCTGACCCGCCTGAGAAAAAACATCCCAACTGGTGGGCACGTAGCGCCGCCACTGGCCGGTAACCAGCAGCAACACGAAGTAGATTACCCAGCAGGTAACAAAACCCGTCACCGCCATAAAGTGCCAGTAACGCCCCAGACCCAGCAGGCCACGCCCGGGGAGCGAAATGCGGGGAGAGTAGTTGCTGTCTTCACCGCCCACGGTGTAGTACTTATGCTTAGGTTCGTCTTGAACCGTAAACTGAGCCCAGGATGTGCCGGGCACGGTGTGCTGTGAGCGGTAAAGTTTAGGGTAGGTACCTAGAATCTCGAGGCCTGAGCGAACGAGGAACGAAATGAAGATGATATTGAGGAAGTGCTCTACACGAAGCCACCACGGAAATCCGAGATCCATTAAAAAACCCTTATCAGTCCATAAAATTTTGGTTGTCGGGAGCGGCGACGATCATGCCGTAGCGTAGCGCCCAAAAAAGTACCATGTAGCCTATGGAGGCAAACAGCGTCAGGTTCCAAATCGCAGCGTCAACCACACTGGCGCCATTCCAGATATAGGGGGCATTGCCGAGCAGGCCGCCAACGTAGATCAATAGAGAACACAGCGCGATGATTAACCCCCATGTCCAAATGCGGGCAGAGGACAGCAAACCAACGGTAACGAACACCACGGCCGTCCCAAAGACACTCCACAGCGCCGGGACAGCGAACAGAAATGGCTCATGGTTCGATAGCGCAACCGCCGCCGAAGCGCCGCCGATCACGGCGATCACGGCAACGAGTAGCAGTCGGGTGGTACGCGGCAGGTTGATACGGATGTAGCGCAACAACGGAGCGCGCTTTTTGCCGGGCCTAATGTGCTCAAGGACTGGCTGAGTCGCGTTTTTGGTGCCACGAAAGTCCACACCGGCCCGCAGAGCAGGAGAGTTTTCATCTTCCATTGCTAGGTACTGCCTCCATCTAAGATCATTAATCGCCTCACCGTTAGCGCTCTCCCTGCTTGTCCAAGTGCTGCAGTAGGGAGCCATTTCGGCACTCATTTCTGTGCTGTGGTGAGACAAACCAAAGGAATGAACTCTACCGGTGGTTTTCAACCCAGGTTTCCCCAAAATCGTGACGCCAGTTGAAATAGCTCCGGCAGCTGATTCTGTACGCGATAGGGTTTTCGGCAAATATGTCGGTTGATATTGGATTCATACCAGCACCCTCATTATTCCTCTGGTATGGCTTGGGGGGAACAATAGCAATTTAGCCAGATGCGGCATTCGGATGCCTTTGTCTGCGCTTCGTTACATCAAAGTCACTGCTGGTGAGCTTGGTGCTATGCGTAAATTATTACTCATAACGGTACGCATCTATATTCGAAAATTCTAAATCAATACGACTTGGTTCGCAAATACCTTTACGAGTCTTATAAATAGGTGGTGATGTGTTCCTGTAATAAATCGCACGGTGAGCGCTTCTTGCCATAACAACTAACCAACCAACTAGACAACTAAACTAACAGGCCACCCATGTTAACAAACTAACAGGCCACCCATGTTAACTGGTTAGTTTTTGAGCTGATATCTACACTTAAAGAGTTCGCGTTTGGACTTTTTGAGGAGGCACTCATGCCCAGACCCCGCTTTTCCCAAGTGAGCTTGGAAGATACGCCTTTTTACCATTGCATCAGTCGTACGGTAAGAAGGGCATTTTTATGTGGTGCAGATCCCTACACTGGTCAATGCTTTGAACACAGACGAGGTTGGATAGAGAAGCGCTTGCTGCATTTGGCGCAGGTGTTTGCCATTGATATTGCCGCTTTCGCGGTGATGTCTAATCACCTGCATGTGGTGTTGAAAGTAGATGCAGAAAAGGCACAGGCCTGGTCCGACATGGAGGTGGTAAAACAGTGGCATCAGGTGTTTGGCGGTACGTTACTCACTCAACGGTTTGC
The DNA here is from genome assembly GCF_042676125.1 of Oceanisphaera ostreae. Lineage (NCBI taxonomy): Bacteria > Pseudomonadati > Pseudomonadota > Gammaproteobacteria > Aeromonadales > Aeromonadaceae > Oceanisphaera > Oceanisphaera ostreae. The sequence continues at coordinate 49,601 of NZ_JBHTJS010000061.1, forward strand.
TAACGGCGAAGACATTGAGCACTATTTTATAGACCTATTGGATGAGCGCATTAGCGAGTACCGACAACGGTTAACGAACATCAGCTGGTTTATGCGGGCATTGAACGAGCCTATTGCGAGGTCGGCCAATAAAGAGGATGAGTGCACCGGCCGATTCTGGGAAGGAAGGTTTAAATCCCAAGCCTTGTTGGATGAAGCTGCCGTACTGGCTTGCATGACCTACGTAGATTTAAACCCCATCCGCGCCAACATGGCAGATACGCCTGAGCGTTCGAACTTCACCAGTATCCAGCGTCGGATTAATGCAGCAAAACAAGGAGGGCAGCCCAAAGAGTTACTGCCCTTTGTGGGTAACGACCGTCACGCACAGCCTAAAGGCTT
>NZ_JBHTJS010000062.1:0-14161 GCF_042676125.1 Oceanisphaera ostreae
TTGCTCTGGGGTAGCCGCCATTTGGGCGCGAACAGGATTCAAGTCGACGTAGGTCATGCACGCCAGTACGGCCGCTTCGTCCAGTAACGCTTGAGACTTAAAGCGCCCTTCCCAGAATCGACCAGTGCAGTTATCTTCCTTGTTGGCTTGGCGGGCGATAGGCTCGTTCAACGCCCGCATAAACCAGCTGACATCAATCAACCGACGGCGATACTCGGCAATGGTGTCGTTAAGACTATCGAGCTCATAGCCTGCAACAGGTTCACCTTTAGCAAACTTTTGGGTCAACAAGGTGCCTTTAAACAACTGATGCCATTGATGAACCACCTCAATAGGTGACCAGGCTTGAGCGGTGTCCGCATCAATTCTCAACACGACATGCAAGTGATTAGACATGACGGCATAAGCGGCGATATCAATGGCAAACACCCGAGATAGCCGCAGCAAGCGCTGCTCTACCCAGTCTCTGCGATGCTCAAAGGATTGACCAGAATAATGATCAATGCCACACAAAAAAGCCCTTCTCACTGTGCGACTAACGCAATGATAAAAGGGCGTATCTTCCAGGCTCACTTGTGCAGAACGTGGTCTAGGCATCAGAGCCTCCTCACACTACAAAAACACACCTTTTAAGTGTAGAGGCTGAGCCAAAAACTAACCAATTAACATGGGTGTCTTGTTCTTTTGGTTCTTTTGACAACGGGCGCCAACAGGAAGGCTTCGGCCCCATGCACATGACGGTAAAAAACGGCAGACGCTGGTCCACCGCCAATGCCTACCTACGCCCAGCCATGGACCGCCCCAATCTGACCGTGATCACTCATACCTTGGTGCACAAGGTACTGCTGGAAGGCAAACAGGCGGTAGGTGTGCGTTATGAGCGTCAGGCTCAGGTGCAGGTCGTGCGGGCCGGCAAGGAGGTGATCCTCAGCGCTGGTTCCATCGGCTCACCTCATCTGCTGCAGTTGTCGGACACGAGCTGCCCGGGGTGGGCGAAAACCTGCAGGATCATCTGGAGTTCTATTTCCAGTTTCGCTGCAAGCAACCCATCTCACTCAACGGCCAGCTGGGGCCGTGGAGCAAGTTCAAGATAGGTACTCGCTGGTTGCTGAAAAAAGACGGTCTGGGGGCCACCAACCACTTCGAGTCCTGCGGTTTCATCCGCTCGAAGGCCGGGGTGGAATGGCCGGATTTGCAGTACCACTTTTTGCCGGGGGCGATGCGCTACGACGGCAAGGAGGCCTTTGCCGGCCACGGTTTTCAGGTACACATCGGCCACAACAAGCCGAAAAGCCGCGGCACGGTCAAAGTGGTCAGCGCCGACCCTAAAGGGGCGCCAAAAATCCGCTTCAACTACCTGGAGCACGAAGACGACCGCGAGGGCTTTCGCGCCTGCGTACGCCTGACCCGGGAGATCATCAACCAGCCGGCAATGGACCCTTACCGGGCGGAAGAAATTCAGCCTGGCGAGCAGATCAATACTGACGAGGAAATAGATGCCTTCGTACGCCAGACGGTAGAAAGCGCCTATCACCCCTCCTGCACCTGCCCCATGGGCACGGACCAATGGGCGGTGGTGGACCCGAACACCCGGGTGCACGGCATACAGGGCCTGCGGGTGGTGGACTCCTCCATTTTTCCCACCATTCCCAACGGCAACCTGAACTCACCCACCATCATGGTGGCGGAGCGGGCTGCTGATCTGATCCGGGGCAAGACGCCACTGGCGCCCTCGGTGGCAACAGTGGGCATGGACGAACAATGGCAGCAACGCCAGCGAGCAGCGTCTCCCTTACGTCACCTGTCCTGAACCAGCGACAGCATTAAGCTTGCTAATGATGCGGGAAATGCAAGTAGGCCCGCTGTGGTCTGGCTGGTACTGACAGAACAACCCGGCCCGCAAGCCTGGGTGATTAGTGTGGCTTGTCAGGCAGAGGGCACTACTCCTCCGACTCGCCGTAAACCCATCCATGGGGGCTCAAACCGCGCCATCCCTGGCGCAGATGGTCGGCTGAGCAGACACCCTCTGCCCTCCTTTAAGCTCCGGTATCGTCTGCCTTCATCAGCCCGACTACCTCGCCGTAAGTGAGTAAAAGCCGTCACTCCCGCGAAGGAACGTTACCCTCACATAGGAACGTCATCCTCGCGAAGGCGGGGATCCAGTGCGCACCTTCATACCAGCACAGCCATCAAGCCTAGGCACCCTGCCCGAACCCGAATACAGCAAACCGGCAAGCTTTCCCCCAAAAGTTGCTACAACTCAACCAAATTGACACTCCCGCCTCGCAAACTGCATTCTTTGCCATTGCCTTTTCAGAGTCACACGACAAGAATACGGACCCAAACAAGTAATTCAGGCATACGCTTACGCCTCAGAACAGCGAGGGGCGGTAGCGTGGGTGAATGGCACAGTGACACCTGCCAATCTGACCATCCAGACGACTTTGAACATACAGTATATTTGGTCTGCACCTTCAGTTGTGATCAGGATCACCAAAGCAATGCGTGTTTTTCATCAACAAAAAACGTAAGGTTGCTATAAATCAATTCGTTGAAAAAAAACACATATAGATACTGCGCACACAGCGGAACATATATGCTATGCGCATGCGCGTTATTCAGCGGCAAGACTAGCCAAAAAAACACTTAGTTCACTGCTAAACATGGAGTAAGCTACCTTTAACCAGATCTGTGTATGTGTGTATATACGCATGCGCAGTATTATAATTTTAGATGCTTTATGCAGAAATTATATAATCAGTATTAATTCATGTAGTCTTTAGGAATTATAATGAAAGTAACAGCAGAAAAGTTCTTGATTTTAAGTGGCCCTCCTATTTTTGAGCGAATCAAGCCTCTCATTAAATGTTTAGAAGTGAAATATATTCGTTGGTGGTCAACTGAGGCAGTTACAACAGCTGAAATACATATTGAACATCCAGTTGCTAAACACATAACAATAGGCTAGGGACAACGTTACAGTAACAGAACCCGAATTGCGATTAGACTCAAAGATGTTACCTACTTTGAAAACATATATGAAAAGTTAGCTCGAAGAAACTCTCAAACATACGTTAAGTTTGATGACGCTGGTTTCGATATGCTTCAAAAAATTGCTGGTAACTGGGAGCTGTCTATTTCTAAATAAGATGAGGAATTAATTAACTATATAGACTCACCTACTAGTAGTAAAGGTTTTGAAGACTGTGAGAAACAAGCTTTAGTAAAGCAAAGAATAGGGCATAGTTTATTCGCAAAAAAGGTAAAGGGACGTGCTGAATATGCATGCCAGATCAACCCAAAAATTAGTCGAAACTTAATAGCGTCTCATATTAAGCCTTGGGCTGTATCGGAAAACCATGAAAAGTTAGATATCTTAAATGGGCTATGTTTATCACCAAACTATGATGGGTTATTTGAAATTGGGCTCATTAGTTTTAATGACGATGGCACTATTATCACACGTTTAACAGAATACGACATGGATGCTTACGGTCTCAATGGCACTGAAAAAATTGAAGTGGAAATACTACAATCAAAATATCTTGCATGGCACAGAGAAAACAAACTTCAAGCTAGTATACTTTATTGAGCGCACCTAAAAAGTGCAAGTAATCGGACGCATAAACGGATGTCATCGTTTTTTCTAAAAACACAAATACTAGCAAAAACAACGCTATCCTATGCGCCGTTGTTGCAGGCGTTAAGTTTAAATGAGGAACTAATCAATATGAGTAAAATTGAACTCAAAACAACAGATAAAGAACTAGCGAAAGAATTACAATCATTAAAAATAGATGAGCTGCAAGTTGGACGTAGGATTAGCTTTTTAGATTGCGCAGATCCCAAAGTCATGGCTGCCTCGAATCAAATTTTAACTTTTGCCATTACTTCAGGTAGTTCTGTTGCACTTAGCTTATTTTTCAGCGTGGTTATATGACCGTCTAAAAAACAAAAATAAAGAATACACTTTTAAAATAAATGGTATAGAGATCTCAGGAGACAATAACAACTTAAAAGTAGAAATACACAATCATATCCACTCACCTGAGTCAAAGGGCGAATAAAACTAATCGGGTAGCCGAGGGTGTTCTAGCCCTCGGACGCCACAACACTCTGCACCGAAGCGTCGGACCGGCGAGTCCGCACAGCGCGTTTCACTAAGCATGGTGAAGCTTAATCCAGCCATCGCGTAACTCATACAATCCCTGGGATTTTAAATAAGCATTCGATAATGCCTGATTAATCCCCGGAGTTTTGGAGCGGCGCCATGGGCCTTTGCTGGTAATACCGCATACAACTGCGGCTTGTACGTGAACGCCCAATTTCATCAGATTTATTACTTTAGTGCCAGGGGATGGTCATGACAAACCCTTATGTAGCAAGGCTTCCAGCGAGGTTTGTTCAGGTCAGCGAATATGGGAATGCTGCCTATCAGCAGTCACGGTCGTGGGAGCCGATCTCTGTTGCTTCTTCTTAAGCACTGAGTTGTCTGTAAAGCGTACCGACAGGCGACCTCGCAGCCTAGGGACGGATAAAGAGATCGACTCCACCGACCATCACATAACAGGGATGTTATGTGTTTGAGCGTTACAAGGATGTACTTGAGCGAGTCGGTGGAGTTGACTCTTTGTTCGGCCTTTATACAAACAAAAATAGATCAGTTAGTTTTCCAGATTAGTATCATGTGCTGAGAGTACATGGGGCGAGCTTGCCTCGCCGTGACGAATCGTTTCAGCCTGACCGAGTATCCAGTGAATGCTCGCAGCTGGCTGAAATGATGAGTGTCATTAATCTGAGCGAGTCGGTGGAGCGGCCCCTTTGTCCGACCTTTGCAGAGAACCAAATAGTTCGCCGCTTTGGCTGGGTGAATGTCGGGGTTTGGTGATTGTTTTGGGTGTCGGCTTTTTTGGGATTAAGGTGCACGAGGCCAGATTTAGTACTGTCTGCCCTGGATTCCCGCCTTCGCGAGAATGACGGTAAAAATCGCGAGAATGACGATAAAATTGCGGACATGACACACCAGAAACAAAAACGCCGGCATTTGCCGGCGTTTTGCATTGTCTTCCCCAAGAAAAATCCTCTACTTCCTCAATACACCTTCTTCTACCAGCAGATCAAAGATGGCCTTGGCGGCGGCCTGGGGATCATTGCGGATGATCTGGCCCTTGCCGCCCTGGGCTTTGGCCGTGGCCTGCTTCAAGCGATCGGCGGCGGTTTTGGCGGTCGACACCTTGAGGCGTTTCGGCCTGGATTTGGCCGCCGACAGGGTCCATTCAGCCCGTTGCTGATCGGCCTCGGTAGCCGGGGTCAGCCGCACTATGTTGCCGCGTCTGGCCTTGGCAAAGGCAATCTGCCGGGGCTCGGCGGCGGCACTCTCCACGCTGGCGACGAAGGGCAACTTGACCCTAAGGCGTCGGCGCTGGCCTCTGGGCAGAGCCTGCAGCAGGCTGGCTTCGCCATTTTCGATACTTTCTATAACGGCGATGCCGGTTACCAGGGGCCAGCCCAGGCGCTCGGCCAGCAGGTAAGGCAACAGGCCGGAGCCTTCTCCGTACTCGGCACGCACCCCGGTCAGCAGGATATCTGGCTGTTGTTCACTCAGGTAGGGAGTTAGCACCGCCAGGGCATCGTCTTCTTCCGTCTGGTTTAACACCGTTAGGCCGTCGATGCCCATGCCGAGGTAATCGCGCAGGGCTTCCTGCTTGGGATCGCCGGCGTGAATGGCGCTCACCTTGCTGTTCAGCGACTGAGGCAGCGATTCGTTCAGAGACATCGCCAGCTCCAGGGCACAGGCGTCTTGATGGGCGCGACGCGCGCGCCCGGATACCGGATGCTGGCCCTGAGAGATCAGCACGGCAATATTCAGGGTATCAGGCTGCATCACTCACCTCCTGGCGAGATTGGGCTTCAACCAGCTTCATCAACGCAGACAGTATTTCGCTGCTGTCGCCGATGGCGGCCAGGCTGGCCCGTTTGACCATGTCACAGTCGGCATCCTTATTGATGGCGACCACCTTTTCACATTTACCGATGCCCTGCAGGTGCTGCACAGCACCGGAAATTCCCACTGCGATATAGACTCGGGCGCTCACCCAGGTACCGGTCGCCCCCACCTGACGGCTGCGGGGCATAAAGCCGTCGTCCACTGCCACCCGGCTGGCCCCTTCAGAAGCGCCAAGCAACGCGGCAGCCTGATGAAACTGCTCCCAATCATGAATACCGTTACCGGCCGACAAAATGAACTCGGATTCGGCCATGGGGATTTCGGCGGGATCCACCGCCACCCGACCCAAATCATCCAGCCTAGAGCCGGTGGGTGCCGACAGTGCCAGCTGCTGTTCCTGTTCGAGCGGGCTGGCCTGGTAGCGATACTCGCCGCACGGCAGGGCACATTCTTCCAGCAACAGCATGATGCGCGACCAGGGGCGGCTGATATCCCGGTTGCCGGCGCCGTTTCTCGCCAGCAAGCTGTCGGCTTCCAGCTTCCATACGCCAGTGGCCGGCCGCTCCCCCAGGGCCACGCCCAGCCGACGGCCCAGCTCGGCAGACTCGCCACTGTCGGCCAGCAGCCAGTACAGCGGTTTTAGCGCCGCGTCCACCTGAGCGCACAACTGACTCCAGGCCTCCGGCTGATAACCGTCGTATTCCGGCCCCTGCACCTGCAGCAGCCGATCGACCCCTGCACCCTCTATGCTTTCCTTCAGTTCGCCACAGAGTACCCCCAGTACCGCCGTTGGTTGCTCTCGAGCCACCGCTAGCTGTTGGGCTTGGCCCAACACATCCTTGCAGTGGCTGGTTATGCGGCCGCCGCTGATCTGCAACCAGACGGCAATATAAGCCTGAGGCTCCACCACTTGATGCAGCGGCAACACTGGCTGCTCGTAGCGTTTTTTCGAGTTCATTTGGGTAACGCCGGCCGCCCCGCCCATGTTCAGGCGATCTAGTCGGCGCAGGCCACTGGGGCCCATTTGCCACTGGGGCCTGGGATTCTTGCGCAGCAGGCCGGTCGGGCCTCGAGTGGGCTCGCCACTCTGCTCACCATGTTGAGGGTGAAGCCGGTTACGCAGTATCCAGTTCAGACGCGGATCACAACGATTCAATTCAGACATGAGCAAGTTCCTCCTCTGGCTGTTGCTGCACTTTTTGCAGCTCGTCTGGCACGATCAGCGCCTCCAGCAGCAGCTCGGCAATATCCTTTATTTCGGGGCGCGGCTCTACCACCCCTTCCAGCATCTGGGTACATTGCGGGCAAGCCACCGCCATCACTTCGGCGTTCACCGCCCTGGCATCGTCCATGCGCATATCGGCAATACGGCGTTCGCCCGGAATATCGGTGATCGGCGCACCGCCGCCGCCGCCGCAACAGCGAGAGCGGAAACCGCTACGTTCCATCTCGGTACGCTCAAAGCCGAGCTGATCGATCAGGTAACGAGGCGCATCATAAACGCCGTTGTAGCGTCCCAGATAACAAGGATCGTGATAGGTCAACCGCGCATTGCCGTTAGCAGTAAAGTGCAACTGACTCTGCTTATGCAGCTCTGCCAGCAGCTCGGTGTGATGCACTACTTGGTAGTCTCCGCCCAGCTCCGCATATTCGGTGCCCAAGCACTGCAAGGCATGGGGATCGGCGGTGACGATGCGATTGAATTGATACTTGCTCAGGGTCTTGATATTGGCCTTGGCCAGCCGCTGAAAGGTAGCTTCATCGCCCAAGCGTCGAGCCAGATCGCCGGAGTCCAGCTCCTCGTCACCGAGGAAGGCAAAGTTCACATTCGCCGCCTTGAGCAGCTTAACCACAGCCCGCAAGCTACGCTGGTTGCGCATGTCGAAGGCACCATCACCAACCCAAAACAGAATGTCGGTTGCTCTGGTTTGCTTGAGCAGAGGAATCGACAAGTCCGCCGCCCAGTGACTGCGGCTGGCCGGAGACAGGCCGCCCGGGTTGTCGGTGGCGATCAAATTTTCCAGCACTTGCTGGCCCTTGCCCGGGGTTTCACCGCGCTCCATGGTCAGGTAACGGCGCATGTCTACCACCGCATCCACGTGCTCGATCATCATCGGGCATTCTTCCACGCAGGCCCGGCAGGTGGTGCAAGACCACAGGGTTTGGCTGTCGAGGATACTTTCTACCAGCGGCAGGTCTGGGCAGCCGGTACGGGCGGCCTGTTCCTGGCCCGGATGAGCGCTACCGTGGTAGTTCACTTCTTCTTGGGCCGCCAGGCTGGTCACCATATCTTGGATCAGCTTCTTCGGATTAAGAGGCTGGCCGGCGGCAAAGGCCGGACACTTGCTTTCGCAACGACCGCACTGCACGCATGAGTCGAAGCTCAACAGCTGGTTCCACTTGAAGTCGGTGACCTTTTCCACTCCTAGCTTGGCGTCACTCAGATCCAGCGCCTTGAGACCGGTGTCGCGGCCACCATCGAAACGGGCCGGACGAGGATGAAACGCCAGATGCAGGGCGCCAGCGAAGGCGTGCTTCATCGGCCCGCCCCAAGTCATGCCAAACACCATCTCGCCCAGGCCCCAGATACAGGCAGCCAACAACAACAGGGCCAGCAGCGTGCTGCCAGTTCCTTCGGGCAAGATGCCGGCGGCGGGCAGCGTCGCCAGAAAGAAGCCGACAGAAAAGGCCATCAAGCTCTTGGGCAGACGCTGCCAGGGCCCTTGGGAAAGACGGGAGTGAGGCAGCTCGGAGGCTGGCTTGGCACGGCGTTTCCACACGAAAAACGCCCCCACCGCCATCAGCATGCTGGCAGCCAGCAGCGGCCAGGTCAGCCAGGCGGTTTTCAAACCAACACCATGCACCAGCACCACCAGCAGCAGCGCCAGCACAAAGCCGCCGCCGGTCGCCACATGGGTGTTGGACATATAGCTGTCGCGGGCCACCACATGGTGCAGGTCAACCAGATAACGCCTCGGCATAGCAGCCAAGCCTCGCCAGAACGAAACTGGGTTGGGCTGGCCCATACGCCAGAGACGGATTCGTCGTACCGCCCCGGCGACGGCCAGAGCGAAAACGAGTAATAACAAATAGGGGATCACAGGCTCAAACATAGCGGCTTACCTCATGGCGCCGGAGCAGGCTCCGGCACCTTTCAAATCAGAAGTCCTTGCACAGGCGCAGGGCGTCATAGATGGCGGCATGGGTGTTGCGCTGGGATACGCAGTCACCAATGCGATACAGCAGATATCCTTGGCCGCCGTGAGACAGGCTCGGTTGAGGCTTGGCCGCATACAGGGCTTCAATATCGATCTGGCCCTTGTTGACGGAATCGGCCTTCATTTCCCAGTAGAGTTTCTCGTCGGGGCGAATACCGTTTTCCACCACTATTTGATCCACTACCCGCTCTTCCTGCTGGTGGCTGTACTCATTTTCAAGCACCGCTACCAGCTTGTCCCCTTCTCGGTACACCTTGTTCATGGCCAAGTCAGACGTCATGATCACGTCGCGCTCGTACAGCGAACGGTAATAGGTGGGGAAAGTGGTACCACCCACAGCCACCCCCGGTTTGGTGTCATCGGTGACCAGCTCTACCAGACTGCCTTTGGTGGCCAGGTAATCGGCCGTGGACATGCCGGTGAATTCACAAATGGGGTCGTAGATCAGCACATTCTTGCCCGGCTCGACCTTGCCCGAGAGGATATCCCAACTGCTGACCACCAGCCCTTCTGCTGCGCCCCATTCTGGGTTTTGCTCGATGAAAGGCGTACCACCCACCGCCAGAATCACCACATCCGGATTTTCCGCCATGATGCTCGCTACGTCGGCCGCCGTATTCAGGCGTACATCCACTTTCAGGCGCGGCAACTCCAAGGTGAACCAGCGGGTGATACCGGCAATCTGATCGCGCTGGGGCGCCTTCGCCGCCAGGGTGATTTGTCCGCCCAGTTCGGGCGCCTTCTCGAACAACACCACCTTATGGCCGCGCTCGGCACTAACCCGAGCCGCTTCCATACCGGCAGGGCCGCCACCGACGATCACCACCTTACGCTTGGGCCCACTGGTGGGCTCTATAATATGCGGCATGGTGGACTCGCGCGACATCGCCGCGTTCTGGATGCAGAGTACATCCAGCCCCTGGTACTGACGGTCGATACAGTAGTTGGCACCCACGCATTGGCGAATTTGATCAACCTGACCCAGCTTGACCTTGGCGATCAGGTGGGGGTCGGCCATGTACGCCCGGGTCATGCCCACGAAGTCGACATAGCCGCCTTCGATAATACGCTGGGCCTGGATGGGGTCCTTGATGTTCTGGGCGTGGATCACCGGTACCGAGACCACTTCCTTGATGCCTGCTGCCAAGTGCAGGAAAGGCTCTGGCGGATAGCTCATGTTGGGGATCGCATTGGCCAGCGTGGCGTGGGTGTCCGCCCCGGAGCCGATCACGCCGAAGAAGTCCAGCAGGCCGGTGTCGTCGTAATACTTGGCGATCTGTTTCATGTCTTCGTGGTTCAGGCCGTCCACGTGGAACTCGTCACCACACATGCGCAACCCCACCGCAAAGTCGGGACCGACCTCGGCACGCACCGCCTTAACCACCTCCAGACCGAAGCGCATGCGATTTTCGAAGCTGCCGCCCCACTCGTCGGACCGCTTGTTAACCCGTGGGCTCCAGAACTGGTCAATCAGATGTTGATGCACTGCGGAAATTTCAACGCCGTCCAGGCCGCCCTCCTTGGCACGGCGAGCCGCTTGGGCAAAATCGCCGATAATACGCCAGATCTCTTCCGGCTCAATCGTTTTATTAGTAGCACGGTGGATCGGTTCACGGAGGCCGCTCGGGCTGAGCAGTGTACTCCAGTTATAACCATCCCAGCGGGAACGACGCCCCATGTGGGTGATCTGGATCATGATCTTGGCACCATGCTTGTGCATGGCTTCAGACAGATTCTTAAAATGAGGGATGATGCGATCTGAACTCAGGTTGACCGAGCTCCACCACTCCTGGGGACTATCGATGGACACCACACTGGAGCCGCCGCAGATGGCCAATCCGAGACCGCCCTTGGCCTTTTCTTCATAATATTTGACGTAACGTTCTGTGGTCATACCGCCGTCGGTGGCATGCACTTCGGCATGGGCCGTGCTCACCACCCGGTTACGGATAGTAAGTTTGTTGATATTCATGGGTTGAAGTAAGGCGTCAAATTGTCCCATCGTAGATCCCTCTGCTGACTTGCTTGGCGGCCGGCAACCGGCCCGCCGAAAATTAAAACCTGCTCGTTTTGAGCGCCTACCTGTTGCTTCCGAGTCGGTGCTACCGCCCCCTCCTCGTCACTCCCGCCTCCCCCTCGTCACTCCCGCGGAGGCGGGAGCCCAGTGACCTTTGCAGGCCAGAAGCCACTATCGAGGCGGTGCTACCCGTCCTGGCCCCTTCTCGTCACTCCCGCCTCCCCTTCGTCACTCCCGCGGAGGCGGGAGCCCAGTGACCTTTGCAGACCAGAAGCCGTTGCGCTACCAGTTCGGGTTCCCCGTCCCTGCCTGAGCGAGGATGACGGCATGAACTACAGCGGGCTGACTTCGAATAGGCCGTAATCACAGCCGGTCTGAGCGCCACTCTGGGTCTGGCGAGCAACGGTACGCACCAACAACCCTTGGCTTTCGGCAATCTGGTCTAGTGCACCGGCAAACCAGCCGGTAAACATGTAGTCCACCATGCGGTCCACCTTGCCGTACTGATAAACGAAGGCGGAATGATCCAGCCGAACCCTGGCAGTGCCGGCGGCGATATCCAGGTTTTCGATGGAAAACAAACCCCAGCCTCGCTGAGACAGACGCTTCATATAATGCTCGAAGACCGCATCACCACTAAGGCCGTGACATTCGGCTTCTTTCTCACACCAGTGCCAAGCGGACTTGTAGCCGGCCTTGTACAGAATTTCGGCATAGCGCTCTGGGCCAAGCTCCTCTTCGATCGCCATGTGGTTGTTGACGAAAAAGTGGCGCGGCACATACAGCATGGGTAGCGCGTCTGTGGTCCAGACGCCGGATTCAGCGCTCACTGCAATGGGCATTTCGGGTGCATGTACTGACATTGTGATTCTCCTTAGTTTACCGATGATGGTTATTCGCCCCAGACGTCTTTCAGCACACGCATCCAGTTACCGCCCATGACTTTTTCTACCTGGCGTGGAGAGAAGCCATGACGCAACAGAGCCTCGGTCAAGTTGGGGAATTCGCCGATGGTACGGATACCCTCGGGGTTGATGATTTCGCCGAAACGCGTCAGGCGACGGGCATAGCCCTTGTCGTGGGTCAGCCACTCGAAGAAGTTCTGATCATGACCCTGAGTAAAGTCGGTACCTATGCCGATGGAGTCTTCGCCTACCAGCTCCATCACATAGGCGATGGCTTCAACATAGTCGTCGATGGTGGAGTTGATGCCATTTTTAAGGAAGGGGGCGAACATGGTCACGCCGACAAAACCGCCATGATCGGCGATGAAGCGCAGCTCTTCGTCAGACTTGTTCCGCGGGTGGTCCTTCAGACCGGCCGGCAGGCAGTGGGAATAGCACACCGGCTTGTTGGATTCGAGGATCACTTCCTTGGATGTTTGGGCGCCTACGTGAGACAGATCGCACATAATGCCGACCCGGTTCATTTCGGCCACGACTTCGCGGCCAAAGCCGGACAGACCGCCGTCGCGCTCGTAACAGCCGGTGCCCACCAGGTTCTGGGTGTTATAGGCCATCTGCACTATGCCCACGCCCAGCTGCTTGAAGATTTCCACATAACCCAGCTGATCTTCGAATGCATGGGCATTCTGAAAACCGAGGATCACGCCAGTGCGGCCCTCTTCCTTGGCCTTGAGGATGTCGGCCGTGGTACGTACCGGACGGATCAGGTCGGCGTGTTCTTGGAAGTAGCGGTTGAAGGTGGCAATGTTGTCGACCGTGCCCTGAAATCCTTCCCATACCGACACGGTGCAGTTGGCAGCCGTTAGCCCGCCACGACGCATGTCCTCAAACAGTTCTCGCCCCCAGTTGGCGATAATCAGGCCGTCGATGACGACCGCTTGCTTATGTAGTTCAGCTGCATGTTGCATAGCCAGACCTTCCTTGAATAAATGTGGCTGGTGGTATGGTGCCCACCGGATTCAAGTGCAGTCTAGCCCGAGGCTTTGTTCGTACACTGGCTAAAAACGACGACCACATAGCCAAAAACGTCACGTTTGACGACAAAACTCGGAAAGTAAAAAGCCCCGCCGTTACTGGATGCCAATGACCTCTGCAGACCAGCAACCATTATCTAGAATTGTGCTCCCTGCCCTGGATCCCCGCCTTCGCGAGGATGACGGCAAAAACATAAAGCCAGCCCTTATTCCTTGCACTCCTGAGCATCTTATTTATCACTCCCGCCTCTCACCTCGTCACTCCCGCGAAGGCGGGAGCCCAGTGACCTTGGCAGATCAGCAACCATTATCGACCATTGTGCTCCCTGCCCTTGATCCCTGCCTGCGCGAGGATGACGGCCATTTCACTATTCACACTTTTTCTCGTCACTACCGCGATGGCAGGGAGGCCCGTTAATGCATCTGAGCCTAAACTTGGAAGTAAATTACTGACAAGGTCATAACAATGTCCAAACAGCCTGCCGTCTATATACTTACCAACTGTCGAAACGGCACCCTGTATATCGGCGTGACCAGCAATCTGGTACAGCGCATATGGCAACACAAACAGCAAGATGTGCCTGGGTTTAGCGCTCGCCACGGGGTACACCTGTTGGTGTACTTCGAACTCCATGCCGATATGTACACGGCGATTAACCGCGAGAAACAACTAAAGAAATGGAACCGTAGCTGGAAACTACGGTTGATTGAGGAACAAAACCCTGGCTGGCGGGATTTGTGGACCGATATCATTTAACGCTGCGTTATGTTGCAGTGACCTTTGCAGACCAGCAACCATTATCGAGAATGGTGCCCCCAGTTCTGGATCCCCGCCTTCGCGAGGATGACGGCACAAACATAAAGCCAGCCCTTATTCCTTGCACTCCTGAGCATCTTATTTGTCACTCCCGCCTCTCCCTTCGTCACTCCCACGCTCACCTCGTCACTCCCGCGAAGGAACGTCATCCTCGCGTTGTAGTGGCACACTTAAAGTGGCCACCTGTTCAGAGGTGATATCATCACCTCATCAGATATACAGG
>NZ_JBHTJS010000063.1:0-131705 GCF_042676125.1 Oceanisphaera ostreae
ATATCTGATGAGGTGATGATATCACCTCTGAACAGGTGGCCACTTTAAGTGTGCCACTACACTCAGCCGACTATCACATGACAGGGATGTCATGTGCTGAGCGTTACAAGGATGTACTTGAAGCGAGTCGGAGGAGGCTACCCAGTTGCCTCTGAGCACTCATCTACCAATAAGCGCTTTTGGACCTTTTCGCACTTATCTCAGCTTAATTTTTCCGTGTTCTACCGTGGATTCCGTTGCAAAAAAATTATTGGTGTAAGGCTTTTAAGAGGTAGCAGTACCGTTACCCAGCAAAGATGGCTAGCCCAGTGGCTAGTGGTGACAGTGTTACCTCTAGAGCTCAAGCTTAAAAATAGGATAGTTATTTACTCCGCTTGGTATTACTTACTTTTTTGCTTGCGGGTGCGAACTTTGCAGGTCCTTCTGATAAACTTGCCTACTCAATTTAATTCACTGCCATACCGGAGTTTGCTGCATGACTCAGCCTGAAGATCTGCATCTTAATTTGCGCAACTTAAAACTGGATGATTACGACGAGCTGCAAGTACTAATGGACCGCGTTTATCACGATATCGGTGGAGCTTGGCCTAAAGATACGATAAAGGCGCTGATTGAACAGTTTCCGGATGGACAGATTTGTATTGAAGATAACGGTAAACTCGTTGCCGTTGCGCTTACCGTATCGGTTAAATATGAGCGGTTTAGCAACCCCCATACCTATGACGATCTGATCCTTCGTAACGAGCAGATTAGGCATAGCGCCAAAGGCGACTCTTTGTATGGCCTAGATGTATTTATTCAGCCTGAATACCGCGGTTTTCGATTGGGGCGTCGTTTGTATGAAGCTCGCAAAGAGCTGTGCCGTTCTATGAATTTGCGCGCCATTCTTGCCGGTGGGCGTATTCCCGGCTATTTCCAGCATTCGGAGCAATACTCTCCGGCTGAATATATTGATCGCGTCGACCGCAAAGAAATCTACGATCCTATTCTTAGTTTCCAGTTAGCCAATGATTTTCAGGTGACAAGGCTGATGCATAAATACCTCCCAGAGGATGAACAATCTTTGGGATATGCGACCTTGTTGGAATGGCGAAACATTCTTTATACGCCGCCTTCTTCGGTACTTAACGAAAAGAAGACTCAAGTGCGTATGGGAGCGGTACAGTGGCAAATGCGCGAATTTGCCTCGGTCGATGAGGTATTGGAGCAAGTAGAATACTTTGTAGATGCGCTGTCTGATTACAAGAGCGACTTTGCGCTGTTTCCGGAGTTTTTTAACGCGCCTTTAATGGGGTTGACCGATCAGGTTGATCAAACGCGTGCTATCCGTTTTCTGGCCGAGTATACCCCGCAGTTTCGAGATCGAATGTCGGAAATGGCGGTGAGTTACAACATCAATATTATTACCGGCTCTATGCCTATTTTGGACAACGATCGCGTTTATAACGTGTCTTATTTATGTCACCGAGATGGGCGAATAGACGAGCAACGCAAAATTCATATTACCCCCCATGAACGTCGTGATTGGGTAATAGAAGGCGGCGACAAGTTTGAAGTGTTTGAGACCGACTCCGGTCGAGTTGCTATTCTCATTTGTTACGATATTGAATTTCCTGAACTGGGGCGCATTGCTGCCAGCAAAGAGGTGGACATCATTTGTGTACCTTTTTGGACGGATACTAAAAATGGTTATCTGCGGGTTCGTCATTGTGCCCAAGCGCGTGCCATTGAAAACGAATGCTATGTGGTGATTACGGGCAGTGTCGGCAACTTGCCAAAAGTACAAAATCTTGACGTGCAGTATGCGCAGTCGTCGGTGTTTTCTCCGTCTGATTTTGCCTTCCCTCATGATGCGGTGATGGCTGAAACGACGCCCAATACCGAGATGATCATGTTCTCGGATATGGACCTAGAAAAGCTGACGCTGGTGCGTAACGAGGGGTCAGTGACCAATCTTAAAGACCGACGCACAGATTTATATGAAATTATTACCCGTTAACAGCGGCTAACCGTGCCGGCAGCGGTGCCGATTGTTGCATTGGAGTAGGCTAAGCCCTAAGCTAGCTGCCGTCCAAAATTTACATGCTATGCCCTAATTTTTAGGGCCTAATAAGGCCGCCTATCTAATGAAACAAGAAACTCTTAAACTGATTGCCGATAGCATTGTCTCTATTCCTGATTATCCGAAGCCTGGGGTTGTTTTTCGTGACATCACCAGCTTGGTAGAAAATGCTGAGGCGTTTAAAGCCACCATTGATGCCATTGTTGAGCTGTATCAGCATACGGGCATTAACAAGGTGCTGGGCACCGAAGCCCGAGGTTTTATTTTTGGTGCACCGGTGGCCGCCGCCTTGGGTGTGGGCTTTATTCCGGCGCGCAAGCCTAATAAGTTGCCGCGCGAAGTCATTGAAGTGGCTTACGACTTAGAATATGGGCAAGACAAACTGCAAATTCATGTTGACTCTATCGCCCCCGGCGAGAAAATATTGATTATTGATGATTTGTTGGCCACCGGCGGCACAGTAGAAGCTGCCGTTAAACTGGTGCGTCGCTGTGGTGGCGAAGTACAAGAGGCGGCTTTTGTTGTGGCTTTGCCGGCGTTAGGCGGCTTGCAACGTCTCAATAACATGGGTATTCGTGTGAATAGCCTTGTGCAATTTGATGGCCATTAATTAGCGATGAATTATCAGGTTCTTGCCAGAAAATGGCGTCCGCAGCGTTTCGCCGATGTAGTAGGGCAGCAACATGTGCTGACCGCGCTCATTAATGCCCTTTCGCAGGGTCGGCTGCATCATGCTTATTTATTTAGCGGCACCCGAGGCGTGGGCAAAACCTCCATTGCGCGGCTGCTGGCCAAGGCGCTTAACTGCGACAAAGGCATTACGTCCGATCCGTGTGGTGAGTGTGCCAGTTGCCAAGAAATTGAGCAGGGCCGCTTTGTTGATTTGCTTGAGATTGATGCGGCCAGTCGTACCAAGGTGGAAGACACGCGGGAATTGCTCGATAACGTGCAATATCAACCCGCCCGTGGCCGTTTTAAAGTCTATTTGATAGATGAAGTACACATGCTGTCGCGGCACAGCTTTAATGCGCTGTTAAAAACGCTAGAAGAGCCGCCGCCCCATGTGAAGTTTTTGCTGGCCACCACAGACCCGCAAAAACTGCCGATCACCATTTTATCGCGTTGCTTGCAGTTTCATCTAAAAAGCCTCGAACCCGAGCAGATAGATACTCAGTTGCAGCATATTCTGCAACAAGAGCATTTACCCTTTGAAGCGCAAGCTACGGCTGCCTTGGCTCGTGCCGCAGACGGCAGCCTGCGCGATGGCCTGAGCCTAACCGATCAGGCGCTGGCTTTTGGCAATGGTGAGGTTAAGCTGGCATTGGTTGAATCGATGCTGGGCAACCTGAATCGCAACCAATTATTGGCGTTAATTGAGGCCATTTTGGCCGGCGACGGCGAAGCCTTATTGGCACGCGTGGCAGAGCTTGCCAGTATGGGGCCAGATTACGATCAGGTGCACAAAGAGTTAATTGGTTTTTGGCATCAGCTGGCGCTAGCACAGGTGGTGGCGGCATCACCCCAGCAACCCTATGCCGGTGAGCTGAATCGGCTGGCACCGTTAGTCTCATCTGAGCAAATACAGATTTTTTATCAGATCTGTTTGCAAGGCCGTAAAGACCTGCCGTTTGCCCCCGATGGTCGCTCTGCGCTTGAGATGACGCTGTTGCGCACCTTGGCATTTCGCCCCGAGGCGCCTGTCGCTAGTGCCGCCGCGCCTAGGATAGCAACACCTGCGATAACGCCCCCCGCGGTAACTGCATCTGAGATAGCCAGAGAAGCAGCCCATCCGGTAAAAAAGCCTGAGCCGCCACCCGTTAATGAAGCGTCATTAGCGGCGGATCCCGATGAACAGATGGCGGCCACACTCGAACAAGAACAAAATGAAATATTGGCACAAGCAGGGCAGTTAGGGCACATTGCGCAACCGCAACCGCAACCGCAACCGCAACCGCAACCGCAACCGCAGCCGCAACCGCAGCCAGAACCAGAACCAGAACCAGAAAATTTTGACTCAAACGACGTCGTTCAACCAACGTTAGCACCTGCGGTAGATACACGGCCCATTACGCCGGCACCGTTACCGGTAGCAGCCCCTGCAGTGGATGATCCGGCCGCCGCGGATGTGACGCGTATTCGCCGTTTATTGCAAACACGCAATCGCTTGCGTAGCCAAGAGCCGGACAAAAATACCGCATCCAGTCAGCCTGTTGCTAAGCCAAGAACCAAACCCGTTGCGCCGGCTCCGCAGCATCACGAGCCTGAAGCCAAGACCGAGCCTGTTCAGGCTGCGGCGAGCACCGAGTTCCGTCAGCAGACAGATCCTCAGCGCCGAGCCGTGCCAGAAAGGCCGCCGGAAAAACCATCAGTAACATCAGGAACCGATGAGTTACCGCCGCTTGATGCCTATGCTGACGCCAGCTGGGATAATGACGAGGATGACTTGCCACCGTGGCAAACGGATGGCGCACCAAACCGGTCTGCGCCCAGTGCGCCGCCATTTCAGCCCCCCGTTGAGGTGACTCATTCGGCGGTAAAGCCACCGCTAAGTCAGCCTGTTCAACCGAGGCGTGCGGCGGCACCTACAATGAGTGCACCGGTGGCACCCATGGCTGGCGCGCAGCACAGTTCGATGGATCCCGAGCCTTTAAAGGCGGCGAGCTTATTATCGCAAGCAACCGATCATTGGGCTCGGTTAATGGCAGAGTTGCCATTGGGTGGTTTGTTACGCCAACTGGCCATGCACAGTAGTTTAGAAGTAAAAAGTGAACTGCAGTGGCAGTTGTGGTTACAGCCAGAGCATAAGCACTTATTGAATGAGAAGTCGCGCCATGACCTGGAGTTGGTGCTCCAACATCATCAGGCTCAGCCCGTTAGCGTGCAGGTTAATATTGGCCAGCAAGCGGGCCAACAAACCCCATTTGAAATAGAACAAGATTTGTTTCAAGCCGCCATTGCACAAGCAAAAGATGAAATTGAGCGCGATGATGCGGTACAATTTTTAATATCGCGCTTTGCGGCGGTGCTTGAATACGACAGTATCGAACCCATGGCACAGTAGCCTTGGGATTATTTCCATTAATAAAGAGTGAGCAGATATGTTTGGTAAAGGTGGAATGGGCAATATCATGAAACAGGCCCAGCAGATGCAAGAAAAAATGCAGAAGCTGCAAGAAGAGCTGGCCGAGCTAGAAGTGGTTGGCGAAGCTGGTGCTGGCTTAGTCAAAGTAACCATGGCAGGCAGCCATTCAGTGCGCCGTGTTGAACTGGACGACAGCTTGTTAGAAGACGACAAAGAGTTGTTAGAAGACTTATTAGCTGCAGCCGTTAACGATGCAGTACGTCGCGTAGAAGAGCAAAACAAGAGCCGCATGGGCGAGCTGACCGGTGGTATGAATTTACCTCCGGGCTTCAAAATGCCGTTCTAAGATAATTTTATGTATTTAAAGCCGGGAGTAAACGCCCGGCTTTGTAGTGAGTATTCCCCGCGTTTTCTGCTGTTATCTTCTGAGTGATCCCATGCGTTTTAGCCCCCTGTTGGATGAATTAATCAAGAGTTTGCAAGTGTTGCCCGGCGTAGGCCCTAAGTCGGCACAGCGCATGGCCTTTGCAATGCTAGAGCGACAGCGTGCCGGTGGTCGTCGCTTGGCTCATGTGCTGGATCAAGCGCTAGAAAAAATTGGCCACTGTCGACAGTGTCGTACTTTTACCGAAGAAGATACTTGCCCGCTGTGTGCCAATCCAAAGCGCGCGGTCAGTGGCCAGCTGTGCATTGTAGAAAGCCCAGCCGATGTGGTCGCTATTGAACAAACGGGTCAGTATCAGGGACGTTACTTCGTATTAATGGGGCACTTGTCGCCGTTAGATGGGGTAGGGCCCGAAGAGTTGGGGCTAGACAAGCTGGCCGACTGGCTGGCGAGTGAAGCATTTAAAGAGCTGATCTTGGCCACCAACCCGACGGTAGAGGGCGAAGCCACCGCCTATTATATTGCCGACATTGCCCGCAGCCACGGCGTAGGAGTGAGTCGTATTGCCCACGGCGTGCCTATTGGCGGCGAACTAGAGCTGGTAGACGGCAACACCTTAAGCCACTCATTTATGGGCCGAAAGCTATTTGCAGAATAAAAGACAGCTGGAAGCCGTAAGCTGTCAGCGATCAGCTAAAAATGGATTGCTTCGCTACGCTCGCAAAGACCGGAAAAGAAAGCGGTACGCTATACGTAAAAGACAAGCTTAACCTTCCTGCTTTGCCGCCGAAGTCCTCTTCGCTGAAGAGACGGGTGGGCTACAAAAGAGGTGTTGTTTTAACGTAAGGCGTACAGCGTAAGACTTATAGCAGCCTGTAGGCCCGTCATTGCGAGGAGCGTAGCGACGCGGCAATCTATGTTGCCCCTTGGGGGAGCGGTAAGCCATATGCTGTAAGTTAGAGACAGGCACCGTCTTTTGTAGCCGCTGCTTTAGCTGCGTAATTCTGCGCAGCAGGATGGTTTAAAATCCCGCTGAGACGGGAGTGCCAGCTAAAGCGGCACCCTACAGAAACCACCGCTCTTGGTTGGCCCTTATGCTGTCTTACCGGACTTGCTCCGGTATCTAAGCTCTTCACCCTTCACATTAGTATCGCCAAACTGCGCTGTTTCTAACTTAACGTCGCTGATTGACGCTAACAACTGCTTGGCGGCAGCGGCTTGTTGTACCTTGGCGGTGGCCTCCACAATAAAAGCACGCTCAATATCTTGGGGCTGATAACCGAGCAAAAACAGCTGGCTTAGCGCTAATTGCATCGGGCTTAGGCTGGGATTAAAGGCGGCATTTTCTAAATAACGGCCCCGACAAATTTGGCCGTCATTTAATTGCAGTGCTACGCCTGCGCGATTCTTACTATAAGGGGCGTAGCTGGCATTGGCTTCGTCTAAGGCGAGCAGCATTAATGCATCGTGGGGGTCCACTTCGGGGTTGTTAGCTGCCGCTAAGTTGCCTGCCGGACCGTTAAGCATGCCATAAGTCTGCTGTAAATCGGCTGGGCCAAAGGCATGGGGCAGTAACTCGCTCAAGGTGAAATGTTGGTCAGGCAGTACCAGCATCAGGTCGTCTTGATTAAGCTCGTGCATAAATTGGCGGCAATGACCGCAAGGGCTGACACTGACAATCACCTTTTCGATATAGCGCTCATCACACAAGGCGGCATGGCCAATGGCTGACTGCTCGGCATGCAACGCCGTGCTGAGCGGCTGGCCGGCCATTTCCATGTTCGCGCCTAAATACCAATAGCCCGAGCCACTGATGGCGATAGCCCCAACCGCAAAGCCAGAAACCGGTGTTTGGGATTTTTGTTGTGCCAACGGCAGTAAGGTGCGGGCGAGCGCTTCCTCTCCCTGTTGAGTGGCATGCGCTAAAATAGCAATTTGCTCTGGGCTAAAGCGTACCACATGAGTCAGCCGATGCTGGGCGAGTGTCTGCTTAAGTTCATCACTCATAAGATTCTGCCTCTTTGTTAAGGTTTGTGGACCTATTGCATAAACCAAAGGTAGAGATGAAATAACGGTGGTGCCAACACGGCGGTGGCAATACCAGACACCACCATGGCCAATGAAGCAAAGGCACCTTGCACCGGGCCCACCTCGGCCGCGGCACCGATACCAATGGCGTGAGCACCGGCGCCCATGGCCAAGCCTTGTGCTTCGGGGTGTACGACGCCTGCAATTTTTAGCAGCGGAAAGCCAATAATGGCTCCCATCATACCCACTATAATCACCAAACCTGCAGCAATGGCCGGAATGCCGCCCATTGTTTCGCTGACACTCATTGCCAGCGGCGTGGTAATGGATTTAGTGGCAATAGAGGCCAGTAGCTCGGGCTTGGCGTGTAGTATGCCGCCAATAATTAACGTGGTACCAACAGAAATCAGCGCCGATAAGCTGCAGCATAGTACGATGGGCCAAAGCTGTTCGCGGATCTTAGCCGCTTGCTGATATAGCGGCAAAGCAAAGGCCACCACGGCAAGTTCCAGCAGGCGGTTAAGGGGTTGGGTACCCGTTTGATAGGCGCTACTGTCTTGTCCGGTAAGCATTAACACGGCGATAATGATCAGAGCTGGTAACATGATGGTGTTAATCAGCGGACTTTTATAACGCCGCGCGAGCATTTTTACCCATAAGTAGAGTCCCGCTGTTAGCGGTAGAGCGAGCCAAACCATCATCCTTGCATCCTCTGATAAAGCCGACCGACCACCAGTAAGATAAGCACTAAACCACTAAAAGCAGAGCTAATAATGAGCCCAATGCCCTCACTAAGTACATCTACGTAACCCAATAATCCGGCGGCGACCGGAATAAACAATAATGCCATGTTGCGCAGTATGAGCTGGCCGCTGTTATACACCCAGTTTAGGGGAACCAGTTGGCTGCTGAGTAAAAAAAACAGCACAAACAGGCCAAGAATGCTGCCCGGAAAGTCGAAGGGCAGTACATAGGCAATGGCGTCGCCCATCAGCAAGCAGGCCAATAATACGACGACGCCGCGTATTAATATAAAGGCTGGAGACTTAAAGAGATTGAACATAACGCGCGACCGCATGCAGTAAGGCCAACTTGGTTTCATCTTCTTGATATTCAATCACTAATTGTTCTAATCGCTGCATATAGGGTTCCGCCAATTCTGAGAGTCGGTCTTGGCAATGCTGACGCCAGCGTTGCCATTCCTGCTCATTTAAAGTGTGTGGGTAATTGCGTGCTCGATAGCGAAATAGCAGCTCGGGTAGACGTTGGTCATTAAACTGCAACGGAAGTGCGGCGAGGGCGTCGGGGGTGCTGGTGCGGATCATGTCCATCACCGCCTTGTCTGCTGCCCCAAAAAAACCACCTTGATAGAGGGCTGCATCAACGTCAGTCACCGGTGCAAAGGTAGGCGCTAATTGATATAAGGCCACCACCTTTTCTCGGATTTCTGGGTGGCGGCGCAACATATCTAAACTCAGGCGGCACTGGGCTCTATTTATGCCTAGCTCATCGGCTCGCTGCTCAGTGAGCGCAGCGGCCTTGGCGAGTACAGGGCATTTATTAATTTGCACTAATTTTACCGGCACGGGTGCCAACTCGCCTAAGTCCGCATGCTTGGTATAGAGCCGTTGTTGTAACTGCTCTGGGGTTAGCTCTATTAAGGGGGTGAGATCCATGGCCAGATTTACACAAATCACCGCATTGGCGTTTTCTGGGTGCCATGCCAGCGGCGCAATCCAGCTGGCACAACCTTGCCAAGCAGAAAATCGGCCTGATACATGCACCAGCGGCTGGCTATTCACCACATCAATAAGAGCTTTTACCTTATGCTTGCTTCTTAGTTCAAATAAATAATCAAACAACTTAGGTTGAGATTGGCGCAGTAATTTAGCCACCGCAATGGTGGCCCTTACATCGGCCAAGGCGTCGTGGGCATTACCATGATCAATATCATTAGCTTGGGTTAACCGCTCAAGCTTAAAGCTGGGCTTGCCGTCATCGTCGGTGGGCCAGTTAATACCTTCGGGGCGCAAAGCATAGAAGGCGCGCACCACATCTAATAGATCCCATCGAGAATTCCCCTGCTGCCAACTGTATGCATAAGGGTCGTAAAAGTTTCGATATAGAGTGAAACGCGTCACTTCATCGTCAAATCGAATGTTGTTATAACCCAAAATACAGGTGTTGGGCTGGCTAAATTGGTCGTGAATACGAGCAATAAACTCTGCCTCGCACAGACCTTTTTGCTGAGCCATTTGCGGAGTAATACCGGTGATCAGGGTGGCTTCGGGCGAGGGCAAGTAGTCGGTCGGTAATTGGCAATAAAACATTACCGGCTCGCCAATTTCGTTTAACTCGGCATCGGTGCGAATGGCGGCAAACTGTACCGGCCGATCGGTTGTCGGATGAATGCCAGCGGTTTCATAGTCGTGAAACAAAAAACTCGGTGCTGCTGCAGGCTTGCTCATGATGATTGGGTCTTTAGTTACAGTGGGCCATCACTCACAGTATATAGCGGGCCAATAAAAGAGTATGGCCTAGAGTATCATTTTGAAAAAGCAGCGGTAAGAGGGAAGGGACAGCTATCAGCGGGGTTTTTTACCCTTATGACCCTTGGTAAGTCGGATATTCAAGGCAAGTTGCACCATTTATGTGTATCGCTTGTTTTCTAACCTATATTGAAAGAGTACATAAGTAATGCCGCTTAACAGGTGTGGTTCTGCCGTCATTCCCGAAGGAACGTCATCCTCGCGTAGGCGGGGACGGGAATCCAGGATTTGTGGCGCAGAGCTGTCAGCCAGAGAGCTGCCTGCAAAGGCACTGGACCCCCGCCTTCGCGAGGGTGACGGTAAAGGTAAGCTAGCCACATAGTCCATATAAATTATGCGTGATTACTTATGCAATTAATCATCGATTTATATTGCTCTTATTCTTATGTTGCCCATCCCGTTTTTTTAAAGAAAATATTGGCGAAAGAAGGATAAATCACCAGTTTGCATAACCATCAACGTAGAGAAGGATTTGACCATGAGCATGATGAAAGAATTCAAGGATTTCGCGGTGAAGGGGAATGTTGTCGACATGGCGGTGGGTATTATTATCGGTGCGGCCTTCGGTAAAATTGTGACCGCTCTGGTTTCTGGGGTGATCATGCCCCCGATAGGGTTAATGCTGGGTGGCGTCGATTTTTCCGATTTGCAGTTTGTCCTCAAAGAGGCGGTGGGCGAAGCGCCGGCTGTCGTGATCAGCTACGGCAGCTTTATTCAGACTCTGGTTGATTTCACCATTATCGCCCTTGCCATTTTCATGATGGTTAAAGGAATTAATTCACTGAAGAGAAAAGAAGAAGCTGCGCCCGAGGCACCGCCTAAGCCTACTGCAGAAGAGATTTTTCTAACGGAAATACGTGACTTGTTGAAGTCCAAATCCTGATGGGAACCTGAACCGGACTCGGCCTTTTCAGCAGAGTTATTTATAGGGTCAACAGCCTGAAGCTTTTCGAGCTTTGGCCATGCCAATCTAAGTAAGTATCTGATCTGTTTTGAAGTTGGCCGCTAGAGGTAGAAAGGTCAGCTTAAGCGCTAATATTTATCCAAGTAAAAGCACAAAACAAATGGTAAATACCAACCACCCCGAGCGTAGGGTCGCCTTATTTAGGCAAGGAGTATTCGACCTCTTTAGGCTGTGCTATGGTTTTTGGTCGATTGAAATCGACCCTACAGAAGACATGAAAATCTGATCAGTTAGTTTTCCAGATTGGTATCACATCCACTCAGACCCAGCGCCTCCAGCGAAATAATTGTGGACGTTTCATGTCAATTTACTCCCTGTAGACTCGGTTAACATCGGATGAAATACCGCTGGCATCAACGTCAGTTTAGGGCAAGGAGCAGGAGCGGGGATTGATGAGCAAAAATACACAGCGTGGAAGCAGGCTGAGCCCCATCTTTTCTCGAACGCGGGACTTTTGTGGTCGGTAGCGAACCATCGTTATACCAAGGTAAGTCTCAGCATAGCGATGGTTTGATATGAGATCTTTAGCTGACCGCTTAAAGCTGACGGCTTACCGCTATGTTTTCAGTTAATCGGCGCTGTCTTCTGCTGGCTCGTAGTCGTCGCTGTTGCCCGACGTCATGGGAGAGCACAGGCGGTGTACGCGCTTGGGGCCGATGACCTTCAAATATTTTAACCACACCTTGGCATGTTTGCTGTCTGAGGCGGTGCCTTGCTGTACTTGCTCAACAAAACGTTGCTCATCATCACAGTTAGGCGCGCGCTGCTGTGTACACAGCGCAAGCATAGCGTGACCGGATTCTTCAAGTAGCAATGCTTCAGCAACGGTAAACTCGCCACAGCGGCGTAGGCCGCGAGGAAAGTGGGCAAAATCTTGAAATGGCTTACCTGACTCAAAGCTCATATTCGTTCTCACTCTGTTTGGTGGCTCTTTGATTTGCGCAAAGTATGGCACTGGGTATCAGTATGCAAAATCAATTTTTTTCACGTGTCGTTAAATTATATTTTATGACATTTTTGTACCGTGATGATCGGCCTCGTCAGCGTTCTGATCGGTACCGTCACTCGTCAGTTCAATAAAGCGCGGATGTTGGCGTAGCGGTTCAAACTCTTCGTCCTCTGCGGCGACATCGCGCAGATGCACATTGTTTTGTACTGCGAGTTCAAGATCCGATAGGGCTTGTTCTTCGTGACCCACACCGGCATGTGCACAAGCGCGCTGGTACAAGGCATGGGCATTTTGCTGATCTACCTGCAATACCCGATTACACAAGCTTAATGCCCACTGGCGTTCGTTCATCATCAGTGCCGCATCGGCTTTGTGAGTCATTGCATCCAAATCCCCGGGTTTGATATCAAGAATTTGATCGTAAATATCAATTTTAGCCTGTGGGCTTTGTTCTTGACTGGCGCGTAGCCATAATCCATGAATCTCTTGGAATCGTTCTATTTCGCGGTAGTTTTCGGCAATAACTTTGGTTTTTCGCTGCAGTTCGCGCTCAATCTGTTTTAGCTTGTGCTCATAAGTACTGGTTATTTTCCGCATTTCTGTTTCGGCATAATCCCGCGCTGTTTTCTTAAGTTCGCGCAACGACTGCCAACCCACAATCGCGAGTACCGAGGCCGCTCCTGCGAGTAAATAGAAAAAGTAGGTGACAGTGACGCTCGCATAATTGATAGCTTTGTCAGCCACATTTAGCTCTTTTTCTACTATGTCGTTGGTGACCTTCACTTGAAATTTTGCCATTTCGGTGCGCAAAGCCTTGAGCTCATCCAGCATATAGCGCTCCATAAAGGGAGTCAGCGGGATGCGGGTTTCGACAGTGCCTTGTACCCGCTCATCTGCGGGCTTTTCTTGAGCAAGAGTAGGTAGGGAAAGGATTAATAAACAAAACGAGAGTAATAATTTGAGCATGGGATACCTAGTTGGAAGGTGATAAATGCAAAACCTGTTCCGCCGAGAGTAACCCGATGCTGCTGAGTGTACAAATTATGATAAGGCGGCACGCTAAGTGCCGCCTTGGTAAAGGTCAAGCCAGCTCCACTTCTTCTGCTTGGGGACCTTTTTGACCTTGGGTGACCACAAAAGTAACCGGCTGGCCCTCTTGTAAGGTTTTGAAACCATCACCCTGTATAGAAGAAAAATGCACAAATAGATCCGGCCCAGACGAGCGGGTGATGAATCCAAAGCCTTTTTCTTCGTTGAACCATTTAACGGTTCCTGCTTCTCGCGTACTCATAACGTGTATCCGATTTAGTGTGACAAGGTGGTGACAATACATCACCACTGTATTTATTGTAGCAGCTCCCTCGGAATGGGCTCTGCCGCCGTTTTAAACCGCCGCATAATGGTCAGTTAAGTACTGGGAAAGCGACATTAAAGTGTCACAAAAGCACGTTACAATTAGTCGTATATTAATGCAAAAATGCATGCAACTCTAATTAATAATATCGAGATAAACTTGCAATTGGCTGATAGTTTGGTAGGTTACTAGAGGAAATTTACTTAGCCCACTAACTAAATAAGGTTAGGACTATAAATGATTGATACGGATACCACGATAGATCTGCAACTGCTGTTGCGTCATCCCAAGTCGACGGATGGTTATGAAGTAAACCGCCTGATTGACCGCTGTAAACCCCTTGATACCAACTCTACCTACTGCAATTTGCTGCAGTGTTTGCACTTTGCCGATACGTGCATCTTGGCTGAAAACGAAGATGACGGCTCATTACTGGGGTTTATCTCTGCCTACCGCAAACCTGCCGAGCCAAACACCTTGTTTGTCTGGCAAGTAGCCATAGATAAACGCGCACGTGGTGAAGGCTTGGCTCGCACCTTGGTAGATACCTTGTTGGACTCAGATGCCTGCGCTGGTGTTACACACCTTGAAACCACCATAACCGCAGATAATGCGCCTTCATGGGGTTTATTTGAAAGTCTGGCTCGCAGTCAGGGAACAGGCCAAGGCGAACGCCATCTCCTGTTCGATCAGCAACGTCACTTCAATGGTGACAGCAGTAGCGAAATTCTCTTTCGCATTGCACTCAGCTAATCCCCTCTAGCTGAATACCCGCATTCTCTTTTTGTTTTTAGATTTGAACTCAAGACTTTCAAGGAGTCGAGATGAGTAATATTTTTGATGTAATGGAATCCACTGTACAAACGTATGCCCGTTCTTTTCCAGTGACTTTTAATAAGGCGCAGGGCGTTTGGTTATATGACGATAAAGGCAAGCGCTATTTAGACTTCCTTGCCGGTGCCGGTACGCTTAACTACGGCCATAACAACCCGATATTGAAAGAAGCACTCATTGAATATATTCAGCAAGATGGCATCGCCCATGGTCTGGATATGCACACTACCGCCAAGGCGGCGTTTTTAACCGCACTACAGCAAATTATTCTTAAGCCTCGCGACATGGACCACGTAGCTCAGTTTACAGGCCCAACCGGTACTAACGCAGTAGAAGCCGCCATGAAGTTGGCGCGTAAAGTGACGGGTCGTAGCAACATAGTCGCCTTTACTAATGGCTTTCACGGCGTGAGCTTAGGCGCACTGGCGGCCACTGGTAACCAGCATCACCGAGGTGGCGCTGGTACATCAATGGCCGACATTAGTCGTTTGCCGTATGACGGTTATCCAGGTGCCGGTGAAGACAGCTTATTGTTATTTGAAACCATGCTAAACGACAACTCCAGTGGCCTAGATAAGCCTGCTGCCGTGTTGTTTGAAGTAGTACAGGGTGAGGGTGGCTTAAATGCATCATCATTCAAGTGGTTACAGCGTTTAGAGAAAATCTGCCGTGCCCACGACATTTTGATGATTGCCGATGACATTCAGGCCGGTTGTGGCCGTACCGGTACGTTCTTCAGCTTTGAGCCTGCAGGCATTAAGCCCGATATTATTACTCTGTCTAAGTCACTCAGCGGCATGGGCTTGCCCTTCGCATTAGTGCTGCTGCGCCCTGAGTTAGACCAGTGGAGTCCAGGTGAGCATAACGGTACCTTCCGTGGTAATAACCACGCGTTTGTAACCGCTCGCAAGGCGTTGGAAACCTTTTGGAAAGACGATAATTTTGCCGCCGAGGTGCGTGCTAAAGGTGAGTTGCTTACTCAACGGATGCAAGCCATGGTTGACCGTTTTCCTAAGCTGTTTAGCAAGGTCAAGGGTCGCGGCATGATGCAGGGTATTGCTTGTCATGACGGTGAAATTGCCGATGCAATCACTTCTAAGTGTTTTGAGCGCGGCCTGATCATCGAAACTGCTGGCCCAAATGATGAAGTGGTGAAGTGTCTTTGCCCCTTGATCATTACCGAAGCCGAACTGACTCAAGGTTTAGACTGGTTAGAAGATTCTATTCTTGAGACGGAAGGCGAGCGTCTGCGTAAAGCGTCTTAACATTAGTACATAACAAAAAGGGGGTAATGAAAATTACCCCTTTTGCATAATAACGAATTGATCGTGTCCGCTTGGGCGGGCAAAACAGTATTAAAGAAAGGATATTTCATGATAGTACGTACTCTTGCCGAATGTGAAAAAACGGATCGCCGTGTTGAGTCTGAAACCGGTACCTGGGATAGCACTCGCATGTTGCTTAAAGACGACAACATGGGCTTTTCATTCCACATCACCACCATTTATGCCAACGGTGAAACGCACATTCATTACCAGAATCACCTTGAGTCTGTGTATTGCATGAGTGGTAACGGCGAAATTGAAGACTTGGCCGATGGCAAAATTTATCCCATCCAGCCTGGTACGCTTTATATTTTAGACAAGCACGATAACCACCTATTGCGTGGCGGCAGTGAAGATATGAAGTTGGCGTGCGTGTTTAATCCGCCGTTAACCGGTAAAGAAGTACACGACGCCGATGGCGTATATGCAGTTGATGCCGAATAAAAAGCCGAGAACGCTGTTTACGGGGGCTAAGCCCCCGCTTACGGACATTTTCACTGGGCAGGGTAATATGCCACTCGGCACCCAGGCCCAATGAAAATGTGCGATCACAGTTAAGACCTGTTTTATAGAAATTAAGGGAATTATAGTGTCACACACAGTAGAAAAGATTGGCGGTACCTCAATGAGTCAGTATGAGGCGGTACGCGATAATGTCGTGCTACATAACCGTACTCCCGAACAATATTATCAGCGTATGCTCGTGGTATCGGCCTTTGGTGGTGTTACCGATGGCCTGTTGGAATGCAAACGTACCGGTGCGCCAGGAGTATATGCCACCTATGCAGATGCCGAAGATGACAGTGCATGGGAGCAAACCCTAGATAACGTATGCAACCGCATGGCACAAATTAACGAAGATATGTTTGGCCGCACTCCTGAGCGAGCGTTGGCAGACTCATTTCTGCAAGACCGCATCGCCGGTATTCGTGATTGTTTGCATCACTTGCGCCAAGTGTGCGCTTTTGGTCAGTTTCAGTTGGCCGAACAGCTGCAAACTATCCGTGAACTGCTGGCCGCGATGGGGGAGGCCCACAGTGCCCACAACATGGTGCTGTATTTACGTCAAAGTGGCGTCAATGCGGTATTAATGGACTTAACGGGCTGGCGCACCGATGAGGCACTGCCGTTAGATGAAGTGCTAGAGCAAGCCATGGCACGCTTTGATTTATCAAGCCAGTTACCGGTAGTAACCGGTTATGCTCATTGTAAAGAAGGTCTAATGAGTCGTTTCGATCGTGGTTACAGCGAAATGACTTTTAGCCGATTAGCGGTGTTAAGTGGTGCACGCGAAGCGATTATCCACAAAGAATTTCACCTCAGTAGTGCCGATCCACGTTTAGCGGGTCAAGACCAAGTTATTCCTATTGGTCGTACTAACTACGATGTGACCGACCAACTGTCTAACTTAGGTATGGAAGCGATTCACCCTCAAGCGGCGAAGGGCTTGCGTCAGCAAGATATTCCACTGCGGGTACGTAACACCTTTGAGCCCAATCACGAAGGTACCTTGATTACGACCGATTATCGCAGCCCGTCACCTTGTGTAGAGATGGTCGCAGGGCGTCGTAATATTTTTGCGGTGGAGCTATTTGACCAAGACATGGTGGGCCGCGTGTCTCATTATGCCGAGTGCTTTACCGATGAGCTGGACGGCATGCGTTTGAACTTAGTGTCTAAAGACATGAATGCCAACACGCTGACTTATTATATTTCTGGCAACCGTAAAACCGTGCGTACCTTGGTAAGCGCCTTGCAGCGTCGCTTTGAAAATGCCGATATTAATACCCATAAAGTATCTGTGGTGTCGGCTGTGGGCAGCGACATGAGTATTCCTGGTTTGCTGGCGCGCTCTGTCGTCGCCCTCAATAAGGCTCAAGTGCCGGTACGCGCCGTGCATCAGTCATTGCGAGCAGTAGAAATGCAATTTATTGTTGATGATGAATACTATGAACAAGCCATAGTGTCGTTGCACGATGAATTAGTACAAACCAATGCCGAAACGGTCGCGCTCGCCGTCGCTTAAAAAAGCGAGGAGTGCATAAATTAACTACCGTACTCCCGCAGTATAAGGCACCGTAAGCATTTAAATCCCCCGCTATTAGCTAGCGGGGGATTTTTTATTCCCTTCACGCTTCACCCTTCACCCTTTACCCTTCACGGCTTGGTCTTTAACGTATAGCTTACTGCTTTCTCTTCTCCCTACTTTTTGGCACACTTACTGCTTGATTTCTAATAAGTGGATGTGTTTATGGCCAAGCGTGCCTGTGCCTTACATATTTTGGTAAAAACCGAAGCCGAATGTCTGGCGCTAAAAAAACAACTTGCCGATGGGGCTGACTTTCACAAGTTGGCAAAAAAGCACTCTACTTGCCCCTCAGGTAAGCGAGGCGGTGACTTGGGCGAGTTTAAGAAAGGCGATATGGTTGGATCGGTAGATAAAGCGGTGTTTTCTGGACCAGAACTGACAATTCAAGGTCCGGTTAAAAGCCGCTTTGGCTATCATTTGATTAAAGTGCTCTATCGTAATTAACAGTGAGTTAAGCACAGCGCGGTGAACGACTGGCCGTCTGTCGGCATGACAAACTTACCAAGGACTACCGATGTTTCTTGAGCATATTCAAATCCGTAACTTTATGGGCCTTAATCAGCTGTCGCTATCCCTAAACCAGAGCACGGCGCTGATGGGAGAAAATGCTTGGGGAAAAACCAGCTTATTTCGTGCCTTATGGCGTTTAATGGGGCAGGGCGGCTGTTGCTATCAGTTTGTGGACGAAGACTTTTATCGTACCGACTCAGATGAGCTGGTTGATGAACTGCAAATTGTGCTGACCTATCGCGAACATCGCCCCGGCATCAGCGAGCACTCTTCTCGATTAGCACGCCTCGAGCCGGTGTGGGTTAAGCATAAAGACGGCTTTCATCGAGTGTACTACCGGGCGCTGGCCCAGCGCCGCGGCCAAGATATTATCAGTGAGCACGGCTTTATTAATGGGGCCGGCGTACCGCTGGAGTTAGACGGTGCACAGCATTTAGTGCATCAGCTAATTGAAATGAACCCGGTGTTTCGCTTGCGTGACTCGCGAGGCACACCTCAAGATTTACCGATTGTTAATTTAAACGGCGATTATGATCAACTGTTAACCCAGCTGAGTGAACAATTAGCAGCAGAAGACGAGTTAACTAAACAAGACATTAAGGCGGGCCTTGATGCGGTACGCCAATTGCTTGAGCACTACTTTACGCCACAAGGCGCGACCAGCCGAGCCCCCAGACGCGCCCGTGATATTGCTATTCACCCCGTTACTCTAAGCCAGTTGGGTAAGTTCAATAGTTGGCAGCCCAAAGGGGAAGAAAGTGACTTGTCTGTGGCACTGTCTGCTATCGCACATACCATTTTGCAGGCGAGAGGGGGGCGACCAATAGAGAAGGGCGCGAGACCCTTGCTGC
Source organism: Oceanisphaera ostreae (assembly GCF_042676125.1). Lineage (NCBI taxonomy): Bacteria > Pseudomonadati > Pseudomonadota > Gammaproteobacteria > Aeromonadales > Aeromonadaceae > Oceanisphaera > Oceanisphaera ostreae. Next base: position 18,983 of record NZ_JBHTJS010000063.1, read on the forward strand.
TGATAGAAGATCCCGAAAGCCGCCTGCATCCCACTATGCTGGCCATTACCTGGGGCATTTTAGACCGATTTCCGGGTCAAAAGCTGGTAACTACCAACTCGGGAGATTTACTGTCGGCGTTTCCTCTGCATCATTTACGTCGCTTAGTACGCCTAAAAGACGAGACTAAAAGCTTTCAAATCGGTAACGAAAAATACAATGGCGAAGACATGCGCCGCATCGCGTTTCATGTGCGCATTAACCGGCCCATGTCGTTGTTTGCTCGCTATTGGTTGCTGGTGGAAGGGGAAACCGAAATTTGGTTATTGAATGAACTGGCGCGAATTTGTGGTTATGTGCTGCCAGCAGAAGGGATCCGCATTATCGAGTTTGCTCAGTGTGGCCATAGCCCGTTGATTAAAGTGGCGCGCGATTTCGGTATTGGTTGGCATCTGCTAACTGACGGCGATGGCGCGGGGCAAAAATATGCGCAAGGGGTACGCAGCTTACTGCGAGGCGAGCGAGAGGAAGACCATCTTACGGTGTTGCCACGAATCGATATTGAACATTACTTATATGATAATGGCTTAGAGTCGGTGTTTCGCCAAGAAGCTCAAATTTATGACAAGCACACGCCACCCAGCCGTATTATAGAGCGCGCCCTTAGTCGACGGAGTAAACCGGGCATGGCCTTGGCGGTTATAGAAGCCATTGAGCTACAAGGTGTGAAAAGAGTGCCGATAGAGTTAAGGCGCATGTTTGCCCGCATGGTCGCTAACGCCCGCCGACAGCGCTAGGGCTTTTAATATACGCCCCCCGTGAAGAGTGAAGGGTGAGCGCTAAAGAGTGAAGAGGTCGATATAACAAAACACTTCACCCTTTACCCTTCACCGAAATCTACTTATTTTTGGAGAGAAAGAAATGACAGAACACATGGCGGCGCGACTGTTTGCGCCCCTCGTATTAACCGCAATTGCGGCCTTGGGATTATTGCTGTGGATATTACGCAATGGCGATTTATGCCCAGGTCAGCGACGACGCATTAGTGATGGCTTGATCTCGGTGTGGGCGGTATTTGGCTTGGCGTTAATGCTGTCGGTAGAAGCCAATGTGCCCAACTTTATGTTGTGGCTGGGTGGGGCGACCTTAATTGCAGGCTTAAGCGCGGCTCTATATCAGTCCCGCTTACAAGGTAAGCGCAGCCTGCCTCTAAGCTGGCATTGGCCTGCCTTGGGGCTGGCGCTGTGTTATGGCGTGGCTTTGTTGCTGCGCGAGGGTGCTGGCGCGCTATTGATGGCCGGTGCCGGAGGCTGCGTATTTACCCATTTAATTATGGTGCGTGCTAAGCATCGCCTGCAGGCGTTTAATCTCTTGTTGCCGTTGGTGGGCATTGGCTTTGCCATCGGCTGGCTGTTGCTTTTGTTGGCGCAGACGTTGTGGATACAAAGTGATCCGCACACCTTGCTTGATACGAGTCGCTTAATTACGCCGTTTGGTCAGATGTGCGCCGCCATTTTACTGGGGGGAATTATTTGGTTATTACCCCTGTTGCGAAAAGAACAAACTAAGCCGCCGGTTGTTGCCGTTGCGGCCTTGTTAATGCTGAGTGCTTTAACCGTGGGACAGGGCATTATCTGGCAGTTATCGGTTAACATTAGTTAAACAGCAAAAAAATTGCAGGCAGTGTTAAATTTTTCTCGTTGTACTTAACTCTGTCTCCTTCCTAGAATGCGCGCCTCAAAACTCGGAGGCGTCATGCACTTAATACCCCTTTATCTTCATCTAACATTGCTTACCTTGGGTAATGCTTTTTTGCTGACTCTGGTTGCCGTGTATTTGAATGCACAGGGAGCGCCTGCGGCACAAATTGGCCTGGTAGGCTCGGCTTTTTATCTGGGTATGCTGGGTGCGAGCTTTTTTGCTGATAAATTTATTCAGCGGTTAGGACATGTGCAGGCGCTGGTATTTTGCTGTCTTGCGCTAGCCCTCGCTGCTTTGGCGTTAACCTGGACCAGCCTGTTACCGGTATGGCTAGCGCTGCGGGTATTAGCGGGCATGGCGGCCGCTATTGGCTTTGTGGCAGTTGAAAGCTGGGTGTTGGGTGTGGCGCCTTTGCATCAACGTACTCGTTCAATGGCACGTTATATGCTGGTGTACTACTTCAGTTATGGCATTAGTCAGTTATTTATCGACTGGATACCGCTGTCGGGCATGCTAGGTTTTTGGTTGGCGAGCAGCTTATGTATTTTGTCTGTAGTGCCATTGCTTTGGGCCAAACGACCCGACTTGGAAAATGAAGCCGAGAGCAATGGTGCGAGCGGTAAGCCGCCTCGTTCCGAGCGGGCTTTGGGGTTGGTAGGGTGTCTGGTGGCGGGTATGTTGTTAGGTACCTTGTCTGCGTTGATGCCGATTCAACTTGAACAGTTGGCTCTGGGTGATGAAATAGGCCTTTATATGGCGTGGCTTATTTTATGTGGCATGGCATTTCAGCTGCCTAATGGTAGTTTGGCCGATAAAGTGGGCAAAAGAACCATGATGGCGGTGCAAACGGTAATGATAGGCGCCGGTTGCTTATTGCTTTGGGAATATGATGGCAAGGGCGTTATGTTGCTGGCCTTTGCATTGTTGGGTGCAGGTGGATTTACCCTATACCCGACGACCATGGCGTATGCCTGTGGCAAAATGAACGGACGTGCTTTGGTAAAAATGACGCAAAAGCTGATGTTTGTTTACAGTATTGGGTCTTTGACTGGCCCTATGGTAGCGGGCCTGATGTTGGAAAAATTCCAGTCAGGGCTGTTCTTGTTCGTTATTTTGCTGGTAGCGGGCTGGGGACTGTGGTTATTAATGATGCGTCTGTTGACCGACAAGCCAGTGGGCACCACTATTTAACTCCCCGTATCATTGTTTATTATCCTGCTTATTAACAACAAGGGCTGGCCTAGTGTCGGCCCTTGTTGATCCTGTCGCTTAGTTTCTTCTAATACCAACCCACCCCGAGCGTAGGGTCGCCTTATTTAGGCAAGGAGTATTCGACCTCTTGAGGCCGTGCTATGGTTTTTGGTCGATTGAAATCGGCCCTACGAAAGACATAAAAATCTGACCAGTTAGTTTCCAGATTGGTATAACAGATCCTAGGCGGCTATACTGCTCAGGCGCTAGGCTCATCGCTTTATGGTAGTATTAGTATTGTTCAATGACATCACAAGATAGCACCTGATGGGGATTACAATATGAAACTTAAACTATTATCAACAGTGACCATGGTGGCTGTATTGGGTCTGGCTGGCTGTGCTAATCCTGATGTTTACTCGGGTGATGTGTACGGCAGCGGTGCCGCCAAACAAGCACAAAGTGTTACTTACGGTACAGTGAGTACTGTGCGACCGGTACTCATCCAGGCCGGGGACGAAAACCCTAACTTAATAGGAACTCTGGGTGGCGGTGCCGTGGGCGGTATTTTGGGCCACCAGGTTGGTGGCGGCACAGGCCAAGTATTAGCGACAGCGGTGGGCGCCATTGCCGGCTCGATGATTGGCTCTAGAACCGAAGATAAGGTGAACCAAGTTAAAGCCGTTGAGATTGAAGTACGCACCGACAGCGGTGAAAACTTAATTGTGGTGCAAAAGGCCGATCGTGACTGGCAGCCAGGACAGCGAGTACGTTTAGTCGGCTCGGGTAGCAACCTGAGCGTAGCGCCTTATTAACGGGTAGATACATAAGCTACAACACAAAAAGGCGCCCTAGGGCGCCTTTTTGTTGTGAAACTGTTTTTATCTTCACTTTACGATTTTTTATTATCGTTATTATTTTCTTTGTTACAGTCCTGTCTTCCCGGGCTCATTTACATCTGTGCCAAGGAAGGTGCAGATATGGCGACTAAAGTGGCGCCGACTGTAAAAATGATAGTAATAATTAATTCTTTCATTTTTAACCTTCCTCAACAATGGTCTGTGTTCATAATATACGTCACCACTGGTCCCTTTTCAATCTCTATTTGTAATTTAAGTGCGTTAGGGTGCTTTTTTTGTCTGTAACGCTTATTTTTGTCAATGATGCTTTCCGTTACCGTGCTATTTCGCTGTTATATTATTGATATTTTCACTTTGGTGTTTTTATTTTCACTTTAAAATCAATGTCTTGATGTGTTAGTGATGGGCTGTGAGATGCTTGGGGTTGAAAGGAGCTGTTTAAGGGAGGTTGAGTCACATTTGGTCGCTTAATGACGGTTGTAACTATAAGCTGTACTTGGAGTCAGTTTTATTGGTGGTAAAAGCACCTCCAATATGAAGATTACAACGGATTTAAGGCTTAACTTGAGGCGAGCACGGTCGCTGCGTCAGTTTCCTAGGAAATAAAGGTGAGATAAACAAAAAAGCGGTGGTCAGTGTATAAAGCAAGCCTCAACTGCATCGCCTTGCGGCTCCCATTGTGGTGCATTTCTGATAAAAACCGGTCGCCAGTTTATAAAGCAAGCCTCAACGGAATCGCCTTGTGGATCCCATTGTGATGCATTTCTGATAGAAACCGGTCGCCAGTTTATAAAGCAAGCCTCAACAGAATCGCCTTGTGGCTCCTATTGTGGAGCATTTCTGATAAACTGCGCGCCAGTTTTTATCGAATAGGTGGGGTTGGGTTTGGCGCAGTCGGTTGAACAGTTGCAGACAAGGCTGAAGGAATGCCGGAGAGCCGAACGTGGGCGTTTTCGTCGGCGTTTGCAAGGCGTGGCAAAATTGCCCGCAGCCAAACAACAAGCAGTGCTAGAGAAGATAGCGCTGCAAATGGCCACGTCCATGGCCGAGCGCAGTCGCCGCCAAGCGCTGCTGGCTCATCCTATTCATTATCCGCCGCAATTGCCGGTAAGCGACAAACGCGACGTTATTAAAGCCGCCATTCGTGATCATCAGGTGGTGATTATTGCCGGCGAAACGGGTTCGGGTAAGACCACGCAGATCCCAAAAATGTGTTTAGAGCTGGGATTTGGTATTGATGGCACTATCGGCCACACTCAGCCGCGGCGGCTGGCGGCACGCAGCGTAGCGGCCCGGCTGGCACAAGAGCTTGAATGTGAGCTTGGCCAGCGCGTAGGTTACAAAATACGTTTTAACGACCAGATCAGTGACTACACTCAAGTTAAGCTGATGACCGATGGCATGCTGCTGGCCGAAATTCAGCAAGACCGCATGCTACGCCAATACGACATCATTATTATTGATGAAGCCCATGAGCGAAGCCTGAATATCGACTTCATTATGGGATATCTAAAGCAGTTACTGCCGAAGCGGCCCGATCTTAAAATTATTATTACCTCGGCTACTATCGATCCCGAGCGTTTTTCTCAGCACTTTAATCAGGCCCCTATTATTACGGTGTCGGGCCGAACCTATCCGGTAGAGCTGCGCTATCGCCCTTTAGTAGACGATAATCGTGACCGTGATCAGCTGCAGGGCATTTTTGATGCGGTTACCGAGCTGACTCATGAAGGGCCGGGCGACATTCTTATTTTTATGAATGGTGAGCGAGAAATTCGCGATACTGCCGATGCGCTCAATAAATTAGAGCTGCGCCACACCGAAGTGGTGCCCCTGTATTCTCGGCTGTCTAATGCCGAGCAAAACCGTATTTTTCAATCCCACACCGGGCGGCGCATTGTGTTGGCCACCAACGTGGCGGAAACGTCGCTGACCGTACCCGGCATTCGCTATGTAATTGATCCCGGCACCGCCCGCATTAGCCGTTATTCTTATCGCACCAAGGTGCAACGATTGCCCATTGAGCCTATTTCTCAGGCTAGCGCCAACCAGCGAATGGGCCGTTGTGGTCGAGTAGAGGCGGGTATTTGTATTCGTCTGTATGGTGAAGACGATTTTATGAATCGTCCGGAATTTACCGATCCAGAAATATTACGCACCAACTTGGCCTCGGTTATTTTGCAGATGCTGTCATTGGGTTTGGGTGACATTTCTGGCTTTCCTTTTGTGGAAGCTCCCGAGCGCAAGCACATCAGTGACGGTATTCGCCTGCTTGAAGAATTAGACGCCGTGTTGGGCGATCAGGGTGATTTAACCTTAACGCCGCTTGGCCAAGATTTAGCGCGCTTGCCCGTCGACCCAAGGCTGGCCCGTATGGTGCTGGCGGCGCGAGATCACGGTTGTGTGACCGAGGTGATGGTGATTGCCGCCGCCCTCAGTATTCAAGACCCGCGAGAACGCCCCCAAGATAAACAACAAGCGGCGGGCGAGATGCATCGTCGTTTTGCTGATACAGATTCAGATTTTATGGCCTACATCAATTTGTGGGACTATTTAAAAGAGCAACAGAAAGCCCTAAGCGGCAATCAGTTTCGCAAGCAGTGCATGAAGGAGTTTTTAAACTACCTAAGAGTGCGCGAGTGGCAGGATATTTATAGCCAATTGAGGCTTGTGGTGCGTGAGCTGGGTTTTGCTCTTAATAGCGAGCCTGCGGATTATAATAGTCTGCACCAGGCACTGCTCAGTGGCATGTTAAGCCAAGTGGGTACGCGCGATGGCGATAAAAAAGACATTTTAGGTGCCCGTAATGCGCGTTTCGTATTAGTGCCGGGTTCATCATTGGCGAAAAAGCCGCCGCGCTGGCTGATGGTGGCCGAGCTCACCGAAACTCATCGTCTTTATGGGCGTACCGCCGCGCGCGTAGAGCTGGACTGGATAGAGCGCGCTGCCGCGCATTTGTTAAAGTCCAGCTACAGCGAGCCGTATTGGTCTAAGCGCCAAGGCGCGGTCATGGGCTATTTAAGTCAGAGCTTATTTGGCTTGCCGGTAGTGGTGCGCCGCCGCGTTAATTACAGCGAAGTAGACCCGACACTATGTCGTGAGTTGTTTATTCGCCAAGCACTGGTGGAAGGGGAGCTGCAAACCCGCCATGAGTTTTTCCACCATAATCGCGCCTTGCTCGATCAAGCCGAAGCCCTAGAGCATAAATCGCGCCGACGTGACTTAGTGATTGACGACGAAACCCTGTTTAGCTTTTATGACGAGCGCTTGCCCGCCGATATCGTCTCTATTCGCCATTTTGACAACTGGTGGCAGCTAGCACACGCCGAACGGCCCGAACGGTTGCACTTTACGCAAGAAATGCTGCTTAACGAGCGGGCCGATAAAGTGACTACGCAAGACTACCCCGACGCCTGGCAGCACGACGGTTTGAACTTGGTGCTGGATTATCAATTTGAGCCCGGGTTAGAAGAAGACGGGGTGACGGTACAGATCCCGCTGCCGTTATTAAATCAGGTAACGGCCGCGCCATTTGCATGGCAGGTGCCGGGGTTGCGCCGCGAGCTGGTTATTAGCCTTATCAAGTCGTTACCTAAACCCCTGCGCAAGCACTTTGTGCCAGCGCCTAACTTTGCCGAAGCGGTGTTGGCCGCGGCCACCCCGCTTGACGGTGAGCTGTTGGAGCAAGTTGAAAAACACCTGCGCCGTATGACGGGTGTGACCGTACCGCGGGAAGAGTGGAACTGGCAGGCGCTGCCCATTCACTTGCTGATGCGCTTTTGTGTGCTAGACGCTAACGGCAAAACATTGGCGGCCGGGCGAGACTTGGACGCGATCAAGCTATCACTACAGGGTCAAGTGCAAACCGCACTTACTCAAGCGGTAGATGACGACCGGTTTGAACAAGAAGAGTTACAGCATTTCCCTGAGCGAACCATTCCTAAAACCTACGCCGCCAAGCGAGCCGGTTTTGAAGTAAAGGCCTATCCAGCCATTGCCGATAAGGGTAATAGTGTGGCACTTACTTTATGTGAAGATGAAGTGAGCCAGGCGCAGACCATGTGGCAAGGACAAAGTCGATTATTGTTGTTGCAGTTACCGTCACCCATTAAGTATTTGCACGAAAAGCTGCCCAACAAGGCCAAGCTGGGGCTGTATTTTAATCCCTACGGTAAGGTGCTGGACTTGGTGGATGACTGTATTCAAGCCGGTGTGCATACCTTGATGCGCAAACACGGTGCGCCAGCGTGGACACCTGCCGACTTTGAGCAGCTTAAAGACCAGGTAGCCGGTGAGCTGAATCAAACCGTGGCCACCATTGCTCTACAGGTAGAAGAAGTGCTCAGCCAAGCACATGCGGTAAAGAAACGACTGAAGGGCAAAATAGATTTGTCGCAGGCCATGGCAATGTCGGATATTCAGGCGCAACTGGATAGTTTGGTGTTTCGAGGGTTTGTTACGGCCACGGGCGGCGAACGATTGCTCGACATGAGTCGCTACTTAGTCGCCTTGTCACGGCGGTTAGATAAATTGCCTATCGATCCGCAGCGCGATCGCGTTCATCTGTTAAAAATTCAGCAGGTGCAACAAAATTATAAACAGTTGCTGAACAAGCAGCCTAAGGGTAAGCCTCTGCAGCCAGAGGTGGCTGATATCCGCTGGATGATAGAAGAGCTGCGGGTATCCTATTTTGCTCAAACATTAGGCACACCTTATCCGATATCGGATAAACGTATTTTGCAGCAGATAAGTGGCCTATAAGAGCCGAGGCGCTAGGGACATCGTCGCTTTATCTTGTTGTCACCTTGGGTGCGTGTTATTATCCGCGCGATTTTTACAGGCAAATGCCGGTCGCATCGTTTGCCACTAACCTTATAGAGAGAAAATTATGTCATTCGTATTCGAAACTGAAGTTCGTTCAGACCTGGGGAAAGGTGCGAGCCGCCGCCTGCGTCATGAAGACAAAACACCTGCTATTGTTTACGGTGCAGGCCAAGAGCCAGTTGCCATTGCTCTGGATCATAAAAAATTAATCATCGCTCAAGCTGATGATGCTTTTTACAGCGAAGTGCTGACTCTGGTCATTGATGGCAAAGAAGTGAGCGTAAAAGTAAAAGACGTACAGCGTCACCCGTTCAAGCCTAAACTGGCTCACCTGGATTTTGTTCGCGTTTAATAGCGAAAAAATGCAGAAAAAAAACCGCCTTCGGGCGGTTTTTTTGTATCTAACTTCCAGCTTAAGTAATACGACTAAAGGCCTCTCGCAACGGAATCCACGGAATCCACGGAAAAATTAAGCTGAGATAAGAGCGAAAAGTGGCAAAATATTTTTATTGGTAATACCAATCTAAGTAAGTATGTGATCTGTTTTGAAGTTGAGCGCTAGAGGTACAAAGGTCAGCTTTAAGAGCTAATATTTATCCAAGTAAAAGCACAAAACAAATGGTAAATACCAACCGACCCCGAGCGTAGGGTCGCCTTATTTAGGCAAGGAGTATTCGACCTCTTTAGGCCGTGCTATGGTTTTTGGTCGATTGAAATCGACCCTACGATCAGAATGGCTCCTTGTTTTTTGTAGGGGCGAATTCATTCGCACAATAATGCTGGCACGGCCTAAAAGAGACCAACCTACAAAACTAACGTGAGACCTTGACACCCAACAGAGTATCTACGATCAGGATGGCTCCTTGTTTTTTGTAGGGGCGAATTCATTCGCACAATAATGCTGGCACGGCCTAAAAGAGACCAACCTATAAAACTAACGTACCCAACAGAGTATCTACAGAAGACATAAAAATCTGATCAGTTAGTTTTCCGGATTGGTAAGAACCAAATCTAGCGCTAAGGGCGGCTTGGCTGCTATTTTTAGTAAGGCCTTATAAATAAAACGTTTTTCGACTCTATCTTTATTTTCCTTCACTCCTCACTGAAATTTAACGTCTCACGACCTTAGAGTAACAGCTGGCTATCGATGGCGATAAAGTCGCTGGCGGCATCCATTAGAGCTTTGGCGGTAAGGGCAGGGGCGCCATATACTTCTACACGTTTAGCGTAATGCTGGCGAAGCTTGTCGGCTAAAATAGCAAAGTCTCCGTCGCCAGAAACCAGTATCAAGGTATCGGCAATGGCCGCGCACTCTAGCATATCGATGGTGATCCCCACGTCCCAGTCGCCTTTGGCCGAGCCATCTCCACGCTGAATAAACGGTTTTAGCTTTATATCAAAGCCGATAGCCCGCAAAATATTCTGAAACTGCCGCTGTTTTTCGTCTCCGCGATCAATGGCATAGGCGTAAGCGGCAACGACTTCGCGATTGGCCGTCGTCTGAGCCCAAAAAGCGTTATAGTCAAAATTACGGCCCAGTGCTTGCCGACACGTGTAATACACATTTTGCACATCAACAAAAATGGCAACCTTTTCTTGTTCCGCCTCATTTTGCACTACTTTTTCTTGAGCCATAGAGAAAATTCGCTTGATAAGATACTGAGTAACACCAACTTTAACAGAACTGCCCACCGACTTTTAGCAGTGAATGGTCAGTTTATCATCATTACAAATACATGGTGGCAAGAGGCCATTTCAGTTATAATGACAATTATTTTATCCGTAAAGTGTGCTATGAAGTTAATAGAAATAGATAAAACGCGTTATCGTAAACATTTTAACAGGGTGCTTATAGGTTGTGCTTTATCTTTGGCAATATGCAGTTTATTACTTTCGCGATTATTAATTACATTATTCCCTGATCCCAGTGGTAGTCATTTCCATTGGAATGCAATAGGCGTATTGGTGAGTGCAGCATTAGTTGGTTTTTTATTAAACAAAAATCGCCACCACCCCTATTTAACAGAAGTGTATTATGTATGGTTGTTAAAGCAGTCGCTTAATAAAATTACGCGTAAAATGCGTAAGCTAGAAGCCGCCGCTAAACAAGGTAATGCAGATGCTATTCTTGCCTTGCACTATAGCTACTCTGGCTCTCGTTTATTATGGAAGCTAGACGATAACACTATTATTATGGATGAATTAGCAGTAAAGGAAGCCGAGTTAAGTAACTTGGCTGAGCAACATAACGTTATCTTAAACGTTAATGATTATAACGAACAGCTATTAAAGCAATTTTAACCCTATTGAGAAGTGTCATTTGCGAAGAGCAAGACACCAATCATTGAGCCAGTGGCCAGCTTGTTGCTGAGTGCAGCCCTGTCCTTTTAAGCCGTAAGGATAAACCAATGTCAGACAAGTTCTTCTTCAAGGGCCGCAAGCCCTTGCGCCAAAGCCACATTAGCTATGGCTATCAAACGAAAGCGATACATAAACTCGGTAGTCAAAAAAATCCGCTTAGTTTAGTTGTTACCAATGAAGAACGACGCCAAGAAATCGCTGCGGTGGTAAAAGAAGCAAATATTTATGCCAACATACAAGTTAATGCTGAGCCTGATGCAATGGAGTCAATTGCCGAGCTCACGACATTACTGAATAAAAATACTCCTTTGCAGGTAGAGAAAAAACCTGAGCGTAATGACCCTTGCCCTTGTGGTAGCGGTATTAAATATAAGAAGTGCTGCGCTTAAGTAGATTGTGAGCCTGAATGTTAATTTCATTCGGGCTTATTATTAATTGTTGTTATAATAATATATTTTTAATCGGCTGTTTTAAGTGGTGAGCGGTGTCAGCGTGTAAAGCTAAAGCTAGCCGTGTAGAGTTATTAACTTTAAATTAAAATTCCGCGTTAAGGTTTTTAGTCTTATGCTGGCGGCTAGTGCTGTTAATTGTCCAGTTTAGATATTTACGTATTTTTAGTTGGCTTGTTTGCTCAGGATTATTTTCAAGTGCCACTGTGATTATAAGTTATTAGTTTTAAACTCGATGTCATGTTGTTGAGCGCCACAGGATTAATGTTCTGTGGCGCTTTTTTAATTTAAAACTCCGTTGCTTAGCAAAAGTAGCTAACAGACTGCATTATTAAGCCTATGCGCAAACTCGACAGAATAGCGAGCAGGTGCAACTATACTAGGGTCTGTTGACCTTTCATGTTTAACTCGAACCAAACTTAACCGCGAAAGGTCAACAGGCCCTAGAGACTGGATCAGTCTTACCTTGTTACAGCAAGGCTAATATAGGCATTGATAAGGAGATGGGATGACCGACAAAAACCACTGGCAATTGATGCTAGCCGAAGAGTACCAGTGTCCATCACCTCCCACCCTGACTCGCATTCAGCTACTTTGGCGTCGAATATTGCGTACCTTTAATATCGACGATGGTGATGAAGTAGAAAAAGATGTGAATATTGAGCTTGCCGATTATCTCAACTTTGACCGTAGTGCTGCGGTATGCGCTTTGCAGCATCAACTGGCAGACTGGGTGACGGACGCAAAGCCAGATGTTACTTTTTTGCTTGATCCGCCGTTCAGCGGCACCGCGGTTATTGCTCGAGACTGGACTTGGCAACAAGGGTGGGCGTTACTGACGCCACCTAGCATGGCTCAAATACGAGAGGTGTCAGTTGATGAATGGTGGCAACAACAAGAGCTTCATCACTCACCCTGGTTGATTGAAGATCTGGCGCGCTTTCTACTACGCAGTGTCGATGGCTTGCGTTTTATTCGCGTGCTGCTACCAAGATTGCTGCAAGGGGACTTTGGGCAAGGGCTGATCGTGTGCAACAGTTGGACCTTTGCCTTTTTACGCCGTACTTGGCCGCTTAACTTGCCCAGAGTATACAGCTTTGCCCCAGCAGAGCCTGACTTGTTAATGCAGTTGGGTATCAAAGGGGCTAATAAACAGCTGGAACAATTAGCTGGAGAATCCAGAGGTAATATCGGTACGGCCTTGGCACTATGGGCATGCAAAAAAAGCAAAGAACAGCTGCAGCCCTCACTGCCGATTGAAGCCGACGATAACACCGCATTTATTCTATATACCTTGTTATTACATCGCGGCCTAAGTGGCGAACTCATTCAAGAAGTGCTGTCGTCCATGGCTCCTGACGAGCTAAACGTACAGTTATTGCGATTAGAGCAATTTGGTGTGGTTGAACGAGAAGGGGAGTTTTGGCGTTTGAATGTGCTTGGGTATTTGATCACACGCGACTTTCTTGCTAGTCGAGATTATTTATTGGACGACTTTTAACGGGCGGTGAGTATGGAGCCAAAACGTTTTATTAACTTGTTTAGGGACATTACCACCGGGATAGTGCTTGAAGCCATCGCAGTGGTGCTAATAGCGATATTATTAGTGTGGCTGAGCCAGAAGCTCTTGCCTTGGGTAGCTAATCGGCTGCACAGTAGTCGTCGATTATTTGTGCTGGCCCTGATCCCTACCATTCGTATAGTGGTGATTATTAGCGCCATCATATGGATAGTACCGCTGTTTATTGAGCTGACCGTACAAAACACCGTGGCTATATTGAGTGTGACGGGGTTGGCGATTGGCTTTGCGCTAAAAGACTACGTGAGTAGCCTTATCGCCGGCATAGTGGCCGCCTACGAAATGCCCTATCGGCCAGGAGACTGGATAGAGGTGGAAGGGCAATATGGTGAAGTGCGGCGTATTGGCATGCGGGTGGTAGAAATAGTCACTCCGAATGACACCGTTATTTTTATTCCGCACCTTAAGCTGTGGACCGGCCTTATTCATAATGCCAATAATGGTGGCGCCAGCTTGATGTGCGTGGTCAGCTTTTATCTGACGCCTGATCACGATGCATCCGCAGTACGCCGCGTGCTGGAAGACGTTGCCTTATCTAGCCCCTACCTTAAGCTTAGCCGCCCAGTGGTGGTGTTATTAGAAGAACAACCCTGGGGCACTCATTATCGGATTAAAGCCTACCCCATGGATCCGCGGCAGCAATTTCATTTTATGTCTGATTTAACCGCTCGCGGCAAAGACAGCTTACGCAAGATGCCGGTCAGCTTCGCCCGCATTCCCCCAGAGCAGTCTATGGATCTGGGTGCCGATTCTCGACCATAATCGGTCGCGACAGCACCAGCCACAAAACGAGTCTAAACACCAAGCCGCCTCTTTAACCAAGGCGGCTTGGTGTTTTAGTTAACTGCTATGGGCTCTAAATTAGTCCCTATGGTTAAGTTTGACGTTATCATAGGGCGAGTGGGGCAATAATAAGGGATATACATGCACGATAATACTGCGCTAACGCCGGGACTAATGGTGGTACACGGAAACCATTTAGAAGAACTCAGAGAGTTGGCGGTGGCTTGGATGCGCCGCAACCCACTGGCACCATTAGAGAATGAAGTAATACTAGTACAAAGCAACGGTATTGCTCAGTGGGTGAAACTGGCGTTGGCCGAGCATCGTAGCGGCGGCATTGCGGCGGCCATGCAAGTTGATTTACCGGCACGATTTTTGTGGCAAACCTATCGTGGCGTATTGGGCAGTGACAGTATTCCTAAGCTTTCACCGCTGGATAAAGCACCACTAACCTGGCGTTTAATGCGTTTATTACCTAATTTGCTGGCAGATGAGCGTTTTGCCCCATTAAGTCGTTTCTTGCAACAGGATGAAGATTGTCGCAAGCGGTATCAGTTGGCCGAACGACTAGCCGATTTGTTCGACCAATATCAGGTGTATCGCGCCGACTGGCTGGCGGAATGGGCTGCTGGGCGAGATCGTATCATCAGTACCCGACGGGGGGCTGTGGCGCTGGATCCCGCTGTCTTGTGGCAGCCGGCGTTATGGCGTGCCTTGCTGGATGACGTGGGACATGATCAATTAGCCGGCAGCCGCGCGGGCGTGCATCCGCGTTTTGTGGCGCACCTGCGTGAAGCCGACTCTGTGCCCGCAGGCTTGCCTCGGCGGGTGATTATCTTTGGCATTTCGTCTTTACCGGCGCAAACCCTAGAAGCCTTGGCGGCCTTGGCGCGATTTAGCCAGGTGCTATTGTGTGTACACAACCCTTGCCAACACCATTGGGGCGACATAGTGCCGGATCAGGATTTGCTGCGGCATCAATATCGTCGCCATGCCCGCAAATCCGGTCAGCCTCAAGTATTAACCGACAATGATCTGCATCAGCACGCGCATCCCTTATTAGCGGCGTGGGGTAAGCAAGGCCGAGATTACATTAACTTACTCGACAGCATTGATGAGCCCGAGCATTATCGCGACCGCTTCGCTGCCATGGGCAGTCGCATTGATATTTTTGGCGAAGGCGACATCCAGCATTTATTGGGGCAATTGCAAGATGACATGCTCAATTTGCGCCCGTTAGATGAAACCCGCGCCTTGTGGCCCGCGCTCAATGATGATTCGGCTTCTATACGCTTTCATATTGCCCACAGTGCCCAGCGAGAAGTTGAAGTTTTGCACGATCAACTGCTGGAATATTTCAGCACCGATCCTACTCTGCGCCCGCGCGATATTATCGTGATGGTACCCGACGTTAATGTGTATGCCCCGCATATAGAAGCGGTATTCGGCCAGTATCATCGAGAAGACGATCGCTATATTCCCTTTACTTTGGCCGATCAGGGCAGTCGCGGCACCGATCCCTTATTAATCGCCCTCGAGCAATTACTGCGCTTGCCGGATAATCGGCAAACCGTGAGTGAAGTGTTGGATCTGCTAGAAGTGCCGGCCCTGCGCGATCGCTTTGGTATTAATGAGACCGATGTGCCCACCCTGCACCGTTGGATAGAAGGTGCAGGAATTCGCTGGGGGCTGGATGCCAAACGCCGTGCGGCGTTAGGGCTGCCCGCCGATATGGAACAAAACACCTGGCGCTTTGGCCTGCGCCGTATGCTGCTGGGTTACGTCGTAGGCAGTGGCGATGCGTTTTTTGGCATTGAGCCTTATGATGAAATTGGCGGTTTAGATGCCGCTTTAATTGGCCCGCTAGTGCGGTTACTTGACGCGCTAGATACCTGGCATGAGCAATTATCACAACTTAAATTGCCCGCAGGCTGGGGGCAGGCTCTGCATGGCTTGCTGAATGATTTTTTCTTACCCAGTAGTGACCGTGACCAGACCCTACTGACAAACATCATAGAGGCGCTAGAAGAGTGGCAGCAGCTATGTAGCGGTGTCGAGCTTGAAGAAGAATTGCCGCTTAATGTGGTGCGCGAAGCGTGGCTCGGAGCGCTCGATCAGGGCAATCTAAGTCAGCGCTTTATGGCCGGTGCGGTCAATTTTTGTACCCTAATGCCGATGCGCGCTATTCCGTTTCGCTTGGTGTGTTTGCTTGGCATGAATGACGGTGATTATCCGCGTACCGTCACCGCCCTCGACTTTGACTTAATGGCCAATGACTATCGGCCAGGAGACCGCTCGCGCCGCGAGGATGACCGTTACTTATTGTTAGAAGCGTTGTTATCAGCACGCGATCGGCTGTATATCAGCTGGGTAGGGCGCAGTATTCGTGATAACAGCGAACGCCCGCCGTCGGTATTGGTGGGCCAACTTCGAGATCACCTCGCTGCCGGTTGGCGCTGGCATACGGATGATGCCGAAAGCAATGAAGGCGGTTATCGTGAAAGCAGCGTGTTGCAGGCTATTACCACCGAGCATCCGCTGCAGCCTTTTAGTCGACAATACTTTATCGACCAAGGGCCACTGTACAGCTATGCCCGAGAGTGGGCAGGACTGCACAGTCACGTTAATGTGCAACAAGAGGCTGCTTTACCTCCTTTAGTGAGCGATGACGGCCCCCCATTAGAGCGCTCTTTGGAGCAGCTGCAAAACTTCTTGCGCGATCCGGTAGGGCACTTCTTTACCCAACGACTCAAGGTGTATTTGGGGGAAGATGCCTCGCCTCAATTGGACGAAGAGCCGTTCAGTCTAGACGGTTTACAAATCTATCAACTAAAGCAACAACTGCTGGAGCGCGCTAGTGGCTCGCTTGATGATGCCGACACCCTGCTGGCACAGGCCGCCACTCAACAAAGCGGCCAAGGATTGTTGCCTTTAGCCGGTTTTGGCACACAACAGCAAGCCAAGCTACTAGCACCGCTCCCCGAGCAATTGCAGCGCTATCACCTGTTATGCGCGCTGTGGCCAACGCCATTAACGTCTCCCTTGCCGCTGCGCTTCTCCCATGGCGGAATTGAGCTGCAAGGCTGGCTGGGAGGGCTGCATCAGCACCAGACACTGCTGGCCCGTCTCGAACTGCAACCGGGCAACTTACTGAATAAAAAAGTCTTTAAGTGGCACCGCTTATTGCGGCCTTTTGTCGCGCAGGTGGTGGCGGCGGCATCGGGCATTGAGCTGAGCACTTGGTTAGTGGGTGAAGATGCCACCTTGGAATTTGGCCCGCTTGAGCAAGATGAGGCGCGTGACATTTTGCGTGAGTGGCTGAGTGCTTGGCGTGCGGGTTTAGAGTCACCGCTGCCGGTGGCCTTAAATACCGCTATGGTCTGGTTAGATAAAGCAGATGAAGGCAAGGCGCGCACCAAATACGAGGGTGATGACTATTTTGGCGTGGGAGAGTGCCTGCAAAATGCCGCTTTATCTCGCCAATACCCCACCTTTAGCTGTCTAACGGCCAGTGGCGAATTTGCCAGCTGGAGCGAGCGGCTGTATCGGCCGTTATTTAAGCACCAGCCCACCATTCTTGCTGCGGAGAAAAAAGCATGAGCGCCTCATTTCCTTGCCCCCAGGTATCTTCTCGCCCGCTGGCGCTGCGTTTTATACTGAGTGGCAGCCGTCTGATAGAAGCCAGTGCCGGCACCGGTAAAACCTTTACCATTTCGGCACTGTATTTGCGCTTAGTGCTCGGCCATGGTGGTGATGCGGCCTTTGGCCGTGAGCTATTACCACCGGAAATACTAGTAGTGACCTTTACCGATGCCGCAACCCGGGAGCTAAGAGACCGCATTCGAGCGCGATTAGTGGAGGCGGCGCAAGTATTTCGTAATGAAGCCAAAGGCGATAGCTTGCTCACCGAATTTAAGGCCGACTTTGCTGAAGATCTGTGGCCCGCCTGTGCTCGCCGACTCGATATTGCCGCTCAGTGGATGGATGAGGCGGCGGTGTCGACCATTCATGGCTGGTGCCAGCGCATGCTGCGTGAGCACGCCTTTGATAGTGGCAGCTTGTTTACCCAAACCCTGCAAACGGATCACAACGAGCTGAAAGCGCTGGTAGTGCGAGATTATTGGCGTCAGCAATGCTATCCGCTTAACGGAGAGGCGCTGGCGTGGGTTATCGAACACTGGAAAACGCCCGACCACTTGCTTAAGGCCATACAGCCGTTACTGCAAGAAACCGGTAAAGTAGAGCAGCCGTTAGCCGAGCTATTGGCCGACAGCCTACAGCAAAAAGAGCAAGATTTAGCCGCACTAAAAGCGCCTTGGCATGGCTGGTTGGATGAGATTGCTGGCATTTTGCATACCGGCATCGCCAAAAAACAGGTGCATGGCAAATGGTTGCAAGCCAAGCGCACCGACGGTTGGCTGGCCGTGATCCGCGCTTGGCTTAACAGTGATGAGGTAGAACTTGCGCTCACCGATGCGGCCAAGACTCGCCTCACCAGCGAGGGCATTATAGAAGCTTGGAAAGAGGGTACTGCGCCTTCGCACCCCGCTTTTATTGCCATGGAGTCCTTACCCGCCGAGCTGGCGGCATTGGCCGTGCCGTTTGAGACGGCTCGTCGTCATGCCGCGGCTTGGGTGAGCCAGCGTTTCGATGAAGAAAAACGCCGCCGCGCCGAAATGGGTTTCGATGACATGCTATCGCGCCTCGACGATGCGCTGCAAGGCGATAACGGCGATCGTTTAGCCGAGGTAATTCGCCATCAATTTCCGGTGGCGATGATAGATGAGTTTCAAGATACGGACCCGCTGCAGTACCGCATTTTTGACCGCATTTATCGACTGGCTGATAACTCACCCGACACGGGTCTGTTTTTAATCGGCGATCCCAAGCAGGCTATTTATGCGTTTCGCGGTGCCGATATTCATACCTACTTGAGCGCGCGTCAGGCCACCAGTGGCCGCCATGAAAGCTTAGACACTAACTTTCGCTCCGCCACCGCTATGGTGAATGCCGTTAACCGACTTTTTTTGCTGGCCGAACAACGAGAGCAAGGGCACGGCGCCTTTTTGTTTCGCGAAGAGGACGACAACCCGCTGCCTTTTATGCCGGTGAATGCCCAAGGCCGCAAAGAACAATGGGTGGTCAGCAGAACACCTGACAGCGAGAGCCGCACAGAACATCCACCTTTAGCGGCACAACCCGCGCTCACACTTTGGCAATTAGCGCAGGATGAGCCGGTCTCAGGAAAAGAGTATCGGGCGCAAATGGCCGCCAGTGCCGCCAGCGAAATTACCGAGCTGCTTAATTTGGGGCAGCAAAGGCGGGCCGGTTTTAGCGAGGCAAAAACCGGTACTTTTACGCCATTGCAACCCAGCGATATTGCGGTATTAGTGCGTAACTTTACTGAGGCGCAGGCTATACGCAGTGAGTTGGCGGCACTCGGTGTGCGCAGCGTCTATTTATCCGATAAAGACTCTATTTTTAGTAGCCAAGAAGCGCAGGATTTACTGTTGTGGCTGCGCGCGTGTGCAGAGCCGGAGCAAGACCGATTACTGCGCGCAGCATTAGCGAGCCGCACGCTGGGTTTAACCTTGTATGAGCTAGAGCAGCTTAATCAGGATGAACGCAGCTGGGAGCGCCGCGTGATGCAATTTCGCGATTATCGTGGCCGCTGGCGTCGGCAAGGGGTGCTGCCCATGGTGCACCAGTTGTTACACGACTTTCGCCTTCCCGGTCGGCTGATGCAACGCACCGATGGCGAGCGTGCGCTCACCAATATCTTGCATTTAGCCGAGCTAATGCAGCAAGCCGCCGTCAACCTTGATGGTGAGCAGGCGCTAACTCGTTATCTATCTGAACGGTTAGTCGGCAATAATGACACCGCTGATGAACAGGTATTACGGCTAGAAAGTGATGCCGCATTAGTACGAGTCGTGACCATTCACAAGTCTAAGGGGCTGGAATATCCGCTGGTATTCTTACCCTTTATTTGCTCGTATCGTGCGCTTAGTAAAAACGAGCCGGTTAGGGTGCACATAGCAGGGCAACGCCGTTTAGTACTTTCCCCCGATGACAGTCAGTTTGAGCAAGCCGAGCAAGAACGGTTGGCGGAAGACATGCGGTTGCTGTATGTGGCGCTAACACGGGCGCGTCACGCTTGCTGGCTGGGCATGGCCGACACCAAGAGCCGAGGCAAAGAGTCAATATTGCATCACTCGGCCATCGGTCAATTACTGGGTGGTGGGGCGGCGTTGCCCAACAGCGAGGCATTAAAAGACTGGTTAATGCCACTGGCAATATCGGGTGAGACGGCCATTACTCCCGCCCCCACACCCAAGGGACAGGTGTTGCAAGATTTAACGCCAGCGCAAGCGGAACCTAGCTGGCGCACGCCTAAGCGTCGCGCCGCCGAACATTGGTGGATTGCCTCATATAGTGCGTTGCGCACCGGGGCCTTGAGTTCGCCAGAGCGGGTGCCAGCGCGTTATGAAGATAGCGCACCAGAAAGTGCGGCAGCCGCTACGGTATCGGATGATGATCAAGAGTCGGTGTTAATGCCAGTACTCACGAATAGCGGGGTTAACGACATGCCCACGCTGCACCGTTTTCCGCGAGGGCCTAATCCGGGTACCTTCTTGCACGGCCTGCTCGAGCTGGCTGCGGCAGAAGGCTTTAATATTGAGTCTCAAGCATTAACCGAGCAACTGGCGCGCCGTTGTCAGCTGCGCGGTTTGACGGAATGGACCGAGCCGTTAACCCAGTGGCTTGGGCAGTTACTGCATACGCCGCTGTTGGCCACGGGCACTGCTTCGGCCCTAGATAGTGATATTGAGGTTGAGGGAGAGAGTGCCGACGAAACGATCACGCCGGTGAGCCTATCCGAGCTGACCACCTATCAGCCCGAGCTGGAATTTTGGCTAGAAGTGACTAAGGTCGATGTGCGCAAACTCGACGGTTTGGTGCAGGCTGCGATATTGCCAGGGCACCCGAGGGCCGAGTTACTTCCAGATACCTTAAACGGTATGTTCAAAGGTTTTATCGATTTAGTGTTTGAACACCAAGGCCGTTATTTTGTGGTGGATTACAAGTCTAATTGGTTAGGTGCCGACGACGCAGACTATACCCAAGCCGCCATGATTGAGCAGATAATCAAGCACCGTTACGATCTGCAATATGTGCTTTATTTACTGGCACTGCATCGCCAGCTTAAGCTGCGTTTACCCGATTATGACTACGACACCCACATGGGAGGCGCGCTGTATTTATTTGTACGCCACCCTCAAGCTATGTATCACGAACGGCCACCCAGAAAACTGATTGAAACCCTGGATGCTCTTTTTAGTGGCGAGTCTTATAAGGAGGCACCAGATGCTTGAGCCTGAAGTTGTTATTGCTGAGCCGCAGCACGGCACCACGCAGATGTTTACACTACTCGATGCTTGGGTAGAAAAAGGCTGGCTGCGGGCGCTTGATAGTGCCTTAGCCGGATTTTTTGCCGAGTTAGACCCCCATGCCGAGCCGCTATTATTATTGGCCACCGCCTTGGCCAGCCATCAACTGGGCCATGGCCATGTGTGTTTAGATTTAGAGGCTACCTTAGCGAGCCCTGACTTTGCGTTATCACTGCCGCCAGAGGGTGACGAAGCCGGTATTACCGTGCTGCCGTCCCAGCTATTAGCCCAAGTCACGTTGGCTGACTGGTGCCAACAGTTGCAAGCCAGCCCGTTAGTTGCCACGGCACAGGGTGACCAAACCACGCCTTTAGTGCTGGATGAGCAACGGCTGTATTTACGCCGCTACTGGCGTTATGAACAGTCGGTGGCGCAGGCGTTAAGCAGCCGAATGGTGCTGGTACCCGACTTACCCGCACAGCTTAGCGAGCAATTAGAGCAGCTATTTCCTGAGCCGTTAGTGGTGGATGGTGTGCGGCAAACCGATTGGCAAAAGCTGGCGTGTGCGCTGGCGGTGCGCGGCAATTTCAGCTTGATTACCGGCGGGCCGGGTACCGGTAAAACCACCACAGTGGTACGTTTGCTGGCGCTGTTGCAGCAGTCGGCGGGGGCACAGACGCTGCGCATTCGGCTGGCGGCCCCCACCGGCAAGGCGGCGGCGCGACTCACCGAATCCATTGGTGCACAGGTGGCCTCGCTTCCGGTGAGTGACGCGGTGCGCGCGACCATTCCTAGCGAAGTGACTACCTTGCATCGGTTGTTAGGCAGCTTGCCCAATAGTCGGCATTTTCGTCATCACGCGGGTAATTTATTGCCACTGGATGTGCTGGTGGTGGATGAAGCCTCGATGATCGATCTAGAAATGATGGCGTCTTTGTTAGCGGCCTTGCCGGTACATGCACGCTTGATTTTGCTGGGTGATAAAGATCAATTAGCCTCGGTTGAGGCGGGCGCTTTATTGGGTGATTTATGTCGCGATGCCGAAATAGGGCGCTACGATCCGGCGCTACGCGAGTGGTTAGAGCAGGTGAGTGGCGAAGCCTTGGCGCATCCGGCCTTGCAACCGGGCACCAGTGCCGAGCATCCCTTAGCGCAGCGCACCCTGATGCTGCGCTATTCTCGTCGTTTTGGCAGTCATTCTGGCATCGGCCAGCTGGCATTGGCGGTTAATGATCAAGATGCGGCGCTGGCGCGGCGTATTCTTACCGAAGGCCGCACCGACTTGCATCGGCTAAAGCTGCGTAATGAGCAATATAAGGCGCTAGACAAGCTGCTGTTAAAAGGCTGGGGCGAAGCGCAGGGCTACGGCCATTACCTCGAGCTGTTGCAACAAGCACGCCCACCAGTCCGCTGTGAAGCGGACGATCCGGCTTGGAGCCTGTGGGCGGGGCAAGTGCTGGCCGCCTTTGATGAATTTCGTTTACTGTGCGCGGTACGCAAAGGACCGTGGGGGGTGGAGGGGCTGAATGAGCGCATTGCGACCTTGCTGCATAAGCGTGGCTTATTGCCTGCAGACCAAGGCTGGTATGAAGGCCGACCGGTACTGGTGACGCGTAATGATTACAGCTTAGGGCTGATGAATGGGGATATCGGTATCGCGCTGCGCTTGCCAGATGAACCAGGGCGCAGCGTGTTACGGGTTGCTTTTGCGCGTAACGATGGCTCCGGTGAGCTGAAATTTGTGCTGCCCAGTCGATTAAGCGCCATAGAAACCGTGTTTGCCATGACGGTACACAAGTCTCAGGGCTCGGAGTTTGCCCACACCGCTCTTATCTTGCCCGATAGTTTGAATCCGGTGCTCACCAAAGAGCTGCTCTATACCGGTATTACTCGTGCTCGGCATTATTTTAGCGTGATTGAAAGCCGAGATCAGGTATTTGAACAAGCCATACAAAAGCGGGTAGAACGGCGCAGTGGCCTATTGGCAGGCTTACAGGGTGAGCCGTGACAATAGTGTTAGGGTTGCGGCAGTGGCTGTGCCCAAAAAAGTAGACGAACAAATTTATTTTGTTATTTCTGCATCCGTTTGCTGTTCTCGCGGGTAATACAAGAGTGGCACCCGTTGCCGCTCTTGATATTACCGTCATAAGGAGACGTGACATGCAAAATATTCATCTTAAATTAACCCCAATGCTGGCCTCGACGTTACTGCTTGGCCTTTCTTCCTTTGCCCACGCCATGGTGCCCGAGAGTATGCAGGTACCAGAAGGTAACAAAGTGGCTTTAGAAACCGTGGGTGTAGGTAAAATCACCTACGAATGCCGTGATAAGCCAGATGCTGCTGGCGAATTAGCCTGGGTATTTGCAGGGCCTGATGCGGCGCTTAACGACAGTGACGGTAAGCAAGTGGGGCGTTATTTTGGACCGCCGGCTACTTGGGAGGCAACCGATGGTTCTAAAGTTACGGGTACGCAGCTAGCCGTGGCTTCGGGTGGCGATGGCAATATTCCATATCAATTGGTTCAGGCCAATCCCGCCATGGGGGAGGGCGCTATGACCGGCGTGACCTATATTCAGCGATTAGATACCCAAGGCGGAGTGGCGCCAGCCATGACCTGCGATGAGACGAATAAGGGTGAGCGTCAAGTCGTCGTATACCAAGCCGATTATATTTTTTGGAAAGCCAGCTGAAAAGGATAACGGCGCCACCCTATGGACAACGGCCTGTACTTGAGCCTATATTAAGTAGGCTTCGTTTGGCTTCCATATGGGTGGTGCTTTGTTTATGACAGAACACAGTCAGGATTTTGATTATCAGGCCGCGTTAGCGGCCTGTGCCAGCAAAGAACGTCATGGCTTGCACGCCTTGTATGAACAAGAAGGTGGGCGATTGTTAGGGGTGGTGATGCGTATTGTACGTGACCATGCTCTAGCGGAAGACATAGTGCACGACGCCCTCATTAACATCTGGCTGCGTGCCGACAGCTTTGACCCGGCTCGGGGCTCTGCCCGAGGCTGGATTTACACTGTGGCCCGCAATCTAGCCCTTAATACGGTGCGTAACCGAGGGCGAGAGTTGGGGCTGGATCAAGGCGGCGTCGAGGCTCTGGATGCCCGCCTGTCATATGAACACTGGCAGCAAAACAGAGCTGAATCGTCTTGGGCTGACCATGGTCAGCGGGTTGAGCATTGTTTGGATCAGCTAGAGCCCGAACGGCGCAGTTGCATTTTGCATGCTTATATAGATGGGTGCACTCATCATGAAATTGCCGAACGAATGGACGCGCCGTTAGGCACTGTCAAAGCCTGGATCCGGCGCAGCCTGCTTGCGCTGAGGGAGTGCATGACATGAATGATGAACATCTGCACGACTTCGAATTGCATGCGTTGGCCGGAGAATATGTACTGGGAACGTTGATTGGCGAAGAGCGGCGGCAGCTGGAACAACGGTTAGTGTTCGATAAACCACTGCAAGCGGCGGTAGCGGAGTGGGAAGCGCGGTTGCACCCCTTGACCGAGCTGGTGACACCGCAGACACCTTCTCCTCAGCTATGGCCTAGGGTTGGACGCAGCCTAGACGCCCTTACTCAGACTCAGGTAGTGGCTGAGCCTGCCCGCTGGTGGCAACAGCTGGGTCTATGGCGGGGCTTAACCGCCGCCAGCCTGGCCATGAGTCTGCTCTTGGCTGCCGTGGTGGTGTATCGGCCCTTGCCAGAGCCAAGCTACATAGTGGTGCTAGTGGGCCCAGAGGATCGGGATCCGGGTTGGCTGGTTCAGGCCAGTGACCTTAATGAAGTGCAACTGATCCCCTTGGCTTCGGTCGAGGTGCCGGCGGATCAAGTGCTGGAGTTCTGGACTAAAGGGGAAGATTGGAGTCGGCCTGTGTCTCTCGGGCTGGTCGAGCCGGGCAAGCGTCTGCGGATAGGGCTGGATACACTGCCGCCATTAGCACCCAATCAGCTATTTGAGCTAACCCTCGAACAGGCAGGAGGCTCGTCCACCGGTTTGCCCACCGGGCCCATCCAGTTTATCGGTCGAGCGGTAAAAATCTAATTAATATGTGTCACTGCCGAGACGTCTCGGCAGTCTCCCCTTTCCATTGTTACCTCTTTGCTTTAGCGCCGTTATTTTATTAAATACAGTGCAGCAAAGTCATCTGCAGGTGTGGGGCGGCCGGTTAAGTACCCTTGGATCAAGTCCACGTGATGTTTTTGCAGTGCTTCAAGCTGCGCTTGAGTTTCTACTCCTTCGGCCACCACCGTGAGTTTAAGACCGTTAGCCATGCCCGTAATGGCGGCTAAAATAGCTTCGCTGCCTTCATTTTCACCTAGCTGCTGAATAAAAGACCGATCAATTTTAAGTGTGGTGATCGGCAACTGGTGCAAATAGCTTAAAGAAGAATAACCGGTGCCAAAGTCATCCATGGCAACTTGGCAACCGAGTTGGCGCAATTCTTGTAAGACTTTGATGGCTTGTTGCTGTTTATCGAGCAACATACTTTCGGTTAGTTCAAAACTTAACAGGCCAGCAGGCAGTTGATATTTTTCATACAGGGTGCGAATTTGCACAATCAAGTCGTGCTGCCAAAACTGCTGCGCCGATAGGTTTACCGCCACCGGCACTGGAGACAGCCCTGCATCTATCCAGTGACGAAGCTGAGCGGCAACCATGGTCATCAGGCACTGACTGAGTGGCAGTATCAGCCCCGAACGTTCAGCAAGCGCAATAAAGTCTACCGGAGAAACGTGGCCAAGTTCAGGGTGATGCCAGCGGGCAAGCGCTTCCATGCTGATCAGTTGCTGTGTCGATCCACAGGCAAATAATGGCTGATAATGCAGGCTTAAGCCTTCACCGCTATCAATCGCATTACGCAGTGCGGTTTCCATGGCCAGCCAGCGGTGTTCATGTGCATCCAGCTGCATGCTGTAAAGCCGATAGGTGTTGCGTCCTTCCTGCTTGGCGCGATACATAGCGGCATCTGCATGATGCAATAACTGTTCGGGCTCGGTGGCGTCGTCGGGGTAAAAACTGATCCCCATACTGCAGCCAATACGAAAGCTCTGATTTTTCAGCTGAAAGGGCTCACCGATTGCCTCAATGAGTCTCCGAGCTACTCGGGTTACTTCATCAGGGTCAGTTAAATCGGGCAACACGGCAATAAACTCATCCCCCCCTAAACGGGCCAGGGTATCGTCCTCTCGTAGTCGTGCGTTCATTCTGCGTGAGACCCCTAGCAATAGCTCATCGCCAGCGGCATGCCCTAGGCTGTCATTCACCTGTTTAAAATGATCTAGGTCGATAAACAGCACCGCCAACCGTTCTTTATGGCGGTGGGCATGCTTAATGGCTTGCTCTAGTCTGTCTCCAAGCAAGCGGCGGTTAGGTAATTGAGTAAGGGCATCGTAATAGGCGAGCTTGCGAATTTGATCTTCATTTTCCCGAATGTGAGTAATGTCGGTAAATAAGGCGGCAAAGTGAGTAATATCGCCTGTGTTATTGCGAATAGCCGTGATAGTGAGTAATTCTAGGTAGAGCTGCCCACTTTTATGCCTATTCCAAATTTCACCACGCCAATAGCCATTTTTCAGTATGGTACGCCACATTTCTTGATAAAAAGCGCTGTCGTGACGGCCCGAAGATAATAGGGCCGGTTTTTTACCCAACACTTCATCGGCACTATAGCCGGTCGTGTGCGTGAATGCCGGATTAACAAACTCTATTTCGCTATTCGCATTGGTAATCATCACGCCTTCTAATGAGGCCTCAATGACGCGCTCAGCCAGTTGCAAATTAAGCCGAGAGTGTTGCATGGCATTATCGCGCTGGGCGATGGCTTGGTGCAGCTCTAACTGATAACGCTGCTCGGCACCATCCAGAATATTGCGAAATCCCAATAATCCCACAATGCGACGGTTGTCTTTATCTTTTACGGCTAAATGGCGCAGTTGATGGTCTATCAACATGTCTCTGGCGCGCAGTAAAGAGTCTTGCGGAGCAACGGTTAATAGCGGGCGGCTGGCAAGCGCGCTGAGCGGCGTGTTACCTGGATGGTGCGCCACAAAGCGCACCATGTCTCGCTCGGTAATAATACCAAACTCACCGCCACCACAACTCACGATGGCGGCATCTTGTTGTTGTTCAAGCATAAAGGCCGCGGTTTGCCCCAGTGTTAAGGTTCCGGGCAGCAGCAGAGGGTCTTTGTGCATGGTCTCTTCGACGGTACGCAAACTTAAGTAAAGCTCTAGCCCTTGCTTTAAGGCTACATCGGTTTGCGAGATAATACCCTGTGGTTGGCCATGGTCATCAGTCACTAAAAAGTGACGGCGCCCTTCATGAGTAAAGCGTTGAGCTACCTCAGAAATAGGGGCGGCAAGATTCACGCAGCTTACGGGGCTGCTCATCACTTGGCTGATGGGTATTTGCAGCGAGGTGGGATCATTAAAGTCTAACCGCAAGCTATCGTGCTCGGTCCATATTCCTACCGCGATCCCCTTGTTTATCACCAGCATAGAACTGAATTGGCGAGTGGCCATGCGTTGTGCTACTTCATAGAGGGGCGTGTTCGGGCTGCAGGTGAGTAAGCCTTTGTGCATCAAACGCTCAACAGGCATGTCTGCGGGAGTAGAATCGAAATGGTTCACGTTAACTCATTTAAAACTGATTTGCCGACAACATTAGCATATTCAGCTGCCAGAACCGATATAAATACCGTAAAAATAGTAGGGATTAAAAACAATGGTTCCCGTTGCTTATTAAAGCAGCAGCTATGACCCTGTTCGTATCAGAAATAGGCGGATACCCATCGCCAGAAGGCTATCCGCGTCCGTAATGATTATCATATTAATAAGACTGACTGTGCACCCCTTTAATGGCTCGGCCAGAGGGGTCTGCCATGAGTTTCCATTGCTCATCCCACTCGATGGCCGTAGGCGTCGAGCACGCAACGGAAGGGCCGCAGGGCACGCAGCGAGCGGCAGATTCCTGAGGGAAATGGTCTTCAAAAATAGCGCGATAATAATAGGCTTCTTTGTTGATGGGCGTATTCAGTGGAAAGCGAAAACCTGCTGCCGCCATCATCTGGTCGGTGACTTCTTGTTCCACCATGGCTTTGAGGCTGTCGATCCACGAATAGCCAACCCCGTCCGAAAACTGCTCTTTCTGGCGCCACACCACTTCATCGGGCAGCATGTCGCTGAAAGCCTCGCGCAGTATGTGTTTTTCCATTTTTCCTTGGCCGCACATTTTGTCGGTTGGATTAAGGCGCATTGCCACATCCATAAACTCTTTGTCGAGAAAAGGTACTCGGGCTTCCACTCCCCATGCCGCCATCGATTTATTGGCGCGCAAGCAGTCGAACATGTGCAAAGCTTGTAGCTTACGTACGGTTTCTTCGTGAAACTCTTTGGCGTTGGGCGCCTTGTGAAAATACAGGTAACCGCCAAACAACTCGTCTGAGCCTTCGCCAGACAGCACCATCTTGATGCCCATGGCCTTAATGCGCCGCGCCATCAAATACATGGGGGTTGATGCTCGAATGGTGGTGACATCATAGGTTTCTAGGTGATAAATAACTTCACGCAACGCATCCAGGCCTTCTTGTACCGTGTAGAGCAGTTCGTGATGTACTGTGCCTAGGTGATCGGCAACCTTGCGTGCGGCAATCAGATCGGGAGCATTTTCTAGGCCTACGGCAAATGAGTGTAACTGCGGCCACCAAGCTTTGCTGTTATCTTGATCTTCTACTCGTCGGTCAGCATATATTTTGGCAATGGCAGAAATAACCGAGGAATCAAGCCCACCGGACAAGAGCACGCCATAGGGGACATCGCACATTAGCTGTCGCTTAACGGCTGCCATTAGTGCTTCGCGTAACTCATCCACACTCGAGGTTTGATGTTCGACATTGGCGTAACTTTCCCAGTCACGCTGATAATATCGACGTAACTCGCCTTCTTTGCTGTATAAAAAATGGCCGGGTGGAAACTCGTTAATGGTTTTGCACACCGGGGTAAGGGCTTTCATCTCGGAGGCGACATAAAAATTGCCTTGTTCGTCGTGGCCGGTATAAAGCGGAATAATTCCCATGTGATCCCGACCAATCAAATAGGCATCCTGTTCCTCGTCGTAAAGCACGAAGGCAAATATGCCATTGAGTTCATCCAGAAAATCAGGCCCTTTTTCCTGATACAAGGCGAGAATTATTTCACAGTCCGATTGGGTCTGAAATTCAAAGTCCCCCTCAAGACCGGCTTGCAGCGCCTTGTGATTATAAATTTCGCCATTCACTGCTAGGGCATGGGTTTTGGCTGGGTTAAGCAGCGGTTGAGCACCGCTGTCTAGGCCGACAATAGCTAAGCGCTCGTGTACCAAAATCGCCTGATCACAGCTGTAAATACCAGACCAGTCTGGGCCGCGGTGGCGAAGTAGCTTGGACAGCTCGAGTGCGCGTGCGCGCAGAGGCGTGACATCAGACTTAAGTTCGAGAATACCGAAGATAGAACACATATCATCATCCTTAATTTGTGGCTCTGTACCGTAAATTTAGGTTGGCAGAGTCACAGTAGGATGGAAAGTTGAAATGTATAAAAACCAAAAATAAAGCCACTATGGTTTTATTTTCTTATTAATAGTGGCTTAAAAAGCTTAATCGGCAAAATTAAAGCTTGTTTTTTAAGTGATCGACAATTTCGGATCAGTCAGTTATAGCCGTCGAGCTGGTGCAATAGGGTCATCAATGCGAAACCATCCGGCAATACTGCATCTGTCTCTGGTTGCAGGTAGTACTTCATGGGGAAAGTCTTCGGATAAAAAGCACACTAATGTGCCCGCGTGGGGCTGTACCCGATGCAACACTGTTTTACTTTGAAAAGGGTAAACCAGTAGCTCACCGCCATCTTCTTCTTGCCAATCATCATTGAGATATAACACGGTTGTTAACCGTCGATTGCCTCGCCCGCGAAACGCATCTAAGTGTTTTTTATAAAAGTCACCGGCCTGATACAGCGCGTAATGACATTCATAATCTTTTAACCCCATAAACAGTTGACGATTCAGTGTCTCTCTTAGACTGGTCATTATCGCTAAGTAATAGCGTTGGGCAGGAGTGTCACCTTCTATCCAGCGGGTTTTATCGCTGCGGATTTGTTCATTGGTCTGCTGATGTTGCTCACGGCCAATGGCTGCGGGGGTTAGCTCCCAAGGGGGAAGACTGGCTAGATCGTGGCGTAAAGCTGCTACTAACTCACTATCAATAAAGTGGGGAAAAACACCAATACCAGGGCCGATAATGGCGTCGATTACGTTGCTAAAATCTTGTTCAAGCCGTACAACTGCATTCACGTCGAACCCTCCATTAGGAGTGCTTATTAACACTTATTGTGACTCAGGTTGCCAGAAAGAAAAATTGCATGTGACAGGAGAGAGTACTGCTTAAGTCACACATTGTCATATTTAACGGTGAGCGGTCATCTTATTTTGGCAGTAATACCAATCGACCCTACGATCAGGATGGCTCCTTGTTTTTGTAGGGGCGAATTTATTCGCACAATAATGGTGGCACGGCCTAAAAGAGACCAACCTACAAAACTAACGTGAACCCAACAGAGTATCTACGATCAGGATGGCTCCTTGTTTTTTGTAGGGGCGAATTTATTCGCACAATAATGGTGGCACGGCCTAAAAGAGTCCAACCTACAAAACTCACGTGAACCCAACAGAGTATCTACAGAAGACATAAAAATCTGATCAGTTAGTTTTTCAGATTGGTATAATATCAATCACATTAAGGATTTGGTCAGGTGTTGGGTCGGAGCGCCAGAGCTAACACCGAGTTGCCTGAAGACAGTGCCAACAGGCGACTCTGCAGTATCAAGGAGGAGCGGGCCCTTTGTTCGGAGCTGATATGACCATTGAATAGAACGTTTGTTTTAATGTTATGGGTATAAAATATAAGTGTTTATCAAGAATTGCAGGTACAAAAAAGCCCTTGTTTATCAGCAATAGCTGAACAAGGGCTTAATCGACAATGTGGCGGTGAGAGAGGGGTTCGAACCCTCGATACGTTACCGTATACACGCTTTCCAGGCGTGCTCCTTCAGCCACTCGGACACCTCACCAGATTTTGTATTGGATTTTATTATGGATGTTACCTTCACCCATGATGCTACTTGATGATTCATGTCCTCGGACTGACGGAGCACGCTCCGTGGCTTTTTACCGTTAACAGGCTTCGCCGAGAACGGAAGCTAATCTAGCGACAAGCTGCGGCTTGTTCAAGGCTTTTCGCTTACAAGGGGCTTAAGCGGCTGAAGCCTGAACAAATTGATGGCTTAATGCACGGCCGCCGTGGTTTTTTCTGGCTCGTCTTCTAGCATTAAAAAGCCCAACTCAGTAATTTCTGACAATAACTGCTGAGTCGCCATCATGGTTTGTTGCATTATCCACAAAAACTGCGCTTGATCTATGCCTGCTTGAGTGTGTAGATAGTCTGCCACAATTAAACGCGGCAAATTATCGTCTACAATGTCGACAAACACTTTAAGGCTAGGATAATTCATATTCAAGCGGCTAAGATCAGCGATAAGAGACAATAACGCGGTTGGCCTAACTTCAATTTCGGTAGTGACCATGGCGCCTTCATGCTCAACAAACAGCCGACTTTCTAGTACGCCATCTAGTTCCTGCAACTCGGATAAATGAATGCCGTGACAATTTTCACATACATAATGGTCGATATAACCGGCGGTTAGCCAGCGCATGGCCGTTTCTGCTGTTAACACTAAGACTCCTGACACCTAATAATGAATGAGGGGGCTATTAAGGGGCGCTAGTGTAAACTAAAGGGCGAGTTAGGAAAATCAAAAGCCAAGGAAATAAAAAGCCGAAAGCGCCTTTTTGCACGCCATACACGGACGAAATATAAGAAGCTGTAAGGGAGAGACGTAAGGTGCTAGGTTTAACTCTTCCCCTTTATGCCTCACATTGGTTTTACGACACAGGGTCTGTTGGCTTTTCAGCCCCTCGCTTCACGACGTTAATACAAGGAAGAATGATTTGAAAACGCTACTTGCAGCAATCGACTTGGAACCCGGTTCCTTACACGTAGTAAAAAGGGCGGCTGAGCTTGCAGATAAGCTCAAGGCGAAGCTACATATAGTGCATGTAGTGGATGACGTCTTGACCTTATATGAGCCCATGGTTGAGATTTCGGTACGTCATCGACTAAAACAGGCGGCAGAAGAAGCCCTGCAAGCATTTTTTGACCAGCTGCCCAATTCGATTAAACCGCACGCTCGCTGTCATGTGCTGTTAGGTAAGCCCTATCAAGTATTAGGCAAACAGGTTCGCCAACTAGAAGCCGATGTATTAATTGTCGGGCGTCATCATATCGAGCCACTGCGGGATTTATTCGTCGGCACCACCGCCGAACGCTTGCTGCGCCATTGCGATACACCGTTATTAATGGTGAGCACCGACTCTATCGAGCCGTATCAAAATATATTGGCGGCGACAGACTTTTCCCGCAGCTCGCACCATGCTTTGCAGGCAAGTTTGAAGCTGGCTCCACAAGCGGAGATTCAATTAGTGCACGTATGTGACCCGCCTTTTATGGGCTTTGTGCGCTATGACCAGCAAGATCTCGATGAGATGTTAGAACAAAAAAGAGAGCGCTTACGCCAAGAAGTGGCAACCGAAATGGCACATTTTTTGGCAGAAGATGATCTCAGTCGTATTCACACCGACATTTTAACGGGGGATGTGCAAGTGCGCCTCACAGAGGCGGTGGAGTTACACCGGCCTCAGCTGTTGGTATTGGGCACCCATGGCCGTCAAGGTATCAGCCGGTTGTTAATTGGCAGCGTGGCCACCAGCTTCTTAAGCACGCTACCCTGTGACGTACTCGTAGCACGGTAAGGAGCTTGCTTTAATGTTTTGTAGGCGAACGCTTGCTTGCGCATTGTGCCGCAGGCGTAATGGTTGAAAACATGACACCAAAACCTATTTTTGCCACGGAAGAACACGCTTTTTTATTTATGAGCAGCACGGAAAAATAGAGATCAGATCTGAAAGAGATCTTGATGGTAAGGGCTAAGACACGGGGAATAGGGAATAGATAGAGATGCGTTTGTGTTGTTTTTGGTTAGACCTCAACCATTCCCTGATCGCCATTCCCAAGTACTTTAAAGCAGATACCGGAGAGCCGTCATGCCAGGCTAGACCCGGTACCGGCATGACGGCATAGGGCGGTTTTAGCTTTGCTGACCGCTTAACGCTGACGGCTTATAGCTGTCTGTTAGCCCCTTATTTATCTACAAACAAGCTCGGCCAATGTTGCTGATTATGACCCAACACTAAAAAGTAGGGATTGAGTAATTGTTGGGTATTGCCGTAATCAAGGGGCTGGCCGTTTAACTGCACGACGGTGCCACCGGCTTGTTCAACCACACAGTGGGCGGCGGCGGTATCCCATAATGAAGTGGGGCCGAGGCGTGGATAGACATCGGCGCTGCCTTCTGCCACCAAGCACAGTTTAAGGGAGCTGCCCATGGCGACTAATTTATGGTTGCCTAGTTGTGCCAGTAGCTGCGGCATTGCGGCGCCCGCATGAGAGCGACTGCCGACGACGCGCCACGGGTTATTGGCATTATGTGTCGCCACCGCAAGAGGGCTAATATGGCCTTGTGCGTCTACTTTGTGTGCCCCCAAGTCCTGGGCTGCGGTGTAACATACCTCCAATGCCGGAGCATAGACCACGCCCAGCACCGGTTTGCCTTGTTCAATGAGCGCGATATTGACGGTAAACTCGCCATTGCGCTTGATAAATTCTTTAGTGCCGTCCAACGGGTCGATTAACCAATATCGACCTTGGGTATCGGGGCCCGCAAACTGAGCGGTGTCTTCTTCGGAGAGTACTGGCAGTAGCGGAGTGAGTTGTTTAAGGCGTTGGTCAATAAAGTGGTGTGCCGCGGCATCGGCTTCAGTTAAAGGGGAGCTGTCGGCTTTTTCGGTGACGCTGAATGGGCGACTGTAAATATCCATAATAACGGCGCCGGCCTCGCGGGCAATAGCTTCTACTTCTGCAACCAAGCTGGCGGTAAGATAATGTTC
Organism: Oceanisphaera ostreae; assembly: GCF_042676125.1. Lineage (NCBI taxonomy): Bacteria > Pseudomonadati > Pseudomonadota > Gammaproteobacteria > Aeromonadales > Aeromonadaceae > Oceanisphaera > Oceanisphaera ostreae. Next base: position 53,208 of record NZ_JBHTJS010000063.1, read on the forward strand.
GCGCATCGTGCTCTCCATAAGATGACTTTACATAAGCCGATATGATATAAAAAAAATCTGCTTATTCCTATTTTACTCGTCACAACCCTATTAACGGCAGAACAGGCGATAAATTCGCACACTCTTTGAACTTTCCCCCCACAGTCGGTATCCTATGCGCCTTCGGCTAACGCCTGTTTCTTTTCATTTCGTTAATTTGTGAGTCCGCTTCTTGATTTCCACTAACAACATCACCATGCAGTTCGGCGCCAAGCCGCTATTCGAAAATATTTCCGTGAAATTCGGTGACGGCAACCGCTATGGCCTGATTGGTGCCAACGGTTGTGGTAAGTCCACCTTTATGAAAATTATGGGCGGCGATCTGGATCCCAGCTCAGGCAACGTGAGTCTCGATGTTAACGAGCGACTGGGTAAGTTGCGCCAAGATCAGTTTGCCTACGAAGATCACCGAGTGTTGGACGTGGTGATGATGGGACACAGTGAATTGTGGGCTGCGATTCACGAGCGTGATGCTATTTATGCAAACCTAGAAGCCAGCGACGATGAGTACATGAGAGCTGCCGAGCTAGAGGGCGTGGTAGCTGAATTTGATGGTTACACCGCAGAAGCTCGTGCCGGTGAATTGCTGCTGGGTGTAGGCATTGGCGTTGAACAGCACTCTGGACCTATGGCCGAAGTCGCACCGGGTTTAAAGCTGCGCGTGCTGCTGGCTCAAGCGTTGTTCTCTAACCCAGACGTATTGCTGCTGGACGAGCCAACCAACAACTTGGATATCGACACCATTCGTTGGTTAGAAAATGCGTTAAACGAGCGTAACAGTACCATGGTCATCATTTCTCACGATCGCCACTTTTTGAACAGTGTCTGCACGCACATGGCGGATCTGGATTATGGTGAGCTGCGAGTGTATCCGGGTAACTACGACAATTACATGCAAGCGTCCAATCAGGCCCGCGAGCGTTTAATGTCTGATAACGCGAAAAAGAAAACGCAAATTGCCGAGCTGCAATCTTTTGTGGCGCGCTTTAGTGCCAACGCTTCTAAGGCGAAACAGGCGACGTCTCGTGCCAAACAGATTGATAAAATCAAACTGGATGAGGTTAAAGTCTCTAGTCGTCAACATCCGTTTATGCGCTTCGAGCAAAATAAAAAGCTCTATCGTAACGTACTCGAAGTAGAGCAAATGGCTCAGGGCTACGATGACAATATCTTGTTTAAAAATCTGGATATGCGAGTAGAAGTAGGGGAGCGTATTGCCATCCTCGGTGCAAACGGTGTCGGTAAAACGACCTTAGTAAAAACTCTGGTCAATGAGCTTTCTCCTAAAAGCGGTCACTATAAGTGGTCTGAAAATGCCAGCATTAGCTATTATGCGCAGGATCATGCGTCCGATTTTGATACCAACCTTAACGTGTTTGACTGGATGAGCCAGTGGCAGCAGCCTGGTGACGATGAGCAAACCGTGCGCAGTGTGTTGGGCCGGTTGCTGTTTAGCCAGGATGACATCGCAAAGAAAGTAGGTGTGTTGTCCGGTGGTGAACAAGGACGTATGCTGTTTGGTAAGTTAATGATGGAAAAGCCAAACATCTTGATTATGGATGAGCCTACCAACCACTTGGATATGGAATCTATCGAGTCGTTGAACATGGCGTTAGAGATGTATGAAGGCACGCTGATTTTTGTGTCTCACGACCGCGAGTTTGTATCTTCGCTGGCCACGCGTATTTTAGAGTTGAGCGAAAATGGCGTTCGTAACTTTAGCGGTAGCTATGAAGAGTACCTGCGCGAGAAAGGCATCGCTTAAAACAACGTGCAGAGTGAATGGTGAGGAGAGAGGTGTCAAACACCGTAGGCAAACGCCATCGCACTGCGGTGGATAGTACCTTTGCTCAACCGTTATTGAGTCGCTAAATAGACCTATTATTTAATGTATTTGATATACCGCTTCACGATTTTAGTAAGCTATAAAAAAGCCCTTGCAGGCCATGCCTGCAAGGGCTTTTGCTTGTGCAAAAATAACGGTTAGCGCAAAATCAGCATCGGCTGAGTCGACTCTTTCAGCATTAAGTTAGTAATACTGCCCAGTAGCCACTGGCGAATGCGAGAGTGACCGTAAGCGCCCATCACAAGTAAGTCGATGCCTTGCTTTTCTTGATAGGCCAGTAAATTCTGTTTCACTTCCCCCTGCAATAACGCCGAGACCGCTTTTAAACCCGCGTCTTCTAGCTGCAAGCGAACAACTTCTAGCTGCTCTAGATTTTGTGGGTCGGGGCCTGCTACCATAACAATATGGCACTCCAGACCACGAAACAAAGGAGAAGAGGCCAGCATATCGATGCCTTTGCGGGTGGTCTTACTGCCGTCAAACGCCAACATCACCTTGGTCGGTTGCTGAAAAGTCCCCAAAGTAAGTAGCAAAGGCCTATCAGTGGTGCGAATAACCTGTTCAACATGGCTACCCAAGCGGCTGACCGCATCATCTTCATTAGCGCCTTGGCGGCCTAACACCAGTAGTTGACAGTAATCGTCATACTGCTCTAATTCATGAACCAAGCGGCCCTGTCGCTGAATGGTGCGGGGCGCAGGAAATCCTGACTCGGTGACATGGTTACTGGCTCGCTCTAGCACTTGTTTACTGTGCTCTTTGGCTAATGCGGCGCGCTTTGCGTCTAAATCCGCCAACTCTTTGGTAATGTCATCTTGCGAGCTTAAACTAGCGGCGCCGCTTACATTATATAATAACGTAGGTTCAGGTTTGGGTAATACGTGCAATAACACCAGAGAGGCATCCAGCTGTCGGCTGGCCCATGCGGCATAATCGCAAACGGTGGTGGTGTGTTTGGAGCCATCAATACAGGCTAATACATTTGTTTTCATATGCTTGATCCCGATGATAAATTATTGACTTTAAAATAAAAGAATCGCTGGGGGCTCCGACTCAAAATCAATGTAGCATACATCTTTGGCATTAGGGTTTGATGTCCATCAACTTTCACACCATTGTCACAAAGCAAAAAACAGAGCCGTTAGGCTCTGTTTTTGTTTAGCGGCTATTCATCAGCAGTATTAACGTAAGATAAGTAAGGGTACCTTAGCGTTGCGGATCATCGCTGCGGTCGTACTGCCCAATATCAACTGGCGAATACGCGAATGGCCATATGCACCCATCACCATCAAGTCTATTTGTTGCTGCTCTTGATAATGCGCTAATGTTTGTTCTACATGACCAGATAGAATATGGCTAGACGTCGAGATATCAGCTGATTCTAGCAACGTGCTTGCCCAGTTTAACTGTTCTCGGTGTGCGTCGTTATTTTCGCCCACCAGCACTAAGTGTAACTCGAGTCCGACCAGCAAACGGCTGTTAGCCAGCACAGTTACGGCGTGGCGGGTGCTGGCGCTACCATCAAAGGCCAGCAGTACTTTTTTAGGCGCTTTAAAATAATCTTTAGTCAGCAACATAGGGCAGCGTAAGGTGCGAGTGACTTGCTCTACATGACGACCCAAATGAGGGGCATCTATGGCAGAGTTTGCGCCGTGACGACCGAGCACCAGCAATCGCGTGCTGGGTTCAAATTCAACCAAGGTCTCAATCAGCTCGCCGTGCCTTTGCAATAACGTGGCTAGCACGCCGTTTCTTAGCACGCGTGATTGAGCCGCTTCTAGTAACTGTTGGCCACGCTCTGCCGACAGCTTGTTTTGCTTGGCATCTAACTCGCTTAAATGCGTTAAAAGTTGTTCTTGGCTGCCGAAACCAATGCTACCGCTTAAATCTGGCGACACTGGGGGGGCTAGTTTGTTTGGTACATGTAGTAAATTCAGTGGTGCATCCAGCCGCAAGCTAGCCCAAGTGGCGGCGTCGGCCACGGCACTGGCATAACGTGAGCCATCTATACAGGCCATTACATTAATTGTCATGGTGTGTTCTCCCTTAGAGGCTCTTAGTGTGAATTGCCCATTAGTTTAGCAACCGCTTTTGGATCATTGTGTACCGCAAAGCGGTCAACCAAGGTGGCACTGGCTTCATTAAGGCCAATGACCTCTACCTCGGCACCCTCTCGCGTAAAGCTTAACACGACTTTGTCTAGGGCGGCGATGGCACTAATATCCCAAAAGTGGGCCCGAGAGACGTCAATGCGCACCTGTTTAATTACTTCCTTCAGGTCAAAGGCGGCCACAAATTGCTCAGTAGAGGTAAAAAAGACTTGGCCAGTTACCTGATATTCACGGGTGTTTTTATCGGGTAGAGAGGATCCAACATACAAAATTTGGCCCACTTTATTGGCAAAAAACAGCGCACTAAGCAATACACCTACTAATACGCCATACGCCAAGTTATGGCTATATACCACGGTGGCGACGGTGGCGACCATTACAATGCTTGAACTGACAGGGTTGGCTTTAAGGCTAACGATGGAGCTCCAGCTAAAGGTACCAATAGACACCATGATCATCACCGCGACTAATGCCGCCATCGGAATTTGTGACACCCACGGGCCTAAGAACACCACCATCATAAGCAGTACGACACCAGCAACCAAGGTTGACAGACGACCACGGCCACCGGATTTTACGTTAATCACCGACTGGCCAATCATGGCGCAACCGGCCATGCCGCCTAGCGCTCCTGTGGCTAAGTTAGCTAAACCTTGGCCTTTACATTCGCGGTTTTTATCACTTTTAGTGTCGGTTAAATCGTCAACGATGGTGGCGGTCATCATTGATTCAAGCAAGCCCACTATGGCCAACGACAACGAGTAGGGGAAAATAATCGCTAAGGTTTCAAAGTTAAGCGGCACATCAGGCCACAAGAATATCGGCAAGCTATCGGGTAACTCGCCCATATCACCGACGGTGCGAATATCAATACCGAAGAAGACGGCTAGCAGTGTGAGGCTGACAATGCACACCAAGGGGGAGGGCAACAGCTTACCAATGCGCGGAACCAGCGGCAGTAGGTAAATAATACCTAAGCCTGCAATCGTCATGGCGTACACATGCCAAGTAACATTAATCAGCTCGGGAAGTTGGGCCATAAAAATCAAGATAGCCAGCGCATTCACAAACCCGGTCACTACAGAGCGCGACACAAAGCGCATTAACTCGCCCAAGCGTAAGTACCCGGCAATAAGCTGTAATAGACCACATAATAAAGTGGCTGCCAGTAAATATTGTAGGCCATGATCTTTAACCAGCGTCACCATTAACAGTGCCATTGCACCGGTAGCGGCCGACACCATGCCCGGACGACCGCCAGCAAAAGCAATCACGACGGCCATGCTGAATGAGGCATATAAGCCAATCTTAGGGTCAACACCGGCAATAATAGAAAAGGCGATGGCTTCGGGGATCAAAGCGAGCGCAACGACCAAGCCTGCCAGCACGTCTCCTCGGATATTAAAAAACCAAGTCTGCTTGATATTCGATAGCATTGTGAATGTTCCAGGATTATAGAGTGGGTGTGGTGAGAGCGGACAAAAGCCGTCTACTCACATACAAGGTCACTGGGTGCGCCAAAGGCCATAAGGCTTGGCGTACCAGAGCGGTGATCGGTATGGCTTAAGGAGGCGTCTTGGTTTTATCCAATTATTCAAACATGTCATCAATAATATGAGCCAAATCGCGGCTATTATAAAGGGCGGCCATCAGTGTAACAAGGGTACATAGAGTGAAGACGCAAGCGGGCATGAGCCCCGTAAAAATGAGGCGCTATGCACCTCATTCATTACTTCTTATGCTTCACTTCTTATTTTACCTCTGAGTCTTTACTTCTGGAGCCTCAAGATTCGCTCCCCACCCAGATTCAATGACGTGATGGGCAAAACCGCTACCCGCTTCTTCATAGATATTGAAGATATCATCGGCTCCCATCGCACGCAGTTGGGCACCTTCATCGGGATAACAGATAATAGCGGCCACTCGACCTTTAAAATGGTTATAGCGAATTTGCTCTAAGGCATACAAGTTACCCGCATGATTAGGCATGGCTAAAAAGATGTATTCTAGCTGTTCACTAATGCTGGTTTTATCCCAAAAATCTGAGTCAGAGGCATCGCCTTCAATGGCGTTGATGTTTAGCTCTTTCAGTAATTCTATTTTTTTAACGTCACTGTCGATACCCAATAACTGGCCCGGATAACGGCTTTCTAGCTCCATATATGCCCCCTGACCAATGCGGCCCATGCCGATAATCAATACCTTAGCGTCGCCGAGCTTAATAGGCTGGTCTGCTGGGTGTAGATAGGTATTTTCTTTGGGCTGAAACCGCATCATTAAGCGTCGATAGAGGCTTTCGTTATTGCTATTGAGTGGCGCTGAAATCACAAAGGAGACCGCCAAAGCAATGGATACCACAATGGCCCAGTCGTTACTTAATAAGCCTTGCTTGGCGGCAAGTGCGGCAACAATAAGGCCAAACTCAGAATAGTTAGACAAACTAAACGTGGCGAGCAACGCGGTACGAATACGCAGTTTAGAACGACTGTATAACCAATAATAAATCAGACTCTTAAGTGGTAGCACCAACAGCAAAATGCCGGCTATCCACAACGCCTCGAGGGTCGGCATGCCGTTTAAGCCAATGCTTAAAAAAAACGCCACTAGAAACAGCTCTTTCATATTAAAGAAAGATTTAGCCAGTGCTGAGGCACTGTAATGAGAGGCCAACATCATGCCGATAAGTAGTGCGCCCAAATCGCCTTTTAACCCTACTAGCTCAAACCCGCCGTGGCCAATCACTAAGGCTAAAAAGATGGCAAACAAGGTTTGCAGTTCGCCGTGACCAATGCGCGACATTATTTTAAAGGCAAGCCAACGAATAAGTGGCAATAACACCAGTAAACTTAACGCCCACAGGCTGGGCACTTGCCCTTTAGAAATGGTTAAGAACGCCACCGCGAAGAGGTCTTGCATGACCAGCACCCCAATGGCAATACGGCCATAAAAGGTACTCATGTCGCTGCGCTCTTCTAATACTTTTACCGCAAACACGGTACTAGAAAAACTAAGTGCAAAGCCCATTAACACGGCTTGGCGCCACTCCAGTTCCATCGCGAGGCTAAAGCCGATAGTTTTTATGCCTAACAACACCAGAGTAAACAGCAAGGTAGAGAGCACGATGTGGCCAGAGGCAGTGCCCCAGACCTCTTTTTGTAGCAGTGTTTTAATGTCGAGCTTCAGACCAATGCTAAACAGCAACAGAGTGACCCCTAAACTGGCCAGCGTATCTAGGGCGGTATTGCTTTCATAACCCATGGCGTTAAGCACAAAGCCTGCCGCCAAAAAGCCAATTAACGGCGGCAGGTTAATCAAGTAAACAAGCAAGCCACAGCCAAAGGCGATAGCGATAAAAGAAGAATCCATTAAATCAACTTATTAGTTAGGGTGTTAGAGCAAAACAAAATTTAAACGCGAAAGGCCAACAGACTCTATGCATAGGGTCAAAATAAATCGATGTCGGCTGCCGAGGCGTAAACATGCTGAGGACGAAAGGGCATCTTATCAATATCCTTGATTTGACTGACGCCGGTCAGCACCAATATGGTTTCAAGGCCTGCTTGAAAACCCGCTAAAATATCGGTGTTCAAGTTATCACCCACAATGAGGGTGTTTTCAGAGTGCGCATCCATGTGATTAAGCGCCGCACGCACAATCCACGCGCTAGGCTTGCCCACGTAAAACGGTTTTTTGCCGGTCATGCGCTCAATTGGTGCGCATAACGCTCCACAGGCGGGGTGCATGTGCGGGCCGTGGGTGTCCGGATTGGTAGCAATAAATCGCGCCCCTTCGGCAACAAAACGCGCTGCCATTTGCATCATGCTCCAATTGTAGTTGCGGGTTTCACCTACCACCACAAAATCGGGATCAATATCGGTAATGGTAAAACCGGCTTTATACAGTTCGTGAATTAATGCCCCTTCGCCAATCACATAGGCTTTTTCGCCGCTTTGACGTTTTAAAAATTCGGCGGTGGCCATGGCTGAGGTATAAAAAAGCGACTCGGACACGTCAATGCCTGCCGAGGAAAAGCGGTTTTGTAAATCCCGAGGGGTTTGCGCCGGATTATTGGTTAAAAACAATAAGTTTATATCTTGCTCTAGAACGCGGCGCACAAAGGCATCTGCCCCAGGAATTAAGTCATTGTTATGCAATATGACGCCATCAATATCACAGATCAGATTTCTTTTACTCATTACAACTCCTTGAACCCGTCTCGAATAGTCCAGTCTTAATTATATATCCAGCGTTATGGCGCTCTGCCTAATGTGGTAATGATAAATGACAAGCCGATGACAAGGCCATTAACTTATCAGTTAGCCACGCATTTAAGCAGCGGGCCCAATTGCTGAGTACGGCGCGTAATGGTACGGGCTCGTCCTTGCACATAGGCCGAAGGATTACCTGCGTGGTACTGTCTAGGATTGGGTAATACCGCGGCGAGTAGGGCGGCTTGATGACGAGTTAAATTGGCCGCCGAGGTATTAAAATAAGCCTGTGCCGCGGCTTCGGCGCCATAGATGCCAGGGCCAAATTCGGCAATGTTTAAATACAGCGTCATAATGCGTTGCTTAGGCAAAATAAGCTCGAGCATAGGCGTATAAACCGCCTCTAATCCTTTGCGAACAAAACTGCGACTGGGCCACAAATAGAGGTTTTTGGCGGTTTGCATGGTAATTGTGCTACCACCTCTTAGTTTACCTTCGTCTTTAAACTCTCCCAACACGTCGGCGAAGGCGGCCCAGTCAAAGCCATTGTGTTGGCAAAATTTATTATCTTCTGCGGCAATCACCGCCGCTTTTAGGTGGGAAGAAAGGCGTGCCGAGGGCTGCCAATCTTTAGCCCAGCCTTCTCCCTCAAACAGACGGATCACCATCAGTGGTGTGGCGGGTACGGGCACATAGCGGTACAGCACGCTAAGCAGCAGTGGCACCACTATGATGAGAGCCAGCAGCCAAATAAAGCAGCGTTTTAAAAAAGAGAACATGTCACAGTCCTTGTTATGAATTAGCGGCAAAGCGTCGTGTCGGACGCTAAGCTGATGGCGCTGATTGTTAAGTACTTATTGTTAAATGCTTGTTGTTAGGTACTTACTATCTTATCTTTTAGGCGTATTCACTACGCTTTAGCCTGTAATGGCTATGGTGAGTGTTCAAGACACCTTTTGGAGAAATGCCATGTCCCCCTTTATTAGCGAGCTGCCTAAAGTCGAGTTGCACCTTCATATTGAAGGCACGCTAGAGCCGGAAATGGTGTTTGCTTTAGCCAAGCGCAATGGTATCACTCTCGATTATGCGGATGAAAGCGCCCTGCAGGCAGCTTATCAGTTTAGCGACCTGCAATCGTTTTTAAATGTCTACTATCAGGGCATGCAGGTATTACAAACCGAACAGGACTTTTTTGATCTCACGTGGGCATATTTAATGCGATCGCAGGCTGAGAACGTACGCCACGTAGAAATATTTTTTGACCCCCAAGCCCATACCGACCGTGGAGTAGCTTTTGCCGATGTTATTGGTGGCATCGGGCGGGCGCTAGCACAAGCAAGACAGCAGTGGGGACTAACCAGCCATTTAATAATGTCTTTCTTACGCCATTTATCCCAAGAGTCTGCTTTTGAAACCTTGCGCCAAGCCGAGCCCTTTCGACAACAGCTAGCGGGTATTGGCCTAGACTCGGCAGAAAAAGACAATCCGCCCACTAAGTTTCGTGAGGTGTATGCAGCCGCGGCGGCACAGGGTTATCGACTCGTCGCCCATGCAGGAGAAGAAGGTCCTGCCAGTTATATTCGTGATGCGCTAGATGTGCTTCAGGTCGAGCGTATCGACCATGGTGTTGCCGCCATTCATGACGCTCCCCTAATGGCTCGACTGGCCCAAGAGCGAATACCGCTTACGGTGTGCCCATTGTCTAATCTTAAACTAAGAGTGATTAATGACATGAGCGAGCACCCCATGCTGGCGCTATTGCATGCGGGCTTGTGTGTCACGGTTAACTCTGACGATCCGGCCTATTTTGGTGGCTATATGAATGCCAATTACGCCGCGCTGCAACAAGGGCTGGGCGCCAGCAACGACGAAATCTTGCAGCTGGCACTCAATAGCGTAGAAGCTTGCTGGTTGTCGGCGGCAGAAAAGGCCGTGCTCACGCACAGCATTAAAGCTCACGGAGCAAAGTATTAAGATCTGTGATAAATATAGCGCCCAGCACCAAGCGCCCAGCACCAAGCGCCTAGCGCGCAGCTAAAATAAGACACCGCTCTTATTGCTTTCGGCGCACTTGTGCGGCAAAAATATATTAAAGGTATCGCGCTCGGCGCCGATAACAAGTGTGTCGATTATTAGGAGAGCCGCCGTGCGTATTATTACTCTAATAGCAGGGCTGACCCTGTGTGCAGGTGCTTGGGCACAGCCCCGAGCCTACCTTGCCAATATGGATCAGTCACTGTGGCGGTTGACTTCAGACTCGGCCATAGAATGTCGGCTAGAGCATCCTATTCCTCGTTTTGGCACCGGTGCCTTTGTGAGTCGCGCTGCTAAAAATATCAATTTAGTGTTTGCGCTCAGCCCCTTGCGCGCCCAGCCGCGCACCCAATCGGCGGCGTTAGTCAGTGAGCCACCTCTGTGGCAACCGGGGCGAGCGGCCCATAAACTGTCGAAGGTCACCTTTTATCAACAGTTTGATGCCATGGTTGAGCAGCAATCGGCGTGGGTCATGCTAGAAGAGCTTAACGAAGGCCGTTGGCCCACTTTTTACTTTGACGACTGGTATCGCAATGGCCAGCTTACGAGTGTGGGGCTATCGTCGGTTAATTTTCGTGCCCGCTACGACGCATTTTTAGACTGCCAAGCCAATCTGTTGCCTTATAGTTTTGAAGACATTGCCTTTAGCGTGCTTAATTATGTCAATAACCAAGATGTGTTAACGGACCATTCCAGTCAGCGCTTGGCAATGATCAGCGAATACGTGAAAGCCGATCCTAATATAGATGAAGTGGTGATCAATACCTATACCGACAGCTTTGGTACCGCCTATCATAATAAGCAACTGTCAGAAGGGCGTGCGAAGGCGATTAAAGCCTATTTTATCGAGTTAGGTTTACCAGCAGGCAGTGTGAGTCTAGAAGGCCATGGTGAACGTCGACCTATAGCCGATAATCGCCACCCAGAAGGGCGTAATACCAACCGTCGCGTAGTCATTAGCCTGGGGGCTAAAACACACATCTAGGGTTGGATATAGCGCCCAGCATCTCTGCCGTGAAGGGTGAAGCGTAAAGAGTGAAGGGAACGACATGAAACAAAGACCACACCCAAGCCAGTGTGCATATACAGTCTCTGTTTCGCCAGTCACTGTGGCTGAGAGTTAGTCTCCGCCAATACCATTAACATTTTTCAGACCTAATTACTGTTCTTCCGTGGCAAAAGTAGGTTTTGGTTTTAAGATTCTGTCATCCTCTTCACTCTTCACCGGTTTATTTAGCGCTATTTTTATCCTTCTGTATTACAGGCATAATAGAAGTCTGTAACGCTTACGTATAAATATTCATTTTAGGGAACGAGATTAATGACCTGGTTAATGTATTTGGCGCTGGGAGCCTTTGCGGGCACCTTGGCGGGTTTATTTGGGGTAGGCGGCGGTTTAATTATTGTACCCGTACTTATTATCAGCTTTAAACTGCAGGGCATAGGTGGCGATCTCGTGACCCACATGGCGGTGGGCACCTCATTGGCCACCATTATGTTTACCTCGCTAAGCGCCATTCACACGCACCACGGTCGTAAAGCGATTGATTGGCGACTAGCGGGCATGATCTCGGTGGGCATAGTGGTTGGCGCTTGGCTAGGCGGATATACCGCCGATAAACTGTCCGGTCCCTTACTGCAACGCTTAATTGGCTTGTTCGCTTGGTTAATGGCGGCCCAAATGCTGTTTAGTTTAGCGCCGCAAGGGGCGGCTAAGTTACCAGGTAAGCCGGTGCAAGCTGCGGTGGGTGGCATTATTGGTTGGGCATCGGGTATTTTTGGCATAGGCGGCGGTTCGCTCACGGTGCCATTTTTAACGTGGTGTTCGGTGCCTATGCAAAGGGCCGTTGCGGTATCGGCCGTGTGCGGTTTTCCTATCGCGTTAGTGGGCGCACTAAGCTATGTCGTACACGGCATGGCCCATGAAGGATTACCCGCCCAAGCGTGGGGGTATGTCTATTTGCCTGCACTGTTAGGCATAAGCTTGGCCAGCATGCCTTTTGCCCGCTTTGGCGCCATTTTGGCACACAAGCTATCGGCACCGGCCCTCAAACGCGCCTTTGCAACCTTTCTCATCATCATTGGTGCCAAGTTCTTGTTCTTTCCCGGTTAAAGAGCGGCTTTTCAGCACGTAAGCCGCGAGCTTATAGATATAAAAAAACACCAAGCCAAAAGCTCGGTGTTTTTTTGTTTATCTTAATGCTTATAGACTTATAGCTTACCGCTGATAGCTTCCCGAAGGGGACCTATTTAATACGCATGCCTGGCTGAGCACCGACCTGGGGCTCTAAAATCCACAAGTCTTTACCACCGGGTCCGGCGGCTAATACCATACCCTCACTCAAACCAAAGCGCATTTTGCGCGGCGCCAAGTTGGCGACCATCACCGTGAGCTTACCTTCTAAGTCTTCGGGAGCGTAAGCCGACTTAATGCCAGCAAACACTTGGCGAGTTTCACCGCCTAAGTCGAGCTCAAGGCGCAGCAGTTTATCGGCCTTGGGCACGGCTTCGGCTTTGGTAATTAACGCCACGCGCAAATCGATTTTAGCAAAATCATCAAAGCTGATGGTCTCGCTAATGGGGTCATCTGCCAATGGTCCGGTAACGGGAGCAGTAACCAGCGCTTGTTCAACGGCTAAGTCTTCTTTAGAGGCTTCCACCATGGCGGCCACCTTATCAACATCCATGCGGCTAAATAGAGAACTAAAGGTGTTCACCGTATGATCCACCAACGGCTCATGAACGGAATCCCAGCTCAACGTTGTATTCAAGAATGCTTCGGCGCGTTCAGTTAGCTTCGGCATTACCGGCTTGAGATAGGTCATTAAGATGCGGAACAGGTTAATACCCACCGAGCAAATAGCCTGTAGCTCATCGTCTTGGCCGTCTTGCTTGGCCACTACCCATGGGGCTTTGTCATCCACATAACGGTTGGCTTTGTCGGCTAAGGCCATGATCTCGCGAATGGCACGACCAAATTCACGTTGCTCATAATACTGACCAATGCGCTCGCCCGCATCGGCAAACTCGGCACACAGCTCAGGCTCTGCACAGCTGGCGGACAACTGCCCGTTAAAGCGCTTGGCAATAAAGCCGGCGTTACGTGAAGCCAAGTTAACCAGTTTATTCACCACATCGCTGTTCACGCGGGCGACAAAGTCTTTTAGGTTTAAGTCTAAATCGTCAATGCGGCTAGACAGCTTGGCCGCGTAGTAATAGCGCAAGCACTCGGGATCCAAGTGGTTGAGATAGGTATCGGCCTTAATGAAGGTGCCCTTAGACTTGGACATCTTAGAACCATCAACAGTCACATAACCGTGCACGAAAATATTGGTGGGTTTGCGAAAGTTACTGCCCTCGAGCATAGCTGGCCAAAACAGGCTGTGGAAATAGACGATGTCTTTACCAATAAAGTGATAAAGCTCGGTGGTGCTGTCTTTATTCCAGTATTCGTCAAAACTAATGTCACCGCGTTTGTCGCAGTAGTTTTTAAACGAACCCATATAGCCAATAGGCGCATCCAGCCACACGTAAAAATATTTACCCGGTGCGTCAGGAATTTCAAAGCCAAAGTAGGGCGCATCACGGGTAATGTCCCACTGCTGCAAGCCAACCTCAAACCATTCTTCCAGTTTATTGGCCATTTCTTCTTGCAGTGCACCAGAGCGAGTCCAGGCTTTTAACATGCCACTAAATTGCGGCAGGTCGAAAAAGAAATGCTCACTGTCTTTCATAATCGGCGTGGCACCAGACACTGCCGAGCGCGGGTTAATTAGCTCGGCTGGGCTGTAAGTCGCCGAGCATACTTCGCAGTTATCACCGTACTGATCTTCAGCCTTGCAGCTGGGGCAGGTGCCTTTGACAAAGCGGTCGGGCAAAAACATATTTTGCTCGGGGTCATATAGCTGAGAGATAGTGCGGTTTTCAATAAAGCCGTTGTTTTTCAGACGACCATAAATCAGTTCGGCAAACTCACGATTTTCGCTGCTGTGCGTGGTGTGATAGTTGTCAAAACCGATATTAAAGCGCTCAAAGTCGGCCTCGTGCTCTTTTTGCACGGCGGCAATCATCTGCTCGGGATCGATACCCAGCTGTTTCGCTTTCAGCATGATGGGCGTGCCATGGGCATCGTCGGCGCAGATGAAGTGAACGGTATGGCCACGCATTCGTTGATAGCGAACCCAGATATCGGCCTGAATATGCTCCAACATATGACCAAGGTGGATAGAACCATTGGCATAGGGTAGGGCACAGGTGACAAGTATCTTACGCGGTTCGATAGCCATAATTTCCATTCTGTTAAGTTAATTTGATGGGACCCGACATGTTACCCGAGTTTTTTTCGGTTATACACACTTTGGCGGCTTTTTCACGGGCAAAGCCAATAAGCGGCGCTTTTGAGTGGTCGTGCATAAGATAATTATGTGAAATGAGGGGTGAAACACTTAATTAGTCGGCTTCATGGCTTAGCCCTAGTGTGTTATGCCTTACGCCATCGCAGGCTTTTTGGTAGAGTGTTGAATAGATCAATTCTGGGGTAAAAAAGCATGAGTAATGAACAGATTATGACGGCGTTAGGTCAGTTTGTGCCTGCGCATTGGGCTCGAGATCCAGTAAGCGCTGGATTTGTACGTGGCATTACACTCACCGATTCTGCTTTAGTGATTAAACTGGTGTTGCCGTTTGTTGATTATCAGCTTGAGGCGAGCTTGCGCCAACTGGACGAGCAGCTGTGTAAAGTAAGCGGTGCTCAAACAGTGCAATGGCAATTAAGCCACGATGTAGCGACCTTAGCACATGCTGGTGAATCCCAAAATGTGGGTGGCGTGCGCAACATTATTGCGGTGTCGTCTGGCAAGGGCGGCGTGGGCAAGTCGACCACGGCGGTTAACATCGCACTGGCCTTGCACCAACTTGGGGCGCGGGTGGGCATTTTAGATGCCGATGTATATGGGCCCTCCATTCCCATGATGTTAGGTGTTGCGCAGTCTAAGCCCGCCAGCGACGACGGCAAAACCATGGCGCCAGTGAGTGCCCATGGCATTGTTGCTAACAGCATCGGTTTTTTAGTGAAAGCCGGTGATGCAACCGTGTGGCGTGGCCCGATGGCCAGCAAGGCATTATCGCAAATATTGCGCGAAACCCGTTGGGGTGAACTGGACTATTTAATCGTCGACTTGCCACCAGGCACAGGT
This sequence comes from Oceanisphaera ostreae, assembly GCF_042676125.1. NCBI lineage: Bacteria > Pseudomonadati > Pseudomonadota > Gammaproteobacteria > Aeromonadales > Aeromonadaceae > Oceanisphaera > Oceanisphaera ostreae. Next base: position 68,641 of record NZ_JBHTJS010000063.1, read on the forward strand.
GATATTCAACTCACCATGGCTCAAGACGTGCCCACCACGGCGGCGATAGTAGTCACCACCCCACAAAACGTGGCGCTGGCCGATGCGGTTAAAGGCATTAGCATGTTCCGCAAGGTGAATATTCCCGTGATTGGCGTAATAGAGAACATGAGTTATCACCAGTGCGGACAGTGTGGTCATCAAGAGGCGTTATTTGGTGAAGGCGGTGGCTTGCGAGCATCGCAGGAGCATCAAGTACCGTTAATAGGGCAACTACCATTGGATGCCAGCATTGGTCGTCAAATGGATAACGGTACGCCTACCCTGGTTGCCGAGCCGGACGGGAACTTGTCTCAATTGTATTTAACCATGGCGGCACGTATTGCCAGTGGCTTGTATTTTAGTGGTAACTCCATTCCTACTCGCCTGTATACTCGAGCGGTTTAACCACAGTGCTGCAACGGCGTGTTGGTACTTGTTGTTCTTTAAACGGCAAGCACCGTCGCTGTTGCAGCAGATTTCATATTGAATGAGGAAGTTGTAATGCGTCTTTGTGACCGCGATATTAAGCGTTATTTGGCCGACGGTATTATTCAAATTAGCCCAGAGCCAGATCCCGAGCGGATAAGTGGTGTGACTGTAGATGTATTACTAGGCAACGAGTTTCGTGTATTTCAGGCTCATACTGCCCCTTATATCGACTTAAGTGGCCCTAAAGCGGAAGTGTCAGACGCCATTGAGCGGGTGATGAGTGACGAAATTTTTATTGCCGATGGTGAGGCTTTCTTTTTACATCCCGGCGAACTGGCACTGGCGGTAACGCTTGAATCTATTACCTTGCCCGATAATATTGTGGGTTGGCTGGATGGCCGATCTTCGTTGGCGCGATTAGGGCTCATGGTACACGCTACCGCACACCGTATTGATCCGGGTTGGTCGGGACGCATCGTACTGGAATTTTATAACGGCGGTAAACTGCCGCTGGCGCTACGTCCGCACATGGTCATTGGTGCGCTAAACTTTGAAACAATGTCCGGTTCGGCAGAGCGTCCTTATATGAGTCGTGCTAACGCCAAATATAAAGCACAGCAAGGTGCAGATGCGAGTCGTATTAATCAAGACTGATGCACTGTGCGCAACACGGGATAATAAACAATGAAAAAGCTACTTTACGGCATCGGTGCTTTGGTTGTGCTAATAGTATTAGCGCTAGTCATTTTAACTCAAGTAGTTGATACCGAACGCGTTAAGCGAGTATTAATAGAGCAAACCCGAGAAAAAACCGGCCGAGTATTGGTGATCAGTGGTGACTTAAGCTGGCGCTTTTTTCCGTCTATCGGTTTGACGGTGAAAGAGGCAGCATTGCTTAATCCGCCAGGATTTGCCAAAGGTAACACCTTATCAGTCGGTGAAATCAGCCTAGATGTGGCGTTAAAACCCTTGTTTGATAATCGGTTAGAAATTGGCGAGGCGATATTGGGTAATGCACGACTGCATTTAATTACCCGTGCCGATGGCGTGACCAATATTGATGATTTGCGCGAGCTGTCGGCAGCGGCCGCGACAGAAGAGCCCGCAACTGAAGAAGAAAATAGCACGCAGCCTGAACTGTCAACCGAAAATGACCCCCCGATGATCGTGAGTTTAGCTGGGGTGCGGGTCGTCGATGCAGAAGTGGTTATTCAAAACGACATTAACGGCAAGCTAACGCGCTTGAATCGTGTTAATTTTACCTTAGATGATTTTGCGCTGGATAACACAGTGCCGTTAAGCTTGTCGGGTAATCTGTTTACCGATGATATTCAGGCCAATATTAAAGCTACAGGGCAATTTTGGCTGGCGCCAGAACTTGACCGACTACAGCTGAATGAACTGGATCTGCTTATCGGTGCCACCGGTCGTGCTATTCCTGGTAATAAGCAGCTAAAACTGCAGGGTAACTTGGCTTATAACTTGGATAAAAAGCGGGCCGACTTTAGCGACATGACACTTGATGTGGGTGAGCTGGCAGTGACTGGTGAGTTATCGGTGGGCCACCAAACGATACCTAAGCTGACGTTTAACTTGCACACCGAGTTACTCGATATTGATGCTTTGCAGGCCGATTGGCGTGCGACCCCAGCCAAGTCGAACAGTGCAGAGGCAAAGCCTGCCGCTAATGGTGCGGTACCTGAAACCTTATCTGCAGCAGTGCCTTCTGCTGAACCTAATCTGTCAATGTTGCAGAATGTAAAAGTTGATGGCCAGTTGGCTGTCGATAAAGTTTTGGCCAGTGGCATTGAACTAGAACAACTTGATATTCATATTTTGGTTGATCAGGGTAAGGTGAAACTGGACTCGGTGCAGGCGCAATTATATGAAGGCAGCATGAAAGGCCAAGGGGAGCTTGATGTGACTCAGCATCCGGCTCTCTTTCGGGTACAACACACCCTGACGGGAGTAAACATCCGTGAATTGCTGAATGCCGCCGCCGAACTGGATTACCTAGAAGGTCGTGCCGACTTAGCGCTGAATCTCGCGGGCACTGGCCTTACTGCGAACACTATCAAACAAAGCGTGAAGGGCACGGCGGGAATAAAAGTTGCCGACGGTGCCTTGCACGGCGTGAATATTGCCGCACTTATTCGTCGTGCGCATGCCAAGGTAAAAGGCTTGCCGGTACCGGCTGAAGATGAGGTAGAAAAAACCGACTTTAGCGCGATGACCGGCGACTTCAATATTGCCAAAGGTAAGGTGAGCACCAATAACCTGCATATGGCATCGCCTTTATTACGTATAAACGGTGAAGGCGAAACCAATCTTCTCGATCAGTCGCTAGATGTATTGCTGAATACCGCAATTGTGGGCAGCTTAAAGGGCCAAGATGGTGAAGAGCTGAGTGAGCTGAAGAATATTATCTTACCGGTGCGTATTAGCGGTACCTATCAAGATCCTAAATACAACTTAGATTTACAGCAGCTGTTCGATGTCTATTTAAGTGAAAAAGCCGATAAAGAAATTGAGCGTGCAAAGCGCAAGCTGAATGAAAAACTCGGTGACAAGCTGGGCGATAAGCTCGGTGATAAGTTACCCGGTTTATTTGATAAGTTAGGGCTGTAGTTAATATAGCGCCAAGCAAAAAATAGACAGTTTTCTTTATAATATTATGCCGGACTTGCTCCGGTATATTTTTGGCTTGATCAGGCGGCTCCGAGTTCTAGGAAGAGGTAAGTAATACCGCATAGCATGTGTGGCTTGTCGACATTCCCGCGGACCCTTTCTTGTCATTCCCGCGAAGGCGGGAATCCAGAGCATGTAACGCAGAACTGTCAGCCTGCGGGGCCTGCAAAGAGACTGGAACCCCGCCTTCGCGAGGGTGACGATAAAGGTAAGCTAGCCACATCATCCATATAAGTTACGCAGGATTACTTAAGTAATGCCGCATAACCGGCGTGGTTCTGTCGTCATTCCCGAAGGAACGTCATCCTCGCGTAGGCGGGGACGGGAATCCAGGGTTTGTGGCGCAGAGCTGTCAGCCAGAGAGCTGACTGCAAAGGCACTGGACCCCCGCCTTCGCGAGGGTGACGATAAAGGTAATCCTGCTGTCTCTTTATTGCAGACGAGTAACTAACAGGGTGAGTGTCATTAGTCCGAAGCGTGTCGGTGGAGTAAACTCTTTGTTCGGCTTCTACGATGCAACATTGTACTTGAGTGATCATTCAATATAAATTGAGTGATTTACCAAAATGTATTATTGTGTCCTATTACAGCCTAAAGGAATTGGAGTTGTCCATGGCTCGTGCAACGAATCACACTCGACAAGTTTCTCTGGAACGCGCGTTACAGCTGTTCTGGAAAAAAGGTTTTCACAATACCTCGCTAAAAGATCTGGAAAAAGCGCTCGATATGCGACCAGGTAGTATCTATGCCACCTTCGGCAGTAAGGGCGCTCTGTTTGAGGAGGCCCTTGAATACTATGGCCACTTAGGGTTGGTCGCACTAGAGCAAACGTTACACGCACATGCCTCACCGCTAGCAGGATTAGCCGCCTATATGCGTAGGTTGGGTAGCATCAGCGATCAGGACTTACCTAGTCGTGCCTGCATGCTAGTTAAGAGTGTGCTGGAGCTGAGTGAGCGAGAGCAATCCGGTTGGCGTAAAGCGGAGGAATTGCTGGCGGGCATGGAAGAGTATTTTATTGCGCGTTTCATCGCGGCCCAAGAGGCTGGAGAGATCGAAAGCGGGCGTGACCCGATTCGACTTGGTCGACGGTTGCAAGCTGAGATCATGGGACTGCGCGCATTTGCCCAGCGCGACGTTAACAGTGCCGCCGTTCATGATCTGGCTGAAGATATGGCTCTGTCTTTGGAAGCACTGCGTATCACTCATTAGAAAGAGGAATAATAACCAGTATTAGAGTTTGGTTATTATTCCTCTTAGATATGCTTATCAATACTATCTATAATCTAATGCGTTACAGTAAATTTAATATCTTGATCACGTAATATATAAAGGGTGAAGCAGGCAGCTAACATAGGCCAAGCGGTAAAGAATAGTAAGTTATTAAAACCATCAAGATACTGATTGTACGACGACAGTGTAGATATACTGTGTAATACAAGAATTATTCCGTATGTGATGCGTTTTTTAATGCCTGCGAGAAAAGAAATTACTAGTATTGTCTGTATCGTACCTAATGTATATGTCAATATTTCACTTGAGTTATTGACACCATAAAACTTTTAAAAAATAAGTGCGCTGTGCTCTGGGTTAATGAATTTATCGAGAGTCCACATTATCATGACTATAAATACGCCCAGCCGTAAAAATAAAAGAGACCATTGTAGTCGTTGCTGTACATCGTTACTAATAGCGTTGTTCATGAGCTTCCTTTGTGGATGAAGTGAAAATACTTTAAAAAATGTCAAAGGTGTATCTTTGAGTTGAATTAGGTTTAACTAAGTGAGATAAGGTAAATGGATGTTCATGATTTAATGGTAGTGTTAGGTTGTAATTAAATATTTATTGTATGACTTTCAAGTCTCTCTCCTTAATTTTATTTGTAAGTGATCAATGAGCAATATGAAGTGCTGTTTTATTTATAATAAACCACACCATATTTTTATATGACAGTGTCGGCAGATGATTTAAAATTTATTATTCACCGTCTCTTAAATGGCATCGTCAGTAAATGCCATAGCGACGCATTCTGTTGCGCTTGTGGATACTCCATTAGGCCTATGTCTAATTCACTATCCGTTTTTATAGCCTTGGCTTTATAACTACCAAAAATTTTATCCCACCAAATAACACTAAATCCATAATTTGAATTGGTTTCACTGACTGTTTGGCTGTGGTGTATGCGATGTAATATTTGCGTCATTAATATCAGGCGCAATGGTTTTTCAATGGCATTCGGTAAGCGAATATTGGCATGATTGAATAACGCTAAACCATTGAGTGTAATTTCAAATATAAGTACTGCTATTGCAGGTACGCCGAGCATACTAACGGCCGCCAGTTTTATGAGGATGCTTAACATGATTTCAACAGGATGAAAGCGCAGTCCGGTACTGGTGTCAACGTGAGCATCTGCATGATGTACTTTGTGCAAGCGCCACAACATAGGGATCTTATGGAATAGTCTGTGTTGCCAATATATTAAAATATCGAGTAACAACAAACTAAGCATAATAATAATAACGCTTGGCAACGCTATGTGATTGAATAAGCCAATGCCGTGCTGCTGATTATAAAGTGCTACCGTCGTTAAACCTATGGGTATCGTTAAGCGTGCAATCACAGAAGAGGCAAACACCAACCCAAAGTTAGCAAACCAACGTGTGCTCGCTTTTATAGGAGATTTACGTGCGGGCTGTTGCCATTCAAGCAGCATCATTATCGCTAATATGCTAATAAAACAGCCAAGTCGCCATCCAATTTCGTTTGTCATCTTGCACCTCGAGAGTCTATATCAGTGGCTTGATAAGTATAGGCTGTGTGTTGCTTAAGCGTACGATACCCTCCCTGTATACGGGTAAAAATAGTAATAGCACACGCCATGGAAAATAAAGTAGCCAATAAAGCAAACTGCTGCGGCCAGATACACAGCACGATAAACAGCAGTATGGTCTCGGTGCCTTCGGTTAAACCATTTAAGAAGTAAAAGCTTTTATATTTAAATTGAGGTTTTTCTAGATGAAATTTTTCAGCTGCAATCGCGAAGGCTAAAAAGCTGGATCCTGTGCCAATAAAGGCGGCGAGTAGCAGTGCCCCCGCAATGGCATTTTGTTCTGGATCTGCAATAATAAATCCGAGCGGAATAGCCGCATAGAATAGAAAATCTAGGGTAATGTCTAAATATCCACCAGCGCTAGACTCGGTATTAGAGAAGCGTGCTAGTTGGCCGTCGAGTCCATCTAAAATACGATTAAAGACAATGGCGGCCAACGCACAGAGCCAAAGCTCGAATATTAACAACGGCACGGCCAATAAGCCGATTAAAAAGCCAAATACAGTGAGCTGATCGGCAGTAATACCATGGCGGTGCAGTAACCGAACCACAGGGGCTAACAAAGGTTTTATAATGGGAGTAATATATTTATCTAGCATATAAATCCCCAGGTGTACTTAGCGTGATAACTTTGCCATTCGCGGCCTGGGCATCGCTATGATCGTGTGTAACCATAATGGCAGGCAGTTGGTGGTGGCGAATTTGCTCAAACACTAATTTGCGAATATCAACGCGTAGCTGGGTGTCGAGTTTGCTGAACGGCTCGTCGAGTAAAATCGCTTTAGGCTCACTTAATAGCAATCGCAATAACGCCACTCGCGCTTGTTGCCCGCCAGAAAGATGGTCGGGGTGGCGATGAGTTAGGCCTACTAAACCAACTTGTTCAAGGGCATGCTCTATTTTATCAAGACGCTGCTGCTTGTTACCTTGAGGCATTGCAAAGGCAATGTTTCCGGCAACGGTTAAGTGTGAAAACAGCAGGGCATCTTGGTACAGTACGCCAATATGGCGTAAATGAGTGGGTAAGTGGCTCACATTTTTATCATTAAGCCACACTTCACCCTGCACATTAAAGCGACTGGCTAACGTGCCGGTGAGCCAATTTAGTAAGCTCGACTTACCACTACCCGAAGGCCCCATAATAGTAAGAATTTCACCACCGTTCACTTTTTCGTTTAAGTTGAGCAGCTGCTCACTGTCGCGAAACAGTTGTAAGTTTTTTATGCATAAAGAAGCTGACATTAAAAAGCCTTTCGCTCTGTAAATGTTAATAAAGTGCGTCTTAAAAACGTGCACCTTTAAAAAAGAACTTAGGTAACAGCCAAGCCAACATAAAGCCTGCCAACGGTAACGCCATTTGCATCATGGCATACACGGCACTGGTGCGACGACTGGCACCATTAGCAAGCGTCACCGCTTCTGTAGTAATGGTGGATATTCGTCCGCCACCCATTAGCAAAGTGGGTAGATATTGGCCAAAGCTAATAGCCAGGCCCAGTGCGGTGGCAATTAAGATAGGTGCAAATAACTGCGGTAATTTCACGCGTAAAAACACCTGATATGGCGTGGAGCCTAAACTTGCGGCTACATGAGCAAAGCGCACATCTAGCCGCCGGTAACTGCTGGCCAACGATAAAAATACATAGGGCAACACGAATAATAAATGCGCAAGTACCACATTAAAAAATACAGCTTGGTGATTTACTAATTGCTGCAGCCAGACTAAGCCAAATAAAAAAGCAACGCTGGGGACTAATAACGGCAAATAAATAACTGAACTCATAAAATAAGACAGTGGTTTTGCATTTAATTGCTCAGACTCTAAACACAATAAGGTGATGGTAACCGCCAGTACAGTTGTTACCGTGCCAATGGCCAGGGTGTTTAATAAGGGATTGCTCATCTGCACTAAGGCCTGTTGAAAGTGTGACACTACTAATTGCTCTGGCACCGCCGCCGGAAAACGCCAAAACCCGGCCACTGACCACATAACAAGCCCCATTAATGCCAGTAATATAAAGCCAATAACTAAGGTGGTGAGCACCATGGTTATTTTTTGCCAAATAAAACCAGCATAGTCGCGTTTGCCATTGGTCATTAAGTCGCGAAAGAGATACGTGATAGTCTTTTCACCGCTGAGCCATAATGCTAGCAAACCGCCGGTAATAATGAGTTGTAGTAATGCCCCCGCGGAGGCTTTTATACGCAGGTTTAAATCCGCATCGGTAAACCACTGCATAATGGCCACGGCGAGTGTAGCTGGGGTGTTGGGGCCTAATATAAGCGGCATTTCTACACTGGCACTGGCATAGGCTAGCACCGCTAGCACGGGTAAGCGTAACAATGGATAAAGATTGGGGAGTGTCACTTTAAAAAAGGCAGTCATGGGGTGGTACCCCAAATTAAGCGCAACTTTATGTTGTTGGCGTAACGCTTTGCCTAGCTCAGGCTGAGCCAAGGCACCGAGTGCCATTAATAAGAGAAAAGGCAGTTCTTTAAGTGTGAGGCCTAATATTATGCTGATGCCATATGAATCATGTGGGAACAGTCCATTAGGTGCCAGTTGCCAACCACTGAGCCAAGGAGATATCAATCGAGAAAGCATGCCAGAAGGAGCAATTAAAAACCCCACGGCAATGGCTGCGGCCGCATGAGGAATCACTAATATGGGGCTAAGTAGGCGTTGAATACGGTTAAGCCACACACTGTTAAAGAATGCAGCTAACATCATTAAGGTGATTATCAGCGCGAGTAGGGTGCTTACTAAGCCTGTGGTGACACTTAACGTAACCATTTTACTCAGGCCAGGGGTCTGCCACAGTGCATTAAACCCTTGTAACCCTATCGTCGTTTGCTGCAGTGCGGGAGCCCAGCCTATTGCGGGTAGCAACACGCAAGCTAAGCCGCCTAGCACCGGCAGCATCAGTAGTGCGAGCAGCAGATAGGGGCTAAGCTTCACCAGTTTAGTAAACATATCTTGGCTATCAAGAGCCAGTGTCTTAGCGTTCATCGTGTGACGCCATAACGTGTTTGCCAACCGAGCATAATGGCATTAACCCAACTTGGGTGAGGCTCACTTAATGTGCGTTTAATGCTGTTAAATGGCAGCGCGCTTGGGTGTGGTGTTTGACGCTTAAACAGCGCCTGTTGCTCAGGGGTTAACGTTGACTGAATAAGTACGCTGCTATCTCCCCACACACTGGCTTGTTGTTTGTGCGCTTGTGCGCGGGGACTGAGTAAAAAGTTAGCGATCAGCTGTGCACTTTGCGGATGACTAGCGTTATAAGGAATCGCTACAAAATGGGTATTACTCAAACTGCCATCCTGCATGGCGTAACTGCGAATGCTTCGAGGTAAATCAAAACGCTGCACTGCCGCAGGTACTTCAGGCGCTGAAAACGTAAAACCTAAACTTAGCTCGGTATCATCGACTAAGCGGCGCATTTGGGCGCCACTTTGCATAAAATGCTGGCCACTGCGCCAAAGTGTCGGGTGTAGTTTATTTAAAAACGTCCACAAGGGGTTGAGTACTTGTGCTGTATTTTGTGCAGAAGCGGGCAGGTTAAGCTGTGCTTGAGTCTGTTGATCACTGTCTTGGTGTAACATCACCAATGCGTATTTTAAAAAACTCATGCCTAAAAAATCAGGCGGCTTTGGGTAACTGAAACGCCCAGGAACTTGGGTGCTCCAGTTTAATAGCTCATCTAATGTGCTGGGTGGAGTGTGAGTGATGGCAAGGCTATCGTAATAAAAGGTCAGCACTGCTTGCCCCCAAGGAGCCTCCATCCCCTGAGTTGCAATGCCAAAGTCAAAGTTAACCGCCGGGTTATTCTCAGGGTCGGTGAGTGCAAAGTAGGGCAGCTTATTTGCCCATGCTGTTAGCAGTAACGAATGCTCGCTCATGGTGGCAAAATTAGCCCCGTTGATCCAAATTAAATCAACGCTACCTTGGCTATTATTACGCGCTGATTTCTCGGCTAAAACGCGGCTTACCGCCTCGCTGGTATCGCTGAGCTTCACATGCACTAAGTTAATGTTGTACTTCGTTTTAACCTGTTGTGCCGCCCACTGTATATAAGCATTAATCTGCGCATCACCACCCCAAGCATAAAAGTAGACATCGTTATTTTTACCCAAGGCTTCAATTTGCTGCCAGTGCATAGGCTGTGATGCCGCGACTTTATTAGCGGTGCTGGGCGCTGAATGTGCATGGCTGGCAAACGCGAGCGCAAGCAGAGTGCCGCCTAAGGCTCGTTTTAACGCGACGTTAAGCACGGTTAGCCTCTGCGCCAAGCATGGTACTTCTCAAGCCAGTTTAATACAGTTTGCGGGGCATGGTTACGTTTCCATTCACCGGCGACGTATTTGTTACCTTCAGCCCAAGTTGGATAGCTATGAATGGTGCCTAATATTTTGTTAAGCCCTAAATTGTATTTCATGGCCAGTACAAACTCCGCAATCAAGTCGCCGGCATGTTCTGCAACCACGGTCACGCCAAGTATTTTATCTTTGCCTTTGGGGGTAATTACTTTAATGAAGCCGTTGGTGGCGCTGTCGGTAATGGCACGATCTAGCTCTGCAAATTCAAAGCGAGTAACCTCAAAGTCGATACCTTTGGCTGTCGCTTCTTGCTCATTTATACCCACGCGCGCCACTTCTGGATCGATAAAGGTGGTCCACGGTATCACGCGATAATCGACTTTAAATTTCTTAAACTGACCAAATAAGCCATTGACTGCGGCGTACCACCCTTGGTGTGCGGCTACATGGGTAAACTGGTAGGGGCCAACAATATCGCCTGCTGCATAAATATTAGGGTAAAGCGTCTCTAGGTACTCGTTAGTCACCAAGGTGCGGTTAGTTTCAATGCCTAACGCTTCAAGACCATAACCGGTAAGACGCGCACTGCGGCCAACGGCACACAGTAGTTCATCGTACTCAATGTCGATTTCTTGGTCGTTGTGTTTAACCACAATGTATTTTATTCCGGCGCGAGTTTCGCAGCGCAGTGCTTGATGTGCCGTTAAAATGTTAACCCCGCTTTGTGTCAGCGCATCGTGTGCAAAGCGCGACACCTCAAGATCTTCTTTGTTCATGATGCGATCGCTCATTTCAATTTGCGTCACCTCTGAACCGAGCCGAGCAAAGCTTTGTGCCAGCTCACAACCAATAGGGCCGCCACCAAGTACCACCAGCTTTTTAGGGGCATCATCAAGCTGGGAAAATTTGTTCCATACGGTATCGCTGGTGACATAGCCGGTTTCTGCAATGCCTGGTAGCGGCGGTACAAAGGGCTGTGCGCCGGTGGCAATAACAATGGTACGAGCGGTGAGGGTCTGTGTACTACCCTGATTCAGCGTTATTTCAACTGTCCACGGGTCAACTAATTTACCGTAGCCTTTTAGTACTTCGACCCCTAAATTGGTATAGCGCTCTACGCTGTCATGGGGGGCTATATCGGCAATCACTTGGTGTACGCGGGCCATTACCTTTTTAAACGAAAACTGCGGGGTGGCGTTTTCAAGGCCATAATCTGCACCGTGGCGAATTTGCTCCGCCATCTTTGCACTTTTAATCACCGCTTTACTGGGTACGCAGCCGTAATTTAAGCAGTCGCCACCCATTTCACCGGCTTCAATGAGGGTGACTTTGGCTTTAACTGCCGCAGCGATATAGCTGGTGACCAAACCGCCGGCCCCCGCGCCAATAACAATCATATTGCGGTCGAATTTTTTAGGTTTGGTATAGTTTTTATATACACGCCGTTTTTTAAACATGTTTAACGCTCCCTTTGCCAACAGCGGAAATAACCCTAATAAAGCGAACGATAAAATTAAATTCAACGATAATATGCCTGATACACTCTCAATTTGCGCAAGTTGAGTGCCGGCATTAACAAATACAAAGGTACCTGCAAACATACCCACTTGGCTTACCCAGTAGAAGGTCCATGACTTGATTGAGGTAACAGCCATTAGCAGATTGATTAAAAAGAATGGAAATACCGGGACTAAGCGCAATGTGAATAAGTAAAAGCCGCCTTCTTTTTCAACACCGGCATCTATGGCGGCAAGCCGCTCCGGAAAGCGCAGTTTAATGGCGTCACGCAGCAGGTAGCGGGAGACTAAAAAAGCCAGTGTTGCGCCTATGCTGGATGCAAAAGACGCCACTAATACGCCTTGCCCTAAACCAAATAGGGCGCCGGCTGCCACGGTTAAAATAGCCGCCCCCGGTAAAGAGAGAGCCGTGACCAATACATACAGTAAGAAGAAGCCACCAATGACCAATAATGGAGATTGTTCTTTCCATTGGTTAAATTGCGTCATTGATTCTTTTAAGCCTTCGAGCGTTAGCAATTGGTGCAGCTCAAAGTGAAAAAACAGGGCAATAGCAATCGCTGCAACCAACAGTAAAAATAGTTTTTTAATCATATTAACTCTTTGTCAGTCAAGAGCGTTCTACTCGCCTTCAGCACTAGATTCTCACTTGAAAGTCTGATGCTGAATTGATAGTTCTGAACGCCTTACTTATTGACCGCTGATAAACATCATAGCGATTGAATTGAACTGTCTAATTCCAGCTCCGTAGCGGAGCTGCTTCATAATTTAGCATTGATTAGTGAGTTTGCGCATGCGGTTATCGAAATGATCGACACCGTCGGTGCCGTTATTTGCTGTGTTTAGTGTAACGGTAGCGGGAACACGTTTCACTGGCGCCGCTGTGCCATTCTCTCGCTTTAGCTTCGCCATTTTTTCTCTAAGATAGTCAACTCCATCCGTGCCATTACTGCCGGCATTTATATATACCTGTGCGGGGATATATTCGACTTCGAGTATACCTGTTTTTTCTGCGTGTAATTTTCTCATTTTGGCTTGATGCAGGTCGACACCATCGGTGCCATTGCTAGTGGTACTAAAGCGTACGCTAGCAGCCACGCCCTTCTCTGCGGTGGCTTGTGCAACTTGCGCAGAAAGCAGGGTGGTGGCGGCAAGCATAATAAGTGATGTAGTTTTTAACATGAGATTCTTCCTTAATGACAGGGTAACGTGGTTTTTAAGACCAATGTTAAATCAACAGAAACGCTACAATAACCAAATTTGAGTGGTCACTCAAGTTGTTATTGAGCGATCACTCAAATATTGTGTCGCCGCGTACTACCAAGTGCTTCGGTTAGCCCCTAGTTGAGTAGACCACATCGATACGTTCTAGCATTTATTGTGGAACTCAATACCAATGGCTATATCTGCAATGGAGATCTCTTTAGTGGGCAGATAATCAAGAAAAAGGCAGAGAGGCAGGCGAGGATAGCTGCAAAGCAAAATGTTGCAGTGGTGCCGCCAGGCAAAAGCTCCATCATTGAGGCCATAAACTGGCCAAGGAAAATTGCCATAGTTAGGTAGGACAGGTTACGGCCGCGATACTGTGAGTGACTAAGCTCAACGGTCATATGTGTCACGAGTGGTATGGATAGACCAAATGCGGTTCCGATGACGCCTGCGCCGAGCACGAAAGCAGCCAAACTATTTGCCAGATAGAAAACAGTATGACTCGCGGTATAGAGAGTAAAGGCGAGTGCTAGGGTATTGCGCTCGCCTAGTCGACGAGACACGCGTGGCATGACCATGGCTGCACCAACGGCGACCAGAGAGATGAAAGACAGAAAGTAGCCGGTTTCGGCCTCACTAAATGCCAGAGCATGTAAGCGAGTAGGCAAAATGACGAACGCGGTAAAAAATACGGTCATCGCTATTGTGGCTGCTAAATACACGACCTTTAGTGCAGTCGGTACGGCGGTATTGTGATCGTCCTCGGGTGTTTTTGCGTTGTTGGGAGGCGGCGACTTTGCGGGGACGCAGGTCAATAACATTAGCAGAAAAAACCAGCTTATTAGATAAAGCGCGAACGGCCAGCGCCACCCGAGAGTGGCCAGCAGGCCGCCAAGAAATAGAAAGATGACCCCACCCAGTTCGATTGACATACCTTGTTGAGTAATCATGCGCAGGCGAGCACGGCCGCTATACCACTCAGAAATCAGCACGGTACCGCCTGCCATCACTAACGCGGTGACGGCGCCCAATGCGATCCGATTGGTAAATACCGCTACGCTACCATGCAGAAAAACACCGGTAGTTCCAATGAAACCATAAAGAAATAGCCCGATAATTAAGCAGCGGTAGGCCCCAAAACGGTCAATCAGGCGGCCAGCGAAGGGGGCAAAAAAGATGGCGCCCAATGATGGCAATGTGATTAACCAGCTAGCAGTATCGGCGACGCCTAACGCTGCGGCAATGCTGATTAGCCCAGGTGCAAGCAAAGTACCCACCATGATGGTCAAACTGGCGATGCACAATAGGGTTAAGCCGCCAATTTTTGATAGCGTTTGCATGGGATATCCTATGAGTTATGTGTATGAAAGCTAGGGTAGGATAACGATGGCCAACCTATAATAAAAATAATCAATATTGATATCAGTTATGCTTAAAACACATTAATTATTGTTAGACGTCGCTATCGCTGTCTTCACACAACATGGGAGTTCTGATGGAATTATGTACCCTCCGCAGCTTCATAGCGGTGGCTAAGCTGAAAAGTTTTTCTGCCGCAGCTCGTGAGCTGCATATAGTTCAACCAGCCATCAGCCGACAGATTGCAAGTCTGGAGGAGGAACTCGGAGTCAGTCTATTCTGGCGAAATACCAGAGAGGTGAAGATCACGGCCGCTGGGGAAGTGCTACTGGTGGAAGCCCACGCCATGATCGCATTGGAAGGCCGCGCCAAGGAGTACACGCAGCGTGCAGCCAGAGGGCAAGCAGGTAATCTACGCATTGGCTACATCAGCTCTGCCTGCTCGGGGTTCATACCGACGTTGGTACGCGCGTATGCTCAGCGCTATCCGCACGTTGCTATTAGTTTGCAAGATCTGACTGTCGAACAACAGTTAGATGCCTTTGATAAAGAAGTATTGACGTAGGCTTCTCACGTCCGTTACCCGATACCTCCCGCCATGGGCTAGCTGCGGAGCCGTTTGTATTGTTTGAACGCAGTGAGGCCGCAGGACTATTCGACCAGATCATAGGTGCTTGCCAACGCGAGCATTTTTCGCCGCATATTGTAAGCCAGCCGGTGCTTATGCAAACGCTGCTTACTGAAGTCGCCTCTGGGCTAGGTGTTGCTGTCGCTCCCCGTTGTATCACCTCTCTTAATCGCACAGGCTGTGTATTTATTCCTATCAAGCGTCAAAAGCTGTTGATGCAAATCGAGCTACATTATCCTGATACTGAACCTCGCCCCACGGTGGCAGCGTTTGTTGAGCTCACCCGAAATTTAAAACACGAAATTCAGCAGTTGGTGTCGCGACAAATGGAGTAATGCTAGTGGGGGAGCATAACCCCCCCCCGCATCAATCCTGTCACATATTTATCGTGCATTTTTAAGCGTTACTTTTGGGGAACGTGCGCTTTTTGCCAAGTTATCAAACACATCATCAATCAGGTCATTGAGCTGTTCAACGTCGGTATTAGTGCGGGCATAGGCGCGCAATCCCATCAGCTGAACTTGCAGATAACGCGCTAGGCGGGCAGGGCTTCTTGTCGTATCTACTTCGTCTTGCTGTTGGGCTTTTACTAAAATAGAGGCAAACGCCGACTCCATTTCTTGCAGCAAATGTTTTGCTTCGGCGAGCAACTCCGCGTTGTCATCGGTTAGCTCCGAGATTGTTTTGACCAGCATGCACAGGTTGCTGGGTGCGCAGGTTTGGCCGCCAACCACGGCATTCTTAATAAATTGTTTCAGCCCCTCAAACGGAGACGCTGAGGCCGCAACACTGGCGATTAATCGCGCTTTGCTCATGGCGGTGTAGTGTTGCATCGCCTCTTTATATAGGCCCTCTTTACTACCAAAACTGGCGTAAATACTGCCGGGGCGCATGTCGATGGCCTGTTGGATATTGCGCATTGATGTGGCATGAAAGCCATTGGCCCAAAATAGGTTGGTGGCATTGTGAATAGCCTCCTGACGATCATATTTAGTACTTTTCAATGGGTGACCTCATCCTGAACGATTGTTCAATTCTAACTTGAACGATCGTTCAGGTCTAGTTATAGTGTCTCTACTAAACCACGATATAGCCGCATTATTGTGCGGTTTTGGAGAGTCCATGAGTACCTTTACCCTGCACACACTCGAGTCTGCACCAAGTGATAGCAAGCCGCTGCTAGAAAAATCACTGAAAGCGTTTGGCTCAATCCCAAATCTGCACGCGGTGATGGCTGAAGCGCCAACACTGCTAGAAGGCTATCGGTTGCTGCATGACCTATTTCAAAAGACCTCGTTTAATGCAGAAGAGCTTACTGTGGTGTGGCAAACCATTAATGTGGAGCACGAATGTCATTACTGTGTACCCGCTCATACGGGGATTGCGCACATGATGAAGGTGGATCCCGCATTAACCGAAGCCCTGCGTAATAGCACTGCCATGCCGACGGAAAAACTGCAGGCACTGCACGACACCACCTTAGCCATGGTGCGCAATCGCGGTCGGCTGACACAGGCAGAGCAGGATGCATTTTTTGCCGTCGGTTACGCTAACCAACAGCTGCTGGAAATCACCTTAGGCATGGCACAAAAAGTAATGAGCAATTACGTCAATCATTTTGCAGATACCCCCGTGGATAACGCGTTTGAACGCTTTATTTGGGAAAAAAATAGCTAAGTTCAAGAGTATTCGCAGAGTCCAAACCCTTGACGCTTTGGACTCACGTCATGCATTTGACCTAATTTGAGACGCTGATGATAAAATTCTATTTTCACACCACGCCTAACCCGATGAAGGTTGCCTTGTTTCTCGAAGAAACGGGAATGCCCTATGAATTAGTGCCCGTTGATCCCTTAAAAGGCGAACAGCACAGCGCTGAATACTTAGCGATTAACCCCAACGGGAAAGTGCCCGCCATTGAATACAATGGAGTAAGGGTGTTCGACTCCAACGCCATTTTGCTTTATTTATCAGAAAAAAGCGGCCAGTTGGGTAGTCGTCCCGAATTACGTGGCGAGTTACTGTCTTGGATGATGTTTGTTGCCACTGGCTTAGGGCCCTTTTCTGGTCAGGCGGTCCATTTTCGCCATGCGGCTCCCGAGCAAATCCCCTATGCCATCAATCGTTATTTGCGTGAAGCCCAACGTCACTATGAAGTACTAAACACGCACTTGAACAATCGTGATTACATAGTGGGTGAAGATTACAGTATTGCCGACATCGCGGCCTGGTGCTGGGTGAGCAGAGTTTCTCGGGTGTTGGGGGAACATGCCTTAAGTGAATACCCAAGTATCCAGCGCTGGTTTGAACACATTGCACATCGCCCAGCGGTGACTCGAGCCCAACAAATCGGTCAAAATGTCGATTTTAAACAAGAGCTTGATGACACGGCGCTGCGCGCTATGTACCCACAAAACTATGCGAGCCCGCAAGCTAACAACAATGTATCTGAGTAGATTTTCTCTTTAAAAAATGAGTGTATTAACACAATCTGTGAGTGATGATGACGGAGACTTCAGCATGAGTAGGGTGATTAACCGTGGTTTACTGCACTTTAGGCGGCTAAGCGTTAATCTGGTCACTTATCCCAAAGGGCATAGTGTGATGAAACATCATGATCCGATGGGCAGTGGTAGCTACTACAAGTTAAACGTTGTTATGATAAAAGCGCAAGAGGGCGGCGTTTTCGAAACAGAGCGTGTGATCTTTTCTCTTTTTAATCGGGTTATTTTGTTCCGGCCCGATCTATATGAACACAGTGTTTCCACCATAACCCGTGGTAAACGTGTGTTATTGAGCATCGCGCTGCATGCGCCATGGAACACGGCAGCTAAAAAGTCATAAGCTTTTAGACATCGCATTCTGCATCCTCTGTAAGCGATTGAAAAAACGTGTGTCTATGAGTGTTGATGTATAGGATTGAAGAAATGGCTAAGGATTTGAAAAATAACGATAATTTAAAGGTGATAATCGTCTGTTTAGGCAATATTTGCCGTTCGCCGACGGCAGAGGCGGTATTACGCCAGCGTGCGGCAAGTGCGGGCGTGGCACTTACTGTTGACTCGGCGGGTACTTATGGCGGCCACGCGGGATCTAAACCGGATGCACGCTCGCGCGCAGCAGGAGAGCGACGCGGTTATGATTTTAGCGGCATTCATTCTCGCCAAGTTAAGGCCGATGATTTTGCTAAGTTCGACCTCATTCTTGCCGCAGACCACAGTAATCTAGCGGATCTACAGGCACTGTGCCCAGCAGAGCATCAGCATAAAATTAAACTGTTGTTAAGCCTTGGTGATCACGCAGTTCAAGAAGTGCCAGATCCTTACTACGGCGGCGAACAGGGCTTCGAGCAGGTACTAGATTTAATCGAGTCAGCTTGCGATGGACTGCTGGCGCAATATCGTTAATATAAACGATGGGCAGTGAGACGTAAGGAGTGAGGTGTAAACCAAAAGCGAGATCCACATCTTTTGTTCGGTTTATGCCGTTTCACCGGGCTTACCTCGGTAAATGGCTTTTTTGTCTTGTGTAACGGCATCACCACTCTTCTTAAACCTCTACTGGCCCATCATTTTTAAAGAAATATATGGAACAACTATAAAAACCAAAGTTGCAATTTTGTAATTACTCAAAAAGCTAAAATACATAGCGTCGAGCTTTTTTCCCTCCACTCTAAATATCCTGCTATGAATGGAAGATATTGTTCCCTTCATAAATGCAATGACTATGGTGGCCAAGAGAATATAAGCAATATTAATTATCGAAGCCCAACCTAAAAATTCTGTTAATTGTGAGAGCGTTATCATAATTGGTTCCTAGTGACTTTAGTTAATACACATCTTCTCGATAGCGGCCTGCTGTTTTTAAGGTTTGCACATTCAGCTCAAGCGGCGCTAATAGTTGATCCAGTGCCTCTGCCACACTAGTAGCCATATTGCGGCCACCACATACCAGCACTTGAGCACCCGCGGCTATCAGTGCTTGTAACGGTTCGCTATTAGCCGTGATTCTGTGCTGCACATAACTGCGATCACCCACCCGAGAAAAAGCCGCATGCAGTTGGGTTAAGCGGCCATCAGCTAAATAGCCTTGTAGCTCTGTCTCATATAAGAAGTCCGCTTGTGGATCTCGCCCGCCCCAATATAAGTGGATAGGGCGATGCTGCTGATTATTACGAATAAAGCCTACCAGTGGCCCGATTCCGGTACCGGCGCCTACTAAGATCAAGGGTGTGTCGCCAAGCAGTGGCCTAAAAGTAGGATGAGGCTGAATAAAGACGTCTATTGGCTCACCCAATTGTAAGTGGTGCAAAAAGCTCGAACACTCGCCGCCCGCGTGTTTACGCACACAAATTTCCAGTACACCATCGCTGGAGGCACAGGCCAGCGAATAGAGCCGTGCCACCGTGCTGTGCGGTGCATAAATGCCCACTAAGTCGCCGGCGGCAAAGTGTGGCAAGCGAGCTGAGCGGCTTAAACGTGACCAAGACTTGCGTGAGTTTGGCATTGCTGCAAAGCGCAGTACGCTGGTGGGCGTGTCGCTATTAACGTCATAATCCACGCGATCCACCAGTTGCAGCCGTGTGGTCGGTACTCGCACCCCTTTATGCTCCAGCACTAGCTCATGGCCCAGTGCCTCACCTAGGCGCGTGCCCCAACGGGCAAATGTCTGTGCGGATTGCCGGTCAATTGTTTCTAGTGCTAACAATGATTCGCCACCGCGCGCCAGTAGTGCCGTGTCTACTTCTTCGGCAAAGCGACAAAAATGGCAGAATTGTTGGTCACCAAAGCCTAATACCGCAAAGCGTGCAATCGGCAGTTGGTTAATCGCCCTTAAGCGACTTAAAAAATGGTCAGCCGATGCTGGCGCATCACCGTCGCCATAGGTAGCGGTAAGCACTAATAGCTGCTTCGCCTGTGGGTAATGGGCGGCCACGCTATTCATAGGCGCGGTATGTACTGCATGGCCCGCAGCAGTTAACGCATCATGCAGCGTGCGGGCAAAGCCCCATGTGCTGTTGGCTTCGCTACCCACCAAAATTACCGTATCCGCCGCCTTGGCTTGGCTGTTATTTAGTAACTTGGGCATGGCTTTTCGCCTTTGCCACCAGGTTTGCAGGCCGGTGACGGCCAGCACGGGCACCGCTAAGGCGCTTAAGCCCAGCCAAAGGCCTAACCACCAAAGTCCTTCTCCTGTATGCAGCTTGGTGATCAAGGCATAAACGCCATGAGGTTTATCATGAGCTTGGTAAGCCAGCTGTTCACCGCTATAAGGATTTACAAAGCTAGCACCTTGGTGAGTGCGCAGCGAATAAACATCAGTCGGATCATTAGGGTAGGGATAAATCAGCTCTTCTAGCTCGCTTACCGGTGTGGCTTGCAGGGCGGCTAAGCTGGCAATGGGCGCGATTGGGGTTTGTGGCGTAAGCGGTAACGAAATTTGCGGCGGCTCGGGATCCGCCTGTATGCCCTCGGGCACGAGTTCAAAGGTGACTGTCGACAAATATAAACCGGTGGGTGCAGATAATAACAAGCCCAGTAATGCGACTCGGGCTAGCTCCGCGTGCCATCTTTTACTGCCGCTGCCTGCTAAGGGGCGCAGCAAACGATGAATACCACCTTGTTGGCGTGCTAAAAGCAGGGTGCCAGAAACCGACAACACCAGCATCATAAATGCGCCAGCGCCTGCTGCTAGTCGACCTGGAGTGTCTAGTAAAAAGGAGCGATGCAAATTTTTCAGCCAGCGAAAAAAAGCGGAAGCTTGATAGGGCGCGAGTGCTTGGCCGGTGGCTGGGCTCACCCAATACACTTTTGCCTCATTGGCTTGCTGATAATAAACCAAGATGCCACCTGAAGGGCGGCGTTCAATTTGTTCTACTTGGGGGTAGTGTTGGGCAATACGATTGGCCAACTCAGCCACGTTTAATTGTTGGCTGGCAGCTAGCTCTGCGCTGCTGCGTTCAATTGCTGGAGCTAAAGACAGTAGAGCGCCACTCAAGGTTAATACCAGCAGTAATAGGGAGGCCAGCCAAGCTGAGATGGAGTGAAACTTTCTAAGCATGGCGAGCCTCCTAGGATTACATGCGGCCTGAACTTTTAAACCTTAATAGTTCGGCGTGAGCTTATTGCAGTTGGTAACTAAAAGACTTTACATAGCCTTTTCCTGAGGTGACTTGGCCAGCGTTGGCGCGAGTAAAAGGCGCTATTACTTCGGCTCTGTGTTCACGCAGGTCTTCCACTGCGGTATCGATACGCAACTGATAACCTGCATCCAGCCACTTATCGGCAACCTCCACTGTGGTGGCGAGCGTGTTACCACTGGCGAGGCTAGCACCGGTTTTACCATCGTATGTCGCAGCCTTTAGACCACTGCCCCGCGCCCAATCACGTAAGTGTTTGTAATATTTAGACTTGCCGCCGGCGACCCACAAGGTGTCTTGATATTTGCCGTTGGCATCGGTGAGATAAATAGCCACATAAGCGCCGTCGCCGTTATAACCGTTCAACTCAGTGGTGAGGGTGACGGGCTTTGCCTGCGCCAAACTGGGTAGGGTAAGCAAAGCGGTGAGTGCGAGTATTGTTGCTGTTTTCTTCATGGTCAGGCCCTTCTATAATAAGTGATGAGGCTCTATAAAGAGCAAGCAGGCAGCCAATATCATTACTGTATTTGTAGTGGCACACTTAAAGTGCCAGCGAGGCATTTGCTAAAGCTTAGGATTTAGCGGGCGTCGCAGTAGGCTGCATAGGCTCAGTAGCGGCGGGTGCTGTAGTAGCAGGCTGCTCAGGCTTAGCTGACAACACGGGCACTGGTAACATCGGATAGGCAGACAAGTCTGAGTTATCGTCAAAGTCCACTTCAAAGCTGCGAATGCGCAGTGTGCCTGGCGCAAACTTGGCCTCGATTTTATTACCTGCCTTATCCAAGCCTTTCACTTCATAACAGCCGTCATCAACTTTGATGCGTTTTACCTGCCAGTCTTTGGCTTCTACCATTTGGCGTAAGGTTTCTTGTGGTTGCCAATCGGCCACCGCATCATGGCAATCATCGCCCGCATAGGCGCTAGTGGCGCCAAGTGCTAAGGCTAGGGTGCTGGCAGTCAATAGAATGTGTTTCATGGGGGGACTCCTCTGTGGTGAGCTTTAATCATGACGCACTTTGCTGACAGCTAGCTGAACGACAAAAACAATTGACCGGCAAAAGTAACAACTTGGCAAAAATATCAGGCGGCTGGAAATTAACAGCTGGCCTTATATTGGCGCCACTTAATTGAGCTCAGCTTGTTTAACTGATGATTCAGCTGATTGTCAGCTAAGGCGGTTACTCTCAACAGTAAAATCGACCAAGAAAAAACCAATTCGAGGAGCGGCAGATGCGGATATTACTGATTGAAGATACCGTTGCGCTGGGCGAGGCTATTCGTGAGCAAATTGCCGATGACGGCCATGCGGTGGACTGGGTGACGCTATTAAAGGAGGCGCGCGCCTGCGTCTTGACCACGCGGTACGATCTGATCTTGCTGGACTTGATGTTACCCGATGGCCGTGGCTTGGATTTTTTGCAGCAGCAACGCGGTGCAGGCAATAGCACGCCGGTAATTATTTTAACCGCCCTCGACCAAATTACCGATCGCATTAATGGCTTAAATGCCGGCGCCGATGACTACCTAGTAAAGCCTTTCGATTTAAATGAACTCTCGGCGCGTTTGGCCGCCGTGGCGCGGCGTTATCATGGCAATCCTAATCCTGTGCTTAATATATGTGGGCTGGAAGTGGATTTAGTGAGTCATTCCGTGCATAAAAACGGCCAGATGTTGGATCTTACGTCCCGCGAATGGGCGGTGTTTGAAGCGCTGTTGCAACGTCCCGGCACCTTATTATCTAAGGCGCAGTTAGAAGACTATTTATATGAATTTGGTGCCGAAATCGAAAGTAATACCATTGAGGTGTATGTCAGCCGGCTGCGTAAACGGCTGGGCCGCGAAGTGATAGAAACCGTGCGCGGCATGGGTTATCGCTTAGCCTTATCATGAAAAGACGACACTCATAAATAAGGCTGACAAAAACATGCAGCGTTGGATGAACAGCTTACAAGGACGACTGGGTATAGGGCTGACGCTGGGCGTCACCGTGCTGTGGCTGATCGCGGCCTTAGCCTCAGGGCTTGTGCTGCGCACCGAGTTGGATGAAGCTTTTGACAGCGGCTTAGAAGAAACCGCGCAGCGCATTTTGCCGTTAGCCGTTACCGAAATTTTAAATCGGGATCCCTTAACGCCACCCCAGCAGATTGCCGCCTTGCGCTCCAAGCTCGCCGTGAACACACATCAAGAGCTGATTAGTTACGTGGTGCGCGGGGCAGATGGCACCCTATTGCTGCGCTCTCACGATGTGGACTTAACCTTATTTGCGCCGCTACCTAATCCCGGCTTTAGCACGCAAACCGAGCATCGGCTTTACGGCGAGTCTGCGGTAAGCGGCTCTATCTTTATTGAAGTAGCCGAGCCGCTGATCCATCGGCAGCAGGCGATGCGCAGTGCGATGTGGCCGCTACTCATGCCGCTCTTGTTTTTGATCCCAGTGAGTTTATTTGGCAGTTGGTTATGGGTGCGCGTGAGTCTACGCAGTGTCTTGGCCTATAAAGCCGCTCTCGCCACTCGCGGTGCCGGAGATTTGTCACCGATAACGGTGGCCGCTCTGCCAAGCGAAATAGCACCCGTCAGCGAGGCGGTTAATCAGCTACTACAACGGCTGCGCCGAGCGCTGGAGTCGGAGCGTAGTTTTACCGCTAATAGCGCCCATGAACTGCGCACGCCTTTAGCCAGTGCCTTGGCACAAGTTCAACGCTTGCAGCGCGCGACTACAGACTCAGCGCTGCAAGATCGCGCACGCCAAATTGAAGCCTCTTTACAGCAATTAAGTCGACTGTCAGAAAAACTGCTGCAGTTAGCTAAGGCTGAAGGAGGCGCCTTAGTGGCGGCCACGGCCTATGATGTTGTGCCCGTATTGCGCTATTTAATGACGGAACTGAGCCGACTAACCGCTGAATCTAAGCTACAGCTTAAGGTGCCCGATACGGCGGTGCTAATCATGATGGACATGGATGCCTTTGGCATCTTGCTGCGCAACTTAGTGGAAAATGCCCATAAATACGGTGCGTCTGAGGGCATGATTAACGTTAGCCTATCTAGAGCGGGCGTCTTGAGTGTGAGCAACACCTGCAACGTGCTGGCACCGGAAGTCTTGTCCGGTTTAACCGGCCGCTTTGTGCGCGGCCAGAGTGATGCAAAGAGTGTTAGAGAAGGCACTAAAGAGAATGCTGAACTGAATAATCAACAGAGCGTGAAACAAGGTGCGGGTTTAGGATTGGCCATAGTGCAGGCCATAGCTCTGGGTGCCGGCGGCAACCTAACGCTACATTCTCCCGCAACTGATCAAACGGACGGCTTTGAGGTCAGGGTTCAACTGCCTCTAGCATAATTAGAACGCACTCTAGGGGCAGAGCAACGAGTATGTCATCATATGGTCATATTGTTGCTAGCGGACAGGGAAGGTTAGCTAGGTATAACAGCGTAAAACCATTCAACTTGAGTACCGCTTGTGATTATATCTAACTTAATTAAACCCGCTGTTTTGACTATCTGTCTATTGGCTGGCTCCGCTTATATCGGCAGCAGTTATGCTGCAACGACACCACTGACAAGCAGTACCACCCAACAAAATCTTGCCGCAGGTAGCGCATTATTGGTGGATTTAAAAACCAATGAAATTCTCTACGCTAACAACGAAAACTTTGTTGCCCCTATTGCCTCTGTGACCAAATTAATGACGGCTATGGTTGCCATTGATGCGCAGCAGTCTCTCGAAGAAAAACTGCCAATTGTAATTAACGATACCACGGAGATGCAGGGCGTATTTTCGCGGGTGCGCCTTGGCAGCGAGCTTAGTCGCCATGATTTATTGCTGATCACTTTAATGTCCTCGGAAAATCGTGCTGCCGCCAGTTTAGCGCACCATTACCGTGGCGGGCATGCGGCTTTTATTCAAGCCATGAATGACAAAGCGCACGCTCTGGGAATGCATCACAGTGATTTTGTTGAACCGACGGGTTTATCGGAAAAAAATGTGTCCAGTGCCCATGATTTAGTTTTGCTGATCAAAGCTGCACGCGACTATCCGCTGATCCGCATGTTCAGCACTATGGATGAGAAAACCGTCGCCTTTACTAAACCTAATTACACCCTTAGTTTTCGTAATACTAACGCCTTGGTACGCAACGACAATTGGAATATTGCGCTGAGTAAAACCGGTTTCACCAATAGTGCAGGGCATTGCTTGGTGATGAGCACCGAAATGAATCAACGCCCCGTAGCGTTTGTGGTGCTGGATGCTTTTGGCAAATACACTCATATGGCCGATGCCAATCGTCTAAAAAGATGGTTAGAAACCGGCACAGTAACGCCAGTACCGGCAGCGGCGCTCGACTACAAAAAAGCTAAGCAGCAGGAGCGCGAAAAACAGGCATTAGCCCGAGAGTAAGGCGTTTGATTGCGTCTGGCTGGTAAATAATAATGCCTCTACCCCGCTTATGGCGGCCCTGCAAGCGCAGCTCCTCGGCGTAGCGTTCAGTTACGGCACATATATCCGCTATGACCAAACCGCGACCACTTAGCCACAGGAGGCGGACTAAAAACGTTGCTTAGCCGCCTTGCTCGCTGCTTTATTTAGGTTGGTATTCGCTGTTATCTATGATCACCTTGAGTGCCTGCTCTTTTGCGGCATTGCCAAATACTTCGTAGGCGCGCATAAAGTCGCTAAAGGCGAAACGGTGGGTGATGAGCTCGGCGGGTCTTAATTTACCCGACTGTACGTTTTTTAGCAGCATGTCGGTAGTATTAGTATTCACTAAGCCGGTAGTGAGGGTGATGTTTTTAATCCACAGCTCTTGCAGCTGTAAATCGACACTGGTGCCATGTACGCCTATATTGGCGATATGCCCACCCGGGCGTACTACGCTTTGGCAGATATCGAATGTGGCCGGTATCCCAACCGCTTCCATCACCACGTCAATGCCGTCTGTGGTCATGGCCATGAGTTCGGTCACGGCATCTTGAGTCGCGCTATTGATGGTGTGAGTGGCGCCAAAGGTTTTAGCCATGGCAAGGCGTGAGTCGTCTACGTCCACCATGATCAGCTGAGCCGGTGAAAAAAACTGCGCGGTTAATAAGGCTGCCATCCCAATGGGGCCCGCGCCAATAATGGCGACCGTATCACCCGGTTGTACAGCACCATAGAGCACACCAATTTCAAACCCAGTGGGTAGGATATCGCTGAGCATCACTAGCGCTTCTTCGTCGGCGCCATCGGGTACATGGTGTAAGCTGTTATCTGCATGGGGGGTGCGTACATACTCAGCCTGAGTACCATCGATCAGGTGGCCTAAAATCCAGCCGCCATCTTCGCAATGAGCGTAGAGCTGCTTTTTGCAGTAATTACACTTACCGCAGGCACTGACACAAGAGATCAGTACTCGGTCACCTTTTTTGAAGCGGGTAACGGCGCTGCCCACTTCTGCTACTACGCCCACTCCCTCATGGCCTAAAATTCGACCTTGCGTCACTGCTGGCACATCCCCTTTCAGAATATGCAGGTCTGTGCCACAAATCGTGGTTTTAACGATTTTTACGATAGCATCGGTTGGCTGCAGAATTTTGGGGGCCGCGACAGTCTCTAAAGATTTCACACCTTGGCCACCGTAGACTACGGCTTGCATTTTTTCTGGCATCGTCATGACAAGTTCCTCATTTACATCCATGTTTAAATCTAGCCTTAGGGTTATCGTTCTATAACCCCTCTACTATAGAGCGGCTGGCTCGGTGAACCTTAGTTAATAACCTTTAATAAGCAATAGGATTAGTAATATTTTTTTATCATGTTTAATAAAATCAAAGGTTTGTCTTTTTTATTATTACTAACCCATGATATTTTTAGTAATAAGCCTTAGCGATAGCGTGCTCGATCCTTTGTAGTGGCGACGATTTAGAGGCTACAATATTTTGCCTGCAAGGTTATAACCTTGTAATTCTAAATTTACGATTCACATTACATGTGCCAGTAAAGCCTCTGTTATAACTAAGTTATAACTCGCTTCCAATAAAACTGGCAGCTTGGGGGCTCAAAAGGGCCATTGAGTACGCTCAGGCATTGCCGTCGTTTTAGGCCCACCTCACGTTACCTATCTAATGCGGCGTGCCCCTCACCTCACAAATAGAATGGTACTTTGCAGAGACTCTAGGCATCCCGCAATAACTAATGCGGGATGGTATGGAATGGGTGAGGAAAGTATTTTTTACTGTGAGAACGATCCCTAGCTAATACAAGTTTCGTAATTATAGCGACATGTCTAGCCGCTCTGCTGCACGGGTAAAACTGCCTTCGGTCACCACGGCAACAAAGGCACGCATGGCATCGATACGGTCCATGAAAGATCCTGACGAGAATGAGAGTTATATTATCAACAGTTTATTGATAATTAAGCAATGTTATCGGTATTAATCTTTTCAAATAGAGATAGTAAATTGTGTCTCATACCTGAGTAGCTACTTTCAGGAACACTCAAACATTACTTTTATTCGAGGCAAGCTCATGAAAAATAAATTGGCACAGACATTGTTCAGCAGTACCGGCGGTTATGCGGCACTGGTACTGCGGGTACCGGTTGGGCTGATCCTGATGGCCCACGGCGCTCAGAAACTCTTTGGCTGGTTTGGTGGCTATGGTCTTGAAGGCACCGGTCAGTGGCTTACGAGTATCGGACTGGAACCGGGCTACCTGATGGCCCTGATGGCTGGCGGTGCCGAGTTTTTCGGCGGTCTGGCGCTGGTGCTGGGACTGCTGACTCGTCCGGCGGCACTGGTTTCGGCCTTTACTATGCTGGTGGCCATTTTTACCGTGCATATTGGTAATGGCCTATTCATGTCCAACAACGGCTACGAGTATGCCTTGGTCCTGTTTGCGGCTACGCTGGCCCTCGCTATTCAGGGTGCAGGACGGTTCGCGCTAGACGAGCTGCTGCTGGAACATTTCGGTGGTGCGGGGAACGGTCAGCGTACTGACGCGTGATAATCCTGGCGTGAGCACGACACGACAGTCGCGGTTGAACTGGTGCGCTCTCATTAGTGGAGCGCTTCTGTAAGGTATAGGAATATGAATTATGTTGGTTAACGGTGTTTGGAAAGAGAATTGGCAGCCGGTACAGGCAAAAGACGACAGGGCCCAGTGAAATATAACCAGATCACTGGCACCAACCTTTAACCGACACTAAAGGAGTAACAGCCATGAACGCAAAACCGGATGTTCTATTCATCTCTCATGGCGGCGGTCCTATGCCGCTGCTCGGGGATCCGGGCCACCACGAATTGGTGGTTCGGCTCAGGGAGATCGCAGGCATACTGCGCAAGCCTTCCGCAATACTGGTTATCAGTGCCCACTGGGAAGAAACAGTACCGACCATCACCTCGGGGGCCAACCCGTCTCTTATTTACGATTACTTCGGTTTTCCTCCTGAGTCCTACGAAATCAAATATCCATGTCCCGGTGAGCCTATTCTGGCGGGGCAGGTCTACGATGTGCTGGAAAAGGCAGGGGTTTCTGCGCGGCTCGATGATCGGCGGGGCTTTGATCACGGCCTGTTTGTACCACTCAAACTGATGTACCCGCAGGCGGATATTCCGTGTGTACAGTTGTCATTAGTCAACAGTCTGGATGCGACTACGCACCTCGCGATCGGCCGAGCCTTACAAGCTCTGGATTACGAG
The DNA here is from genome assembly GCF_042676125.1 of Oceanisphaera ostreae. Classification (NCBI taxonomy): domain Bacteria; kingdom Pseudomonadati; phylum Pseudomonadota; class Gammaproteobacteria; order Aeromonadales; family Aeromonadaceae; genus Oceanisphaera; species Oceanisphaera ostreae. The sequence continues at coordinate 97,455 of NZ_JBHTJS010000063.1, forward strand.
AATCTGCTGGTGATTGGTTCCGGTTTTTCCTTCCATAATATGCGAGCGTTCTTTGCGCCAAATACCCCGGAAATTCAGGCCGGTAACGAGGCTTTCGAAGACTGGCTTGAGGATACCTGCACCAATGCGGGTATGGAGGAGTCGGAGCGGGCGGAGCGACTGGCGCACTGGGATCGCGCACCCTATGCCAGATTCTGTCACCCTCGGGAAGAGCACCTTCTGCCTCTGCACGTCTGTTATGGGTTGGCGGAAAAGCCCAGTGATACCCATATTTCAGTAAGAGTACTGGGGAAAAAGTCGGGAATGTTATATTGGGGGGCGGAATCTCTGGCTGATTTGTCCACTGAAGTACCGAACGAAAATGATCACAAATAATCGTGCGGACTCTCAGGTGTCAACAGACCTAACAATCTGTAAATAGCCAGAATTAGGGCGATAAAAGGCATAGGGGATGGTCTGTGAGCTAATCAGTCGAGCGGATCGAACACCTTACTCTTGCTATGCTAAATACGCTTAATTGGCTGGTTGAATGTTGGCCTTCGGATTGGCAAGTACCGAAGGACTCCGAGCTCCTTCGGTTTTCTTTATCTCTGATTGGTGTATTAGGCCCGCTGACTGGCGACCCATTGGGTATAGCCCGTCAGGTATTTCTGCAGAAAATTGCGGGTACTCTCATCAACCAAGCGGCCTTCCTCATCAAAAGCGGTATGCGCACAAGCCAGGGCAAAATCTGGAGCTAGATACACTGGCGTGAGGGTTGCCGCAAGAATATCGCGCAGATGAACCTGAGCTCGGGCCCCGCCAAGAGTACTCATCGAACTGCTCATCACGCCGGTGGGTTTGCCACGCATCACCGAATCAAACGCCGGCCGTGAGACCCAGTCGATGGCATTTTTCAGTACACCAGGGACACTGTAATTGTACTCCGGGGTGGCGAAAAGCATACCGTCAGCCTCGGCGATGGCATCTAGCAAAGCCTGCACCGGTGCCGGTTTGGTGTCACCATCCAGGTCGCCGTTGTAGAGGGGGATATCCGCAAGATCGAACAACTCGATTGATGTACCTTCATCGACAAACTCTGCAACTGTTTTCAGCAGTTGGGTATTGAGAGACTCTTTGCGCAAACTGCCACTGATGGCTAATATTTTCATCATATTATTCTCCTGTAGATAAAATCTGATTTTTTAATGGGTTTAGTCTTATTATAGGCACTTATAGCATTCGTTTTAGCGTATCGTCACGTTGAACAAAGTGGTGGATCAAAGCCATGCTAATGTGACCGATAATCAGTACGGTCAACGCCCAAGCCAGCGGTGAATGCAGGCTGCCGAGCGTTGCGGCCCAAGCGATTTCTTCACCTTTAGCAAAGACTTCCAAGTCGAATGCAGTCATGCCATATCCTCCGCCTAGCATCACCATCATCCCAGTGAGTGGCATTAGTAACATACCTGCAAAGAGCAGACCATGTCCGGCTTTAACCAGCTTGGCGGTGGCGGGTTCTTGGGCGGGGCGCTGATGACGCTGAGTCATTACCCACGCCAGACGCATCACGATCAGTATCAGCAGTAAGGTACCGATGGACACATGCCAAGGTACTAAGGTTTCACCTACCCAGTGTTCGCCCTCGGCGATACGATCACCAAATTTGAATAGCTGCCAACCGATCAATACTGCCATCAACCAGTGAAAGGTTTTACTGACGCTGCCATAGCGTTCTTTTGAGTCATTCTTCATGTTCTGCTCCTGTTTTGAGTCGTCGTGATTGCAGCTTGCTGTTTCTGTTCGCCAGCAAGCCTTTTCTTGCCTACCGTTTTAAATGGATTGTGAATATTTTGCCGACGTTAAAGGTTAAGACTCAGCCAAATTGGAAGGCCGAAATCTGTGTCTTGAGTACCTGTTGCGAATAGATTTTTTTGCCTCTGTCTTCCCCTGCGGCACCGGCTGCGACCATCAGCGGTATAAGATGCTCTTCATCGCTTGGCGGATGACATTGCACCGCATGGGGGGAGTGAGACCAGTCACGCAGACCGGCAAGTCTTTGTTCTGGCTGAGCTGCAATGGTCTGCGTCAACCACTCATCAAAAACCTGCGACGGCTGGGTAAAATTTGCATCGCCATAGCCCTGCATATTGTGAAAGCTCATGCCACTACCCACGATCAATACCCCTTCACCACGTAACGGCGCCAGTGCCTTGCCCGCTGCAAGATGTGCCTCAGGGTCGAGATCATGACGTAACGACAGTTGTACTACGGGAATCTCTGCGTCGGGGAACATCAGTTTCAAAGGAATGAACATGCCATGGTCAAACCCCCTCGACGGATCTTGCTGATTGGTTAAACCGGCTTCAGAGAGCAATATGGCGACCCGCTCAGCTAATCTTGGTGCCCCCAGTGCCGGATAAGCCAGCTCATAAGTGTGCTCAGGAAAGCCGTAATAATCGTAAATCAATGCCGGCTGCGCACCGCTGGTGATGCTGAAGGCTGGCGCTTGCCAGTGCGCACTCATCATCACAATCGCTTTGGGACGTTCCGGTAAGCGTGCAGCAATACTTTTAAGAAAACCCGCCATACCGTCCCAGGTGTCAGACGGTTTCCAGTCCATAAAGAAGCATGGCCCTGCACCGTGGGGGATAAACAGTACCGGTTGTGTCACTGAGTTATTGGATACGATCTGGGTTGTCGTTCTTATCTCATTCATTGTTTTTGTCATCCGGTGTAGGAATGTGTAAGTACTATATCCACCCTCTACAGGTAAGAGAACATGCTAATATCAGGTAACTTTTCTTACTCATGGTGCGAAATAAGTGTTAGATCGTTTTACGGGAATGCGGGTTTTTGTTCAGGCGGTTGCTCAAGGGAGCCTTTCTGCAGCGGGCCGTTTTTTGGATATATCACCCGCCATGGCGACCAAGCATGTGGATGCGCTGGAAGCGAGACTGGGCGTCAAACTGATGCATCGCACGACGCGTCAGCTGACCCTGACAGACTCTGGATCCGAATACCTGGAAGCCTGCCAGCGCATTCTGCAGGAGCTCGACGAGGCCGAAGCGGAAGTAACCGCACAACGAGTTGAGGCGGTGGGGCGATTACGTATGAATGTACCTTTATCTTTCGGAACGCGCTTTATCGCGCCGCTGTTACCGGCGTTTAGCTGTCGATATCCACTAGTTGAAATAGAGCTGGGGCTAAGCGATTCGCAGCAGGACTTAATACAAGAAGGGTGGGATCTAATAGTCCGAGTAGGGCACCTCACCGATAGCTCACTTAAATCTAGGCGATTAGGGAATTGTCAGACGCGAGTGTGCGCGTCACCGCAATACCTAGAGAGGCATGGCACCCCTCGGCGTGTTGCTGATCTTTCCGGACATAACTGTCTCAGCTATACTCTTTCTCGACAGCAGAATAAAGGCAGCTGGTCTTTTGGCCGCGAAGGTGACATTCAGGTACCTGTTAAGGGCAACCTCAAGGCCGATAACGGAGATGCACTGCTGGCCGCAGCGTTAGAGGGGCAGGGCGTTATCTATCAGCCAGACTTTATCGTTTCTGATGCGCTGGCTCGTAATGAGCTAGTGGCTCTGGAACTCGACCATCCTCCTATCGACCCTGGTGGTGTGCATGTCCTCTTTCCCCCAGATCGGCGTCTACCAGCAAAAGTAAGAGCGATGATCGATTATCTTGTGGAAGTATTTTCAGAATCATCATAAGTGGTTAATGTGCTGTTCAAGAGTACGAAAGGCAGGGTGACCGCATGAGTGTTTCTTTGCACGCCACGTTGGTTTGGAGTCGCCTCCGCATTTCAAAGTCTCAGCAACGGCTAAAAATCAACTAATACCAATCTGGAAAACTAACTGGTCAGATTTTTATGTCTTCTGTAGGGTCTATTTCAATCGACCAAAACCATAGCACGGCCTAAAGTGGCTTTGGCGCTGGGCGCTATCTTTTAATCAATATCGTCCATAAAAAAAGGCTCCCGAAGGAGCCTTTTTAGTGCCGTGATAATGAGTTAATTAATCACTGCTGGGTTTCGTCATTGGTGCAGACGAGGTACTTTTAGCCGCGGTGCTACCTGCATAACGACCACTGGTCACTACGGTATCACGCAACAACGGTGGGTACTCAGGCTTAACGTAAGGGGCCTGTTCAACAACTGTTGGCTTAGTCATAGGCGCTGACGTTTGCTTAGCTCGCTGGTATAAACCAGACGCATTTGCTGTTGTAGCGGCTTTTGGCGCAGCAGTAACAGTAGGCGCGGGCTTTTGCTCAGGCTTCTGTTCTGCAACCGGTGCTGCTACTGGCTCGGGCTTTTGCTCAGCTTGTTTTTCAACAACAGGCGTAGCAACTGGCTCAGGCTTTTGCTCAGCTTGTTTTTCAACAACAGGCGCAGCTACTGGCTCAGGCTTCTGCTCTGCTTGTTTTTCAACAACAGGCGCAGCTACAGGCTCAGGCTTCTGCTCGGCTTGTTTTTCAACAACAGGCGCAGCTACTGGCTCAGGCTTCTGCTCTGCTTGTTTTTCAACAACAGGCTCAGGCTTTTGCTCGGCTTGTTTTTCAACAACAGGCGCAGCTACTGGCTCAGGCTTTTGCTCAACTTGTTTTTCAGCTTGTTTTTCAACAACAGGCGCAGCTACTGGCTTAGGCTTTTGCTCTGCTTTCTGCTCGACAACCGGTGCTGCAACTTGCTTTTCGGCTACCGGCTCAGCAGGTGCAGTGGCTTGTGCTTTAGCGGCTTGCTTAGCTTGTTCAGCCTTGATCTTAGCGGCTTGAGCCTGTGCTTCTTGAGCTGCCAGCTCTTCCGCTGATGCTACCCACTTATCTTCACCTTGGCTGGCAATTAACGCCGCTATGCTGTCTTCACGACGACGACGACGGCTGTCTTCATTAATGCGCTTGCGCTTAGGCATGGTGCTGCGCTTATGCTGAGACTGCTTTTCTTCGGCTGGAGCAGCTTCAACTGCAGCGGGCTCTGGCTGTTGGATAACGGCATCAAGCGGTTTGCCATCGCTGCCCATGCGCACTTGTTTGCGCATTTGGCGACGTTGGCGACGCTCGGCAACGTTTTGCTCTTTCTGCTCGCCCTGCTGAGCTTCAGGTGCTGACTGCGGTGTGGCAACAGCTGGCTCGGCTACAACTTGCTCAGCTACAACAGGTTTTTGCTGCTCTGATTGCTGAGCGCCTTGCTGTGGCTGAGGGCTCTCACGGCGTGGCTTGCGACGCTCGCGTCGAGGACGCTCGTTTCTAGTTTCAGTGTCGCTCACTGCCGCCTGAGATTGCTCTTCGGCTGCGAGTGGGGCTTTATTACTGCGCTCTTCGTCACGAGGTTTACGATTGCCTTGGCGGTCATTGCGATCGCGACGCTCGTTATTGCGCTCACTGTCGCTACCTTGCGCACGACCGTTAGAGCGGCCATTGTTACGGCTGCCACTGCGGTTGTTATTGCGTTCATTACTGTTATTACGCTCATTACTGCGTGCCGGACGTACATTTTTCTCCGGTGCTGGTGCGGGGGCAGGCGTTACAGCTTGCTGAGGCTCAGCAGTGCCTTTAAACCAACCGGCTAATGCACAGAATACGCGGTTTAACAAACCAGGTGCCTTGTTGTCTGGTGCGGCGGGGGCAGTAGCTGCAGCAACAGTGGCTTTAGTTTCTGTGGCAACTGGTGCCGGCGTAGGGGCGGTAAAGCCCTGTAAAGCAGGTTGCTCACTGCGTGATGACGACTGACTGTCACGCGGCGTGTAAACGGGTTTGTCGACTTGAGTTTTTAAGTGAAAACTACTCACATTTTCTTCATCGCCACTGCGAACACGAGCCACTTCGAAGTGTGGCGTTTCTAGCTGTTCGTTAGGAATGATGTAAATGCTAACCGTGTAGCGCTGCTCCAGATCGGCAATGGACTTGCGTTTCTCGTTCAGCAAATAAGCGGCAACGTCGACCGGCACCTGGCCGTGAATTTGGCCGGTGTTGTCTTTAAGAGCTTCTTCTTCAATAAGGCGCAAAATGGCCAAGGCCAAAGACTCGTTATCGCGAATGGTACCTTGACCTAAGCAGCGCGGGCACACATGAGTGCTGGACTCGCCAAGAGAAGGGCGCAGGCGCTGGCGAGACATTTCCAGCAAACCAAAGCGCGAGATACGACCTAGTTGAATGCGAGCACGATCTTGGCGTACTGCATCGCGTAGGCGGTTTTCTACTTCACGCTGGTGGCGAACGGGGGTCATGTCGATAAAGTCGATCACCACTAAACCACCCAAGTCACGCAGGCGTAACTGGCGAGCAATTTCTTCGGCAGCTTCTAGGTTGGTCTGTAGCGCCGTCTCTTCAATGTCGCCGCCTTTGGTGGCGCGTGAGGAGTTAATATCAATACTGGTTAATGCTTCGGTAGGGTCGATAACGATGCTACCGCCAGAAGGCAGGCGCACTTCACGTTGAAAAGCCGACTCAATTTGGCTTTCAATTTGAAAGTGGCTGAACATAGGCACATCGCCTTCGTATAGCTTAACGCGGCTAACAAAGTCGGGGCGTACTAGCTCAATGTGCTTTTGCGCACGTTCAAAAACCACCGGGTTATCAATTAAAATCTCACCAATGTCGCGACGCAAGTAATCGCGAATAGCGCGCACGATGACGTTACTTTCTTGGTGGATTAAGAAGGGGGCAGGGCCGCCTTCGGCCGATTCTTGAATAGCGGACCAATGGGTTTGCAGCACGTGCAAATCCCACTCTAGCTCTTCAGCTGATTTGCCCACACCGGCGGTGCGTACAATCAAGCCCATGCCGTCGGGCAGTTTAAGCTGAGAAAGCGCTTGTTTTAACTCGGTACGCTCATCACCTTCAATGCGACGAGAAATGCCGCCCGCACGGGGATTGTTGGGCATCAATACCAAGTAAGAACCCGCCAAACTGATAAAGGTAGTAAGGGCGGCACCTTTGTTGCCACGCTCTTCTTTATCTATTTGGACGATGACTTCCTGACCTTCTTTGACCACTTCCTTGATGTTGGGACGGCCTTGATAGCTATAACCTGCAGGGAAATAGTTACGGGCAATCTCTTTTAGCGGTAAAAAACCGTGGCGATCGGCACCATAATCGACAAAGGCAGCTTCAAGACTTGGCTCTACGCGCGTAATTTTACCTTTATAGATATTGGCTTTTTTTTGCTCGTGGCCTGGGCTTTCAATGTCTAGATCGTAGAGTTTTTGCCCGTCTACTAGGGCAACACGCAACTCTTCTTCTTGAGTTGCGTTGATTAGCATTCTTTTCATTAATGACTCTTTTTATAAAGTTTTTACTGTATTCAACAGTGTTGGTATTTCCCTGGCCCAACCATGTTATTCCGACGGACACCGGCCTCGAGTCTGTGAGCGTAATGGGTGCAGCCTCCCGGCTGGGTACGCATGAGGCGCTTATTCAGGTGTCTTTCACGTTAAGGGGGAGAGAGAGCCCAAAGGTCGCGAATAAAACGGATAACCAGGGGTATTCAGGGTGTGCCTCCCCATTTAGGGCAAGCACGAAAATCTAGGTTATTATCACACTTTAACGGTAACCTTAGCAAGACGCCTTTTTTACATCAAATCACATAATTCAATGATAGAAGACTGACCGATGACAACAGAACTACAACACAGTGTGCGATTGCTTACCATAGAGGCTGAGTATGAAGGGCAGCGCATCGATAATTACTTACGAACTCAGCTTAAAGGCGTTCCCAAAAGCCTCATTTATCGGATCTTGCGCAAAGGCGAGGTCAGGGTAAACAAAAAACGCATTAAGCCTGAATATAAACTGGTGGCGGGTGATGTGGTAAGAGTACCGCCGGTGCGGGTTGCCGAGCGTGACCATACGATCCCCGAGAATAAGCTAAATGAAGTGCAGTCACTTGAAGCCGCTATCGTCTATGAAGATGATGCATTAATTGTCATCAATAAACCGGCGGGCATTGCGGTGCATGGCGGCAGCGGCTTGAGCTTTGGCTTAATTGAAGGCTTGCGTGCTCTGCGCCCCACTGCGCGATTTTTAGAATTAGTACATCGCTTAGACCGAGATACCTCGGGATTACTATTAATTGCCAAAAAGCGCAGCATGTTACGCAACCTACACGAGCAGTTGCGTGAGAAAACCATGGATAAATATTATCTGGCCTTGGTGTGTGGTCGGTGGCAGCCTCAGCAAAGATCCGTTAAAGCCCCGTTAAGAAAATTTGAACTGCCCTCGGGTGAGCGCACGGTGAAGGTCGATAAAGAAGGCAAGCCGTCGGAAACGCGGTTTAAAGTGATTCAAAATTTTGCGCAAGCCACGTTGGTGGAATGTAGCCCGGTGACTGGTCGTACCCACCAAATTCGGGTGCATACCTTGCATGCGGATCATCCTATTGCCGGTGACAACCGATACGGTGATCCGATCTTTGACGAGCAAATGCGCCGCTTAGGGCTAAAGCGATTGTTTTTGCATGCTTGCCGATTACGGTTTTACCACCCAGGTAAAGAAGAGCACATGGTGGTAGAAGCGCCCTTAGAGTCGTCGTTGACAAAGTTGCTCAATAGAATGGAGCAAGCATGAAGTATCAACTGATTATTTTTGATTGGGACGGCACGGTAATGGACTCGGTTGCACGCATTGTGTCTAGCATGCAGGCCTGCGCGCTAGACTGTAATTTGACGGTACCCACGGCGACGGCAGTGCGCGACATTATTGGCTTAAGTTTATATAAAGCGTTGCCGATTTTGTTTGATGGCCTTACCGAACAAGATGAAGTGGCGTTATTGGCCGCTTATCGTCGGCATTATCTGGAGCTAAACACCACGCCGTCGCCCTTGTTTGCGGGGGCGGGCGAGCTGATAAAAAGTCTGCACCAAGACGGTTATCAGTTGGCCGTCGCCACGGGCAAGCAGCGTGTTGGGCTAGACCGCGTGTTGGCGCAAACACAACTCGGCAGTTACTTTCACGCCTTGCGTGGCGCCGATCAAGCGTTGTCTAAGCCAGACCCATTAATGCTTGAGCAAATTTTAGCGGAGCTGCAACTCAGCCCCGCAGATGCCGTAATGGTCGGTGATTCAAGCTACGATTTGGCCATGGCGAAAGCGATAGGCATGGACCGCATTGGTGTCACTTATGGTGTACACGATGCCACCACGCTAAGCCAACATACGCCGATTGCTTTAATAGATGACATTCGCCACTTGCGGGATTGGCTGTAAAGCAGCCACAAGCTGTCAGCGATCAGCCGCTAGCCAAGAAATACCCAAGGCGGCGAGCTACCCGATAGCTCGGCGCTGTTTTTCTTACAGCTTAAAGCTGATCGCTTACGGCTGTCAGTTAAGGCACTTGGATATCAAATTCGCTGAGCAGTTCGATCAGTGCAATTAGCGGTAAACCGACCAGGCAGTTAGGGTCACGGCCATCCATGCGCTCAAATAAGCTAATGCCTAAGCCTTCGCATTTAAAGGCGCCGGCGCAGTCTAGGGCGGGTTCCTGTGCCAGGTAACGCTCAACTTGCGCCTCGCTTAAGGTGCGAAATACCACCGAAAACGGTTCCACTAATGAGCGCATGTCATCGTTGGCTGCATCATAAACCGCGAGGCCGGTATAAAAGGTAAGCGTTTGACCACTGGCCGCCAATAGTTGGGCTTTAGCGTTAGCTAAGGTGCCCGGTTTGCCGAGTATGGTGCCTTGATTTACGCAGACTTGGTCTGAGCCAATAATCAGCCCGTTGGGGTAATGCTGGGCCACGGCACGGGCTTTTTGTTCTGCTAGGCGTAATACCAGCTCGGGAGCCGTTTCAAAGGGCAGGGCAGCTTCGTCAATGTTTGGGCTCATGCAACTAAAGTCGAGCCGGAGTTTGTGCAATAGCTGCTGTCTATAAATAGACGAAGAAGCGAGAATAAGTTGCGACATGGCGTTGGTATCAGTGATGAGTAAGGTGGCCAGTTTAACAGCTTATTAGTTACCGTGAGAGAAAATGCCGCCCTACGCCCTACGTAAAAACCAAACCGATGTTTTTCTTTAACGTATAGCGTACCGCGTTAAACGTACGGCTTTCTTTTATCGTTTAGCGTGTTTTTTCTTTGACTCCGCTCGGCTCTCTCTATAATATGCGCGCCTTATGGAAAAGGTAAAGTTGCCCAACAAGGTAGACCCCGCTCGCTGCGCGCAAAATCGTCTGAAATATAAAGGCGAGTATGCCGCTGCTTTAATGCCCAGACTTGCGGAGTCAGCCCAAGGTATCCATGGTGATATCGACGTGTCTCTAGACTTTGGTATTGACGCCCAAGGGCTACGCTTGATGACGGGCCACGCCCAAGTTCAAGTGTCGCTCCAATGCCAAAGATGTAACGAGCTGTTTGATACCACTATAGAATCCGAATTTACATACACGCCTCTACGTGCAAATGCAGAGGCGCCAGAACTGCCTGAAGACTACGACACTGTTGAAGTGGATGAGGCTGGCGAAATCAACTTGGTCGAATTGGTTGAGGATGAACTTATTCTTACCTTGCCCCAGATACCGACTCACGAAAGTGATGAATGTTCTGGTGGGCAGTTTGATCGAAGTTTTGGTAAGCTACCTACCGTGGAAGAGCGTCCGAATCCTTTTGCGATTTTGGAAGAATTAAAACGTAAGTAACTGATTTAGGAGTGATGTCAAATGGCTGTACAAAAGAGTAAAGTATCTCGTGCCGTTCGTGGTAGCCGCCGCGGACATGATTCATTGACGACTGCACAGTTGTCAGTAGACAAAACTACTGGTGAATTACATCGCCGTCACCACGTGACTGCTGATGGCTTTTACCGTGGTGTAAAGGTTATTCATAAGTAAGAATAACCTTTGTCGCAGCTGACCGTTGCGTTAGATATGATGGGGGGCGATTATGGCCCCTCAGTTACAGTGCCTGCCGCCGTGCAGGCACTGTCGCTTCTGCCTGATCTCAATTTGCTACTATTTGGTCTAAAAGACGAGCTAGCCCCTTGGTTAAGCCGCTCTCAATTAGACAAACACCCGCGTGTGCAGGTGCAATATTGCAGTCAGCAGGTGGGCAATGATGATAAAGCCGCTTATGCCCTGCGCCATCTAACCGACTCTTCTATGCGCAATGCGCTTGATGCTTTGGCATCAGGGCGTGCTCGTGCTTGCGTCAGTGGCGGCAACACCGGTGCCTTAATGGCCATCGCGATGAAAACCCTGCAAACCCTACCTGGTGTAGATAGACCCGCGCTTATTACCCGATTACCACAAATAGGTGGCGGTTATGCCTTGCTGCTTGATGTGGGGGCCAACATTAGCTGCAGCGCCGAGCAATTAGTGCAGTTTGCCATTATGGGTGAACAAACGGCGCTGCACACCTTAGGCATTGCCCGCCCGCGCATTGCTTTGCTGAATGTGGGGGCTGAGGCCAGTAAAGGTAATGAGGCGGTTCGCGAAGCGGGGCGGCGATTAAGTCAGCATGGTGAGTTACACTATGGCGGCTATATTGAAGGCAATGAGTTATTTTTAGGTCGAGCCGACGTTATTGTGTGTGATGGTTTTGTTGGTAACGTCGCGCTTAAGACCAGCGAAGGAGTGGCAAAGCTACTGCTTGGCCAACGTAAGAAAAGTGGTTTTTTAAGCAAGTTTCTGACGTTTTGTTTAAAAAAACGCCTCTCTCATCTGAACCCCGACCAGTATAACGGTGCAAGTTTGGTAGGATTGCGCGCCAGCGTGGTCAAAAGCCATGGCAGTGCTGGCTCAGCAGCCTTCTTAAATGCGATCTTACAGGCGATTTCCGAAATCGAACATGACCTGCCTGCAAGCATCGCGCATCGTTTTGATACTGCCCCACAGGACAGTCACGCAAGATAACGCCTATGAATAGTAGAATATTAGGAACCGGCAGCTACCTGCCAGAAGCGGTACGTACCAATGCCGACCTAGAAAAAATGGTAGATACTAGCGACAGCTGGATAGTGGAACGCACCGGTATTCGCGAACGCCGCATTGCCGGTGCCGACGAAACCATCGCCACCATGTCGCACCTTGCTGCAGTGCGTGCCCTTGAAGCCGCCGGCATTTCGGCATCGGATCTCGACATGATAGTGCTGGCCACCACCAGCGGCGAGAATGCCTTTCCGGCCGCTGCCTGTGAAGTGCAGGCGCTGCTAGAAGTGCCCGGCATCCCCGCCTTCGACTTATCAGCGGCTTGCGCCGGCTTTAGCTACGCCTTGAGCGTGGCGGATCAATTTATTAAAAGCGGTGCCGCCCGTCATATCTTAGTGATTGGTGCCGATGCCTTATCAAGCATGTGCAATCCAGAAGACCGTGGCACTGTGATCTTATTTGGTGACGGCGCCGGTGCAGTCGTGTTGGGTGCAAGCGAAGAGCCGGGTATTTTGTCGACCCATTTGCATGCAGATGGCCGATACGCCGAGATGCTCAAGCTGCCTCATCGCAAGCGCGGCATTAGCGGCAATGAAATGGATGCTTATATGAGCATGAAAGGCAACGATGTATTCAAGGTTGCCGTGTCTCGTTTAAGCGAAATTGTGATCCAGACCTTAGAAGCCAACAATATTGATAAGTCCGAGCTGGACTGGTTGGTACCCCATCAGGCAAATTACCGTATTATTAATGCCACCGCGCGTAAATTGGGGATGTCGCTAGACAACGTCATTCTTACGCTGGACCGACACGGTAATACGTCGGCGGCCAGTGTGCCCATCGCCTTCGATGAAGGAGTGCGTGACGGCCGTATTCAGCGAGGCCATTTGGTGTTGCTGGAAGCATTTGGCGGTGGTTTTGCGTGGGGCTCTGCTCTCGTGCGTTTTTAAAAAAGGACAGACAATGACATTTGCCATTACCTTCCCCGGTCAGGGATCTCAAGCCGTTGGCATGCTAGCCGGCTTATTAGCCGAGCATGACAGTGTAAAAGAGACCTTTGCCGAAGCCTCTGAGGCATTAGGTTACGATCTTGCGGAATTGGTCATTAACGGCCCAGCCGAAGAGTTAAATAAAACCTGGCGTACTCAGCCTGCTTTGTTGACTGCATCCGTGGCCATTTGGCGTTTATGGCAGCAGCAGGGTGGCGCTCAGCCTAGTGTGATGGCAGGGCACAGCTTGGGTGAATACTCGGCGCTGGTGTGCGCAGGTGTATTAACGCTAAGTGATGCGGTTAAATTAGTAGAGCTACGTGGCGAACTAATGCAAGAAGCGGTACCCGAAGGGACCGGTGCTATGTCTGCCATTATTGGCTTAGACAACGACACTATTATTGCTAATTGTGCAAAGGCACAAGTAGACGAAAACGATGTGGTATCTGCCGCTAACTTCAACTCGCCAGGCCAAGTGGTTATTGCCGGCACTAAAGCCGCAGTAGAGCGAGCTAATGTGTTGATGAAAGAAAGTGGTGCCAAGCGTGCCTTGCCGCTGCCTGTTAGCGTGCCATCGCACTGTGCGCTGATGCGCTCGGCTGCTGAACATCTGGAACGCACCTTGGCCGACATGGTATTTAATGAGCCTAATGTGCCGGTGATTAATAACGTAGACGTTAAGCAAGAAACCAGTGCCGCAGCAATTAAAGACGCCCTAGTACGCCAGCTTTACTACTCAGTACGCTGGTCCGAAACCGTTGAAGCCATGGTTGGGTTGGGCGTAACGCTTTCTCTTGAAATGGGTCCAGGCAAGGTGTTATCTGGCTTGGCCAAGCGTATCGACAAGCGCGTTGAAGGTCTGGCCGTCAATGACGACGCCACCTTGCAACAGGCTTTGGCCGCAGTGCAGGCTTAATTATTATTGCTATAACTGAAGGAGTCTCTATGAGTTTTTCCGGTAAAGTAGTACTGGTCACCGGTGCAAGCCGAGGCATTGGCCGTGCTACTGCTGAGCTGTTTGCTAGCCGTGGCGCCACTGTAGTGGGCACGGCAACCAGTGAAAAGGGCGCAGACGCCATTAGCGCATATTTGGGTGAGCATGGTACCGGTTTGGTATTGAACGTCACCGAAGCGGCCTCATTAGAGCAGTTGCTAAAGACCATTAAAGAGCGTTATGGCGATATTGATGTGCTGGTGAATAACGCCGGTATTACCCGTGACAACCTCTTAATGCGTATGAAAGAGGATGAATGGCAGGATATTATTGATACCAACCTTACCTCGGTATTCCGTGTGTCTAAGGCGGTATTACGTGCCATGATGAAAAAGCGTCATGGTCGTATTGTGACCATTGGCTCGGTAGTTGGCACCATGGGCAATTCGGGCCAAGCAAACTATGCGGCCGCTAAAGCAGGTTTAATTGGCTTTAGTAAGTCACTCGGACGAGAAGTTGCGTCACGTGGCATTACCGTGAATGTGGTGTCACCTGGGTTCATTGAAACTGACATGACACACGCATTGAATGAAGAGCAAAGGGCCGGTATCTTGTCACAAGTACCGGCACAACGTTTGGGTAACCCCAACGAAATTGCTTCTGCTGTGGCTTTTTTAGCCTCAGATGAAGCAAGTTATATCACAGGTGAAACGCTGCACGTAAATGGTGGCATGTACATGGTGTGATGAAAATCTCCGCAGTTGTGGACTGTTTGGTGGAAAATGCCGCATTTTTGGTGTTTTTTCTGGTTTGACCAGAGGTAAATAGTCTTGCAAACCACGGTTATTTTAATACACTACCGCAACGACACGCACTAGCGTATTTCTAAAGGATAATACTGGTCATGAGCAATATTGAAGAACGTGTAAAAAAAATCATCATTGAGCAACTGGGCGTTAAAGAAGAAGAAGTTAAATCTGAAGCTTCTTTCGTTGATGACCTGGGCGCAGATTCCCTGGATACCGTTGAGTTAGTAATGGCTCTGGAAGAAGAATTCGATACTGAGATTCCTGACGAAGAAGCTGAAAAAATCACTACCGTTAAAGCGGCTGTTGATTACATCAACTCCAACCAGGAATAATAACCTGTGCCGAAGTGGCATTTCGTCACTTCGGCTCTTTCCCCGTTATAAACCCCATTCGGAGACGTTCCTGTGCCCAAACGCAGAGTCGTGGTGACTGGTCTCGGTATGCTCTCTCCTGTCGGTAACTCGGTTAATGCCAGTTGGCAGGCCCTGTTAGCAGGCCAAAGTGGCATCAGCAACATAGAGCACTTTGATACTACCGAATACAGCACCAAATTCGCAGGCCTGGTCAAGGACTTCGATCCCGAAGATCATGGTATCGCTAAAAAAGAAGCCCGTAAGATGGATTTATTCATCCAGTACGGCGTAGCAGCCGGTTTACAGGCAATGGCCGATTCCGGTCTAGAGATCAATGACACGAATGCAGATCGCGTTGGTGTTTCTATTGGCTCGGGTATTGGTGGTCTTGGCTTAATTGAGCATAACCACACTAACCTGCTAGCCAGTGGCCCGCGTAAATTGAGCCCGTTTTTTGTACCTTCCACCATTATTAATATGGTGTCTGGGCATTTATCGATTATGAGTGGCTTACGCGGCCCTAATATTGCAGTCACCACTGCGTGTACTACCGGTACACACAGCATTGGGTTGGCTGCGCGCATGATTGCTTACGGTGACGCCGACGCTATGTTAGCGGGTGGCACTGAAAAAGCCTCTACCACTATGGGTATGGGTGGTTTTGCGGCTGCTCGTGCACTGTCTACCCGCAACGATGATCCGCAAAAAGCCAGTCGCCCTTGGGACAAAAACCGTGACGGTTTTGTGCTGGGTGACGGTGCGGGTGTGATGATGCTGGAAGAGTATGAGCATGCTAAAGCACGTGGTGCTACTATTTATGCAGAGCTAGTTGGCTTTGGCATGAGTGGCGATGCGCATCATATGACGGCTCCGCCTGCCGATGGCAGTGGTGCTGCCAAAGCGATGGTGAATGCCATTAAAGATGCAGACATTGCTCCGGCCCTTATCGGTTACGTTAATGCACACGGCACCTCTACCCCGTTGGGTGATGTGGCCGAGTTGCGTGGATTGAAGCTGGTATTTGGTGAGCATGCGCAGCAGTTAATGGTGAGCTCCACCAAATCAATGACCGGTCACCTATTAGGTGCCGCCGGTGCCATAGAAGCTATCTTTAGCGTATTGGCATTGCGTGACCAAATAGCACCGCCCACGATCAATCTGGATGAACCAGATGACGAGTGTGATTTAGATTTGGTACCTCATACTGCTAAAAAAGGTCAATTTGAGTATGCCTTGTCCAATTCCTTTGGTTTTGGCGGCACTAATGGCTCATTGATTTTCAAACGCATATAATGGCCTCTTGGCCAATCCTAAGCCCGGCCTAGTGCCGGGCTTTTTTATGGGGCTAAGATGCAGACTTTTATAACGAATCACTCTGTTACTAGACCAGCGACCGATGCTGAGTCATTAACCGCGCTAAGCCGAGCTTGGCAGTTGGGGGATGGCCATTTTAGTACCTTGCACGCCTGTGGTGGGCGGTTGCTTAATTGGCATTACCACCTAGCGCGACTAAAGAACGCCTGCACCCGACTACAGATGCCGATGCCAGACTGGCAGGCGGTGCATGCCGCGGCTCTTGAGATGGTGGCCCTTAATAATGGCGCGGCCATTGAACCCGACGGAGATCAAGTGTTGCGTATCACGCTGGTGCGCGGCATAGGTGGTCGCGGATACAGTATGGCGGGCTGTGGTGCTACCACTGTCGTGTTAAACTGTGCGCCGTTTCCGGCTCATTATTATCAATGGCGCAAGCAGGGCATTGCATTGGGTGTCTGTAAGGGGCGGCTGGGCCACAGTCCATTATTAGCGGGCTTAAAAACCGTGAATCGACTAGAGCAGGTACTCTTAAAAGCCGAGCTAGATGGGCATCAGTGGCCTGAGGCGCTGGTGTTAGACACCCACTGCAAGGTAATAGAAGCGGTTACCGCCAATCTTTTTTGGCGAGAAGGCGAGCGTATTTTTACCCCCGATCTATCGAGTGCCGGCGTGTGCGGGACTATGCGAGCGTGGTGCCAAGATTATTTAGGCCCGCGGCTCACTGTTTGCAGCACAGATCTTGAGCGATTGTTGGCCGCCGATGAACTATGGCTGACCAATGCGCTGATGGGCGTGGTACCGGTGACGGCCATTGGCAAGCACAATATGCAGTGCGACTTTACTACCACAAAGGAATTACAGCAGGCTTATGAAGACACTCATTAAATGGCTAGTACGGTTATTTTTATTGGCGGTGCTGGTGATTGGCGGCGTTGCGACGTACGGTTTTCAGCAGTGGAAAGCCGTAGAAAACATGACCATAGCGCAAGGTGATTCGCCGTTGTTTGTGGTGGCTCGTGGTGAGGCTACGTTTCATTTAATTAATCGCCTGAGTGAGAAGCCGGTGCCTGAGCTAACGCGCAAAGTGTGGCTGCGTTTTCATCCCGAATTGGCTGCGGTGCGCCAAGGAACTTATAAGTTTGCCCCAGGTACACCACTGCGCGATGCACTAATGACCATAGTTAACGGTGATGTTTATCGTTTACAGGTGACGTTGGTGGAAGGCTTACGCATTGGTGATTGGCTGCAACGATTAGCTAACGCTGAGTATCTTGACGTCACCTTAGAGGGCGCTACAGAGGCGGAGGTTGCCAAGCAGTTAGGCATGGACAACGGTAAGTTAGAAGGCCAGTTGTTACCAGAAACCTACAGCTATACACCAGGCGACACCGACTTATCTATTTTGCAGCGTGCGCATGATGAAATGGAGCTGTTTTTAGCAAAAGCGTGGGAGGCGCGTCGCCCAGACTTGCCGATTAAAACGCCCTTTGAGGCTTTAGTATTGGCGTCTATCATTGAAAAAGAGTCTGGCGTTGCCGATGAGCGACCATTAATTGCCTCGGTGTTTGTGAATCGCCTGCGAGTGGGCATGCGACTGCAAACCGATCCCACGGTGATTTATGGCATGGGCGACGACTATGACGGCAACATCCGTAAGAAGGATTTACAGACGTATACGCCTTATAACACCTACACGATAGATGGTTTGCCTCCCGGCCCCATTGCTATGCCGAGTAAAGAAGCCATCACGGCCGCATTACAGCCTGTAGACAGCGGCTACTATTATTTTGTGGCGACGGGTGAAGACGGGCGTCATTATTTTTCTAAATCGCTGCGTGAGCATAATAATGCGGTACGCCGCTACATCTTAAAAAGGTAGAACATGAGCCAGTTTATTGTGATTGAAGGGCTCGAAGGTGCCGGAAAAAGCACGGTACAAGGCCATGTAGTGGCGTGGCTAGAAGCGAAAGGGCTAACGGTGATGCGTACCCGTGAGCCGGGCGGTACCCCGCTGGCCGAAAAAATGCGCGGCTTAGTAAAAGAAGTGCATGAAGAGCCGTTGACTATGGAAGCTGAACTACTGCTGATGTATGCCGCACGGGTGCAGTTAGTTAAAAACCGTATTCAACCGGCGCTGGCTGCCAATACTTGGGTAGTGGGGGACCGGCACGACTGGTCGTCGCTGGCCTATCAGGGCGGTGGCCGTGGCATTGATGTTAAGCTTATCAAACAAATTAAACAGGCGGTGTTGGGGGATTTTTCTCCTAATTTGGTGGTGTATCTAGACATAGATCCGGCTCAAGGGCTCGATCGTGCACGCATGCGCGGTGAGTTAGACCGCATAGAGCAAGAGCAACTCAGCTTTTTTGAGCGCACGCGAGCCGGCTATTTACAATTAGCGCATAATAATTCGCACTGCGAAATTATTGATGCCAGCCAGAGCGAGGCCGATGTGAAGGCCGCGGTACTGGCGTGTTTGGAGCGTCGCTTGTGTACCCTTGGTTAAATGAGCCAGCACAACAACTGACGCGGCTTATTGTTCAACAACAGCTGGGGCATGCGCTGTTATTAAAGGGCATAGACGGCTTGGGCAAACGCGAGTTGGGCCAGCAGTTGGCTCAAGCGTTGTTATGCCAACATACAAGCAGTGAAGAGCAGGGCACGACTCAAGACACCGCGGCTATCATTCCTTGTGGTCATTGCCATGCCTGCCAATTAGTACAGGCGGGTAATCATTCTGATTTGCATATCATTCGTACCGATCAGCGCAGTATCAGCGTGGATACCATTCGCCAACTCACTCAGGTATTAAGTGACAGCGCGCGATTAGGTCATGGCAAGGTAGCTGTGATTGAACAAGCCGAAAAAATGACCGAAGCGGCGGCGAATGCCTTGCTGAAAACCTTGGAAGAGCCGGCAGGACAATCCCACTTGCTGCTGATCAGCTCACAACCCGAGCGGTTGCTGCCCACCATTCGCAGCCGCTGCCAACAATGGTTGTTGCCGGTGCCAGATGCCACATTAGTGCTGAACTGGTTGGCCGAGCAGGGAGTAACTACCTCAGGCTCTGCGGCCAGCTTAACCGCTCTTAATGTTAATCAGGGCTCGCCGCTAAATACGCGTGATTACTTAACCGCCGGTACCGACCAACGCCGACTGCAATTATTACAGCAGTGTGCCGAGCTTAGGCTGCAGCCCCAGTTGTTAACCACGGTGCAAGCGGGCTTGCTTGAACAACCGGTGCATTTATTATGGTTACAGTTGTTACTGCAAGATGCGCTGCAGCTGGCATTAGGCCTATCGACTACTGGTCTACGTTTAGCAGATAGCGAGCCCTTATGTCGCAATGTTAGCCAGTGGGGCGTGCCTAAGCTCACTCAAGCGCTCGATGAGCTGGTGCAACTACGCCGCACCTTACAGTCCAGTGCGGGCCGCCCAGTGAACCCCGGGTTACAGCTCACCCAGTGGCTAACGAACATCACTTAAACACAGCGGTACGCTATACGCCGTACGCTGTCTGTTAAAGACAAACACGGCGGCCTGTAGCCCCTGTTAAGTATTCGTTTTTGTCCGTGGGTTTCGTGGGTTCCGTGGCAAAATATGTTTATCTTTAACGGTTGGCGTATTACGTACGGCTTACAGCTTTTTTTATCTAATAAAGGAGACGGTTTTGCTGGTTGACTCTCATTGCCACCTAGACAGACTTGAATACGGCATCAAACATCAGGATATGGCCGAGGCCATTCGCAAGGCCGCTAATCGTGGCGTCAATCACATGCTGTGCATCAGCGTGGGCTTATCATCTTTTCCTGAGATGCTAGCCGCCATTAAGCCGTTTCCTCAGGTGTTTGCCTCGTGTGGTGTGCATCCGCTACATCAAGATGATGAGCCTAATGACCCGGTATTGTTGCAACAATTGGCCGCCGATCCTGCCGTTGTGGCCATTGGTGAAACTGGGTTGGATTATTTTTATGCCCCCGAGTCGGCTGAGATGCAGCGTCGTTCGTTTAAACAGCATGTTGATGTTGCGGTAGCATTAAACAAACCGTTAATTATTCATACCCGCAATGCCCAGCAAGATACCTTGGACATTCTGCGCGAAGGCGGTGCTGATAAAGTGGGTGGTGTACTGCACTGTTTTACTGAATCGCTAGAAATGGCCGAAGCGGCTATTGAACTGGGCTTTTATATTTCTATCTCGGGTATTGTCACTTTTAATAGCGCTAAGGCGTTGCGTGAAGTGGTAAAAGCGTTGCCGTTAGAGCGCTTGTTGGTGGAAACCGACTCACCTTGGCTGGCCCCAGTGCCATTTCGTGGTGAAGAAAATGAACCCGCTTACACTCGCACCGTCGCCGAGTTTATCGCTAAACTAAAAGGCCTTACGGTAGAAGAAGTGGCCGCGCAAACCACCGCCAACTTCTTCGAGCTGTTTAAATTAGCCAAGCCAAGCCCTGCGGGGTGCTAAGCCATACGCTGTAAGCATTAAAAAGGGGCAGCCACTTGGTTGCCCCTTTTTATTTCAGTTTATTGCCTGAGAGTTTATTGTTTCTGCACCAGTGCCGTACCCACTCCATGGCGTTTAGATTCACTTACCACGGTCACTGTGCCATCTTCGTTAAAAGGGATCGCCTAGCTCACCGCTGGTTAATGCCTTTTAGGTCATTAGCTTGGCGCGCACTTTGGCGTATTCTTTAGACAGCAGGCCTGCCGTGACATGGCGGATAAATCAAAGTCTCCAACGAGTCAGTCGCCATGGGTTAATACCAACGTCTTGGCAGCGCATCAAATCAGTGTAGTGTGGTTTGTTGAGGATCAGGTGAGTTAAACAAATTAATGTGCGTAAATCTCGAACCGCACCTGATGTGGTAAAGCAGGTGACTGAGTCGCACTACACAAAAGTAAAAAGTGGTTGGTGTTATCAACATTTGAGGCGCGTTATGAAGAATATTTTCGAGAATATGCCAACGGAGCTCACCAATGAGCACCTTCAGGACTTGCTTAATACACCGAATGTACGCATAGAGCGTATTGTGTCCCAAGGGCACAGCTCGCCTGCGGTGGGTTGGTATGACCAAGATGAAGACGAATGGGTGATGGTGCTGCAAGGAGAAGGCACACTGACCTTTGCCGATGACCGAGAAGTGAGGCTACAAGTGGGCGACTTTATTCATATTCCCGCGCACACGTTACATAAAGTAAGTCACCCTCAAGCGAACGGCATCTGTGTATGGTTGGCGATATTCTTTGCGGCGGCTAAGGATAACCCCGCCCATGACGACGGCTAACGGAGAAGGGCATGGAGTTGCAGTTTTTAGGCACCTCGGCGGGCACGCCGACAACAAGCCGCAATGTGACAGGGCTGGCATTAAAAAAGGCCAATACTAAATCTTGGATACTGGTGGACTGTGGTGAGGCTACCCAGCATCGTATTTTACATACGGCCTTATCGTTACGCCGTTTACAGGCGATTTGTATTACCCATTTGCATGGCGACCATTGCTATGGCTTGCCGGGGCTGCTGGCCAGTGCCAACTTAATGGGGCGCACGGATGCACTGACTATTATAGGCCCCGTAGAGTTACAACAGTGGTTGCGTGTGACCTTGCAGCTAACGCACGTCACTTTGTCTTATCCGCTGCGTTTTATTGATGTGGCTACACTTACTGCAGCCGTCGAACTGGATGATTTTAAGGTGTCAGCTCTGGCGCTGTCACACCGAGTACCCTGTGTTGGCTATGAGTTTGTGGAGACCGGGTTGCCACGCAAGTTAGATAAAGACAAGCTATTGGCTGCCAACATTGAACCGGGCCCGGTGTGGGGGCAGTTACAGCGAGGAAACACCGTGACTTTGGCCGATGGGCGGATGGTTGATGGCGATGACTTTTTGTTAGCGAGTCGGCCCCCACGCAGGGTCATCATTGCCGGCGATAATGATAGTCCCGCCTTGCTGACTGACCGCATCCAGTCGGCGCAGTTACTGGTGCATGAAGCCACCTATACCCAAGACATTGCTGATCAGCTAGGCGCCGAGCCACAACATAGTTCCGCCCAAATGATCGCTCAGTTTGCCGAGCAAGCAGTATTGCCTAACCTGATACTGACCCACTTTAGCTCACGCTATCAAGATGGAGGCTGCGGGCATACCATCAGCGATATTGAACAAGAGGCGAGGGCGTATTATGGCGGTACCTTGTTTTTGGCGCGCGATTTGGATGTGTATGATCTGGACTATTCCGGCAAGCTGACCCAACGTAGGTAATAACGCAGTAAAGGAGTTATCACCATGACAGTGTCTTTATTAACCCGGCTCGGTATCCAGTATCCGATTATTCAGGCCCCCATGGCGGGTACCTCTACGGTAGCGCTGGCGGCGGCAGTATCTAATGCCGGTGGTTTAGGCTCGTTAGGCTTGGGTAGCTGCAGTGTCGATCAGGGGCGCCAACAGATAACAGAGCTTAAGCAAGCCACGGCGCAGCCGTTTAATGTTAACTTTTTCTGTCATCAAACAGCACCCGACAACGCGGTACGCAACCAGCACTGGTTAGATATATTGCAGCCTTATTTTGCCGAGTTTTCAGCAAGCCCACCTAAGCAGATAACCGCCGCTTATCCCAGCTTTATTGATAATGACGCCATGCTTAACGTGTTAGTGGCCGAACGCCCAGCGGTGGTGAGCTTTCACTTTGGGTTACCGAGCCAAGCCTTTATTGATACCTTGCAACAGGCTGGTATTGTCTTGCTGGGGTGTGCCACCAACGTGGCAGAAGCCAACGCCATCGTGTCGGCTGGGTTAGATGGCATTATTGCGCAAGGTTATGAGGCGGGTGGTCACCGTGGGGTGTTTGAACCGGAGCAGGATGTAGAGCTGGGCTTGTTTGGTTTATTGCAGTTGTTACAAAACCAATGCCCGCTACCGGTGATTGCTGCTGGCGGCATTATGCACGGGCAGGCCATTGCGCAGGCGATGCAGATGGGCGCAAGCGCTGCACAATTGGGTACTGCGTTTATTTTGTGCCCCGAGTCGGCAGCAAGCCCTGCGTACCGTGCGCAATTGAGTGGTGCCAAAGCGTATAATACCGGTGTTACGTCGGTTATTTCTGGCCGTCCGGCAAGGGGCTTGGTTAATCGCATGCACCTAGAGCTTGCCGAGCATCACGCCAGTGTCTCGTCCTACCCCGGTGCTTATAGCGCAGGCAAAGCCCTACATATGGTGGCCAGTCAGCAGGGGTGTGACGAGTTTGCGCCTTATTGGGCTGGGCAAGGCGCTCCTTTGGCCCGCGCATTGCCGGCAGCAGAGCTAATGGCACACTTGATCCAAGAATGGCAACAGGCTTCAGTCGATCAATAAACATCAGTAAGAGCGTCAGAGGGTGGCACGGCGGCAATTTAAGTGGCTTTGAAGTCGGTTCTAAATTAAACGCTGATAGGCGGTTATTAATGGATATTTTTTGGGAAGCATTATTATATGGCATACCTAGTGAGCGAGAGTTGGCGCATATTCTTATTCGCTTATTAGCCGCTTCGTTGCTAGGGGCTATTATTGGCTTTCAACGAGAAAAAGCCGGCAAACCCGCAGGGCTACGCACGCATATTTTAGTTTGCTTAGGCACGGCGGTTTTTATCTTGGCGTGCTCGGGGGTAGGCATGACCTTAGATGCGCAGTCGCGGGTTATTCAAGGGGTGGTAACTGGCATTGGTTTTATTGGTGCAGGCACTATTTTAAAGCTAGACAGCCAACAGGCGATTAAGGGCCTCACTACGGCTGCCGGTGTATGGATGACGGCGGCGATTGGTGTTGCGGTAGGGCTAGGCAGCTTAGGCGTGGCGTTATTGGGTACTTTGTTTACAATCATTATTTTAGCCTTGGCGGCCCCATTTGAAATGCGAGCAGAAAAAAATAAGCAAAGTGAAAAGTGAGAGATAAAAGTGGTTAATTGCAGCCCTATACGGTGCATAAAGAAATAAAGCAAAATTGCGTGGGTGCCATTATATAACGGCGGCTATATAACGAAAAAGTCGTTCCCACACAAAGCGTGGGAACGGGAGAAAACGGTGATTATTAGACGAGCGTTAGCTGGTCATCCGTTTATTCATGCTCTTTAACGATATGCGTACCGGCAAGGCCAGCCAATAATCCGAGTGCCTCAGACAAGCGGCCAATAGCACTGAAACCACCCGAGTCGGCAAAGCTACAAGCCGCATTAATTTTGGGCCCCATAGAGCCAGCTGGCAAATTAAGCGCATCGCTTTCGGACACTGTTAAGGTGCTTAGCGGTGTCGCCTCTGGGGTGCCAAAACCGTGATATACCGCGTCAACATCGGTCAGCAGCAAGAGAGCATCGGCACCCAGTTGCTTGGCTAAGAAGGCACTGGAGAGATCTTTATCGATCACCGCCTCAATGCCGTGCAAATGGTTGTTCCCGTCACGTACTACGGGAATACCACCACCACCGTTACAGATCACCACCACATTCTGATCGACTAACAGCTTAATAACCTGTAAGTCAGGAATCTCTAATGGCTTAGGTGAGGCCACCACTCGACGCCACTTATCGCCATCTTGGGCAATCTGCCAACCGGCTTTTTCTGCCTTAGCATGTGCTTCTTCTTGGCTATATACCGGGCCGATGTATTTAGTGGGAGCTTGAAACGCTGGATCGTTGCGGTCTACCACGACCTGCGTAAGCAAAGTGGCAATTGAACGCTCGTTTTGCAGGGCATTTTCTAGCTCTTGCTCCACTAAATAGCCAATCATGCCTGCTGTTTGTGCGCCAAGCACATCCAGAGGGTAGATCTCATCTGGGTTGTAAGCGGCTGCTTGCAACGCCAATAGACCAACCTGAGGGCCATTACCATGGGTAACAACCAACTGGTGACCTGCTTTAACAATTTCAGCCAAAGCGCGCGCGGCTACTTTGACATTCTCACGCTGTACCTGTGCCGTTAGCGGCTCACCGCGCTGTAATAAGGCATTTCCGCCTAATGCTGCTACAACTAACATAATTAAGCTCTTAACATTGCTCACAACATCGCTGTAATGATGTGTATACGAATTTTGGCTTGAGAAAAGGCCCATTTTCGGGCTCTCAAACATCTCGAAAATAATATATCGCCGTGCGAATAAATGGCGATTGGCTACTCAAATACGTTCGATTTCACTTAAATGAAATTTCCGCCTAATGCGCACCGCCGCGCATTCTACTGACTTACTCAATAAAAATCAGTAAATACTCCTCCTTTTGTGGCAAATATTCATCGCAAAAAAGGCTTTGAAAGAGTCTTTTTACGTACTCTCTTTGCGAGAGAGAATTTATGCGATATGCCTCATCAATAAAACATGAAACTCATGTTCAACTTTTCATTGCTTACTATGCTGTAAACTCGTGCGGAGCATTTACGCAGCCTAGTGACACAATTTCAGGTGTAACAAGTTAAGTTACCTAAGGCATCTCCATACTTGTGTGGGGGGCCTTTTGTTTGCCTCGCGCGTCATCATGATGCACTGGGCTGGGACGTGTTAATATAGGCCTTAGCCAGCTGGCATTCATTTTTGACATCAGGAGTCGAGCTTGTATAACGAGTTTATTATTGGCGAAGGCATTGAGTTTAACTCAGATCTTAATGTGCCCTTTGTGCCCACCGACGAAGTGATAGTAGAAAGCATGCTCGACTTAGCCCGAGTAACGGCACAAGACGTGCTATATGATCTAGGCTCAGGCGATGGCCGTATTGTGGTCGCTGCAGCCATGGGGCGAGAAGCCCGTGCGGTTGGTGTCGATATGGATCCGCCGCGCTTAGAGGAAGCGCGTGAATTCGCCGCTTCAATGGGCATGGAGCACCTAGTTGAATTTATTGAAGATGACTTCTTTAACGTAGATATCAGTAGTGCAACCGTGGTCACCATGTACTTGCTGCAAAGCATTAACTTGCTATTAAGGCCCCGCTTATTAACTGAACTAAAGCCTGGTACGCGGATAATATCGCATTCGTTTGATATGGGTGAATGGAAGCCCGACGACCGCTGTTTTGCGGCGGGTTCAGATATTTTTAAGTGGATTGTGCCGGCGAACGTAGCAGGAGTCTGGGAGTGGCAAGCCGAAGATACGCAACACTTTAAAATGGCATTGACGCAAAAATTTCAGCAGCTTGGCGGCAGAGTTTGGCTTAATAAAGAGCCGGTAAACGTCATTAGCGCTACTTTGCGAGGTAACCGCATTGCGCTGACACTGCAAGTACCAGGAAGCGATACGCAGCATACGTTTAACTGGCGTCTAGAAGACGATCAATTGCAGGTGAGAACCGGCGAAACCGACTTTTCTAACGCTACGCGGGCATAAGTCATATAGCAAGACACATGTGAAGGGTGATGAATAAATAATGCAGGGGACAAGCTTGCGACAAACTCACATTCGTTTCGCGATATGGTTTGGCGCCTCCTACTGGGCGCCAACCTGACCATTCCCCATTCCCCATTCCCTATTCCTTTTATCTTTTTGTTTTACCAAAGGTGACCAGTGCCACGCCGATGCCAATTAGCAGCGCACCCGCAAACAAGCCTTGCGGTGGCGCTTCGCCTTGTAAATAGACCGCAACCGGCACACCCACTACGGCACCTACCGAACCGAGCAGGCTTAACATTACGGGGCCGCCGGTTTTTTGCAGTATGAACAATAATAAAAACTGCCCAGCAAATACCAGCGCTTGAGCGGCAATTAATAACAGCGGCAGCGTTTTCTGATCCGGAATCGCCAAAGAAAAGCCCGGCAGCAGGCCAATAGTTAATAGCATAATGGTGGCGGCAATTAGCATGCCCGGAGCCAGTGCATCAGCCGATACCCCTACAGGCCAGCGCAGAGTGCGATAGAGATTACCAATGGCCAATAATACTGGGCCGCACAACGCCAATAATACCCAAAACACATCGGCTTCGGGTGCGGCTAGCTTGTTTGCTGCTAACACACCGGCACCCGCTAGTGCGGCAGCAACACCGGCCGCTCTGGCCATTTTAAATTTTTCTAAGCCCAGCACCAACGCACCGATATAGGTAAGCAATGGCGGCAGCGAAATGATCAGCGCGACAAACCCGGCACCCACATGAGGCACTGCAGAAAAGAAAATCAGGTTTGATCCCGCCACGCCCACCAGAGCCGATACGCCATAATACTCTAGAGTACGGCGGGTGATGGGAGGCCATTTACCGCGTAATCCGGCCTGACACAGCAAAAGGGCGGCGGCACCACTAATCGACCAATATAAAAAGGCCAACGGCGATAATGTTATTTCGCTGGCCAGTTTCGCTAAATTGGTAGACAGCCCCAGTAGTGCACCACCAAACAGTAAACAGGCTAATGCCACCAACCCGGTTTTATCGTTGCTGCTTGCGACCTTGGTCGTTGTATCTGTCATTGCGTGCGCCATGGCTGTCGGTAATTCACTACCTTAGCATGCATCAACACCGCACCGAATACGCTTTATACCAAACGGGGTTTGCCCTTAACTGCAAGCTAATAAATCGGCAAAGATCAAACCGTTGCGGGTGACGCATTCGCCCACGTTAATGTTCAGCGGTTGTTTAAATAACGGGCTGTCGAACACAAAGGTATGAAACTCACCGTTTTCTCCACAGGGGTCGGTATCCGCTGGCAGAGCGGCTAATAATGTGGGCGTGAGTTCTTGCCCCGCAAAGTGAGGCGGCACTTTGTTGGGGTCTAAACAGGTGATTACAGTGCGTAAACCTGCATCAAACATGGCATAGGGTAGGACATGAGTGTCGGCACCCCAAATGGGGAATATCGCCGCCATATCGGCATCTTTTAGCTGTTTTTCTCGGTAATTTCGTACATCCTCCAATAACAGATCACCAAACGCCATGCCGATAATGCCGCGCGCTTTGGCTTGCTGAATAAAGGTATTCATGCGCTGATTGTACAGCTCGTTAGTGCAGGGCGAGGGCAGGCTAATAATGTCTAACGGCAAGCCTATGGCGGCCGCCTGCTGGCGTAACAGTTCGGTGCGCACTCCGTGCATGGCAACGCGATCAAACTCTTCGCTGATAGTGGTAAACAATCCTACGACTTCATACTCTGGATTTTGCAGCAACTGCTGTAGCGCCCACGCGCTGTCTTTACCGCTGCTCCACGACATTAAGATTTTTTGGGTCATTATTGTTCCATATTATATTGCTAAGACCGTCAGTATGTATGAGGCCGCAGAGCTTATGCGTATTATTCAATAGTGTGCGTATGCAGGGCCAAAATTCGGAGAAGAGTGAAGAGGCCTAATACCAATTATCTACAGACCACTCAGCGCTGAAGAAAAGGTCCACAGGTCAGCTTTTAAGCGCTAATATTTATCTAAGTAAAAGCACAAAACAAATGGTACATACCAACCCACCCCGAGCAAGGGGCGCCTTATTTAGGCAAGGAGTATTCGACCTCTTTAGGCCGTGCTATGGCTTTTGGTCGATTGAAATCGACCCTACAGAAGACATAAAAATCTGATCAGTTAGTTTTCCAGGTTGGTATAAAGGGTTTGCCTTTACCAATAAAGTTCTTTTCAGATTTGAGCCCTATTGTTCCGTGGGTTCCGTGGCAGGTCTATCTTGATACGACAGACAGCAAACAGCCAACCCAAAGGGCTGGCTGTTTGCTGTGCTTAGTGCAGTGTTCTATGTAGCTAATAGGTGAGGTTGCTATTAGAAGTTATAACCCATACCGACTACATAGTCCCAGCTACCATTGTCGTAGTTGTCGCCGGCACTGTTGCTGCTGTCAAACAAGAAGCTATATTCGGCACGTGCCTGCACGAAGGTGGTAGGCAGCACGTAATATTTCATACCGAGCTCTAGGCCCGCAGTGCCGGTTTCTTTTACGCCGTCACCGTAAATAGCACCCAGTGTGGCACCCACAAACGGACGTAGCTTTTCAGTACCAAAGTGATAATCAATAAAGCCTTTGGTGGCGCCTTGCCATGCGTCGTCGCCGTTATTTACAGCGGCCCAACTTGCTGATTGGCGCACACCGGCTACGGTGCGGTCATTTAAATACCAACCCATGTCACCGGATAAACCAAAGCTACCGTTATCGAAGTTCTTATTGCTTTTACCTACACCACCAATAGAGAACTCACGATCGCCCTCTTTGGGACCCACGCCCTGATAAGTGCCTTGTGCCTGAGACAGTGATGGGAGTAATAATGCACTGGCGCACACTGCCAATGAGATTTTTTTGAATGTTTTCATGAAAAATTCCTCATATGAACTTACAGGTTTTTATCTTGTAAATAATGCATATAGCAGCCTGAAAAAACCAAATTGCTTTGTTCCTTAGCAATAATTCACTATACACAGATCATGAACTCCATTCAGATCACTACTCAGTTGTAGTGCTAAGACATCGGGATGTCAAATAACTGACCATGTCAATTTTCGGTTTATTATGATGTTTTTTTACTTTTTACTGCGTATGGCAAGGTGAAGGAAAGCACACTAGCGAATCTATAATAAAGGCGAGGATGGGGCCATTCGAACGCCATACGGGTGCTACAGAGCATCTTAGAGAAAATATTAAACCGTGAAAAAGTGCGTTATCGATACCATTACCCGCATTTCTTCCTGAAATAAGGTCAATTTATAAGCGACGCAAAGTGACGCTAGATACTCAAACTGCGTTTAAACCCATAGGGATAGTACAATGAGCCTCTGGACCAGCTTGTGCCAAATGCGTAGAGATAACGCATACCACGCAGCTAGCAGTTTCATTTGGAGTACGTTCGTTTTCGGCCTTTATGAATGAGCTCAATATGGCACCATAAGTCTGTTCTTAGGTTATGTCTGTGGCAATGACCTTGTTCGGTAAAGATGTAGCTGAAAGCGAGTGGTTAAATCATTATTATCTGCGTGGTCATCTTTTGATATGACAACCGTTATTACAAATAGGGTATGCAATGAAAGCGATAAAATATGTGATGTTAGTGTTATTGGTCGGTTTGCTGTCGGCGTGTGATCATGGTTTTGAAGGGGAGTACAAAACCAAGGCCGGATCGGGTAATGAAATGCTGAATGCTTTTTCTGAGTTGATGGGCTCACACAGCATCATAATCGGCAGTGATTATATTGAGTCAGAAGGTGAGCGCACCACGTTTGAAGAAATTTTTGTGCGCAAATCAGACAATGGCCAGCGCTACTTGGTCTTTAAAGAGAGCCAAGGTGAACAAGCCTGGAAAATTATCGATGATAATACCCTGCAGCAGGGCAATGATTTGATAAACATTACGCTGCAAAAAATAAAGTAGCGTAAGTATGTGCTGCACTAAGCCCCGTCAATACGATGGGGCTTAGTGCGTTATGGGGAGAAACGGGCAGAGCCATGAACAAAAAAACTATCCATAAGACACTTGGTGGGCTACTACTGTTGCCATTAATCGTGTGGGTTATCAGTGGCGCCTTTTTTTTTATTAAGCCTGGCTATCAAGCGGCATTCGCGCCATTAGAGATTAAAACCTATCCGTTGGACGAGGCATTAACACTAACGGCCCAGCCGCAGTGGCAAGAGTTGCGACTGTTGCGCACCGTGTTAGGGAGTCATTTATTAATAAAGGAACAGGGGCAGTATCATCATTTAGATGCCAATACGTTAGCGCCAATGGCCTCGCCGACCCAGGCGCAGTTGCGCTTATTGCTAGAAGATGCCATTGCAAGCGATCCACTGCGTTATGGTCATTTAACCCAGCTAGACGATAATCTGGTACCGCCTAACTTAACTCAGCCTAAGAGTGTCATTACTGTTCACACCAGCACAGGGGTTGAGTTAACGCTGGACTGGGGGCGATTACAGTTGCGCCAGCTTGGTGCAGATACTCGTTTTATTAATGGCGTATATAGCATGCACTATCTGCAGTGGACACCTTATAAGGGGCTAAATAAGGTGTTGGGTTTTGTCGGGTTAGTCTTGTTATTTGGTTTAGCATTGAGTGGCAGCTTTTTGCTGCTGCGCTCTTCACAAGAAAAAGTGCGTTAACCGCTATAATATACGTTATTGTTAAAACGTGGGAATTTACCAGTAAAACAAGGATGTACCGATGGCGACTTCGAGCTTTACCCTGCTGTGGGATCAGTTTCAGGAAAGCCTGCAAGACACGAGTAATGCCCTAGGAATGAAGGGGCTTAACTGGCAAGAGCTGGCTGTAGTGGTGGTGGGACAATTATTAGTATCGTTGATGATACTGCTGCTGTTTGGGCTATTTTATTGGTTATTAGCCAACCTGCTTAAGCTGGTGTTAGGCCGCTTTAGCTATGGCGCACGACCGTTTAAAGCGGCGAGAATGGTACTGCGTTATTTATTGGGGTTGGCCATTATTATCGCCATATTGGCGCAATATGGAGCCCCGGACGGAGTGCTGAAAGGCGCTGCCCGAGCGGGGTTAATGGCATTGTCTTTTTATGTGGTGTGGCTGGTACTACTGCGTGGCCTTGCCTCTAGCTTGTCGAGTCATCATATAGACTCTTCGCTAGAGCAGCTGTGCAAAAATACGTTGTCGGTGGCACTAGTTGTCATGGGGTCCATTACTGTATTGGCCCAGTTTGGTTTTGATGTGCTGTCTATTATTGCCGGTTTAGGCATAGTGGGTATTGCCGTGGGTTTTGCCGCGCAGTCGACGTTAGCGAACTTTATTGCTGGTATTACCTTATTAATAGAGCGCCCGTTTCGCATTGGCGACTGGGTGAAGATTAATGGTGAAGAAGGCAAGGTGATCCGCATTGCATTTCGTACCACGTGGCTGCGTACTCGCGACAATGTATTTACTATGATCCCCAATGAACGAGTGGCCACGTCAGATATTGTTAACTTTAGCGTAGAGGGGCCCACTCGTATTCGCATTCCGTTGGGCATTGCTTATAAAGAGTCGGTGTCCCATGCGCGTGAGGTGATTATGCCCCTGTTATCGGCACATCCTCTGGTGATCACGAATGATCAGCTCAAACCACGATTGTTGCTGGGTGAACTGGCTGACTCGTCGTTAAACTTAAGTGCTCAGGTATGGGTGCATTCTAAAGATGTGGAAATTAAAGGCCGAATATCTTGTGAGTTACTAGAAAGTATCAAGCAGGGGTTAGATGATGCCAAAATTGAAATGCCATTTCCGCATTTACAGCTGTTTATTGATGAAGCTAAAGGCTTAGAACCTTGGCTGAACCCCGAGTTAAAAAAACAGTTACAAAAAGCAGCACCCAGCGACAACAAAGAGTTTGATCACTAGTTTATAGACACACTATTTTGTAACCGCCTTGTTTGCACATATTGTTGCAGGCGGGCTTGTTGCTCGGCGTTAAACACCAGCCCAAGTTTAGTACGACGCCATAGAATATCCTCGGCGTTATAAGCCCACTCTTCGGCTATTAGATAATCCACTTCTTGTTGATATAAGCCTGCGCCAAAGTCTTCGCCCAGTGCCGCTAGGCTCTGGCAGTCGTGCAAAAAATGCTGACACAAGCGCCCATAACTGCGCGCCCAACGTTGTAATATTGCGTGACTTAACCAAGGGTATTGCTGGCGCCATTCAGCAATAAGTGCGGGCTGTGAGATAAAATCGCCACCGGGCAGCGTGGCGGTTTTAGTCCAAGGGCCGGTGGCATGAGGAAAGTAGGGGCTAATGGCGTCGGTGACGGCCTCCGATAGCAAGCGATAGGTGGTAAGCTTGCCACCAAACACCGACAGCAGCGGTGCCGTTCTTTTAGGGGCGTCTAGGGTAAAAGTGTAATCACGGGAGGTGGTTTGAGCGTCGCCTTGTGTATTGTCTTCTTCAACGAGTGGGCGCACGCCAGAATAGCTCCATACTAGGTCGTTGGGGCCAATTTGCTGTTTAAAGTGCGCGTTAACGACCTGACATAAATAATCCACTTCAGTTGCATCTATTGCGACGTGTGCCGGATCGCCGTGATAATCCACATCGGTAGTACCAATCAGTGAAAATTGCTGTTCATAGGGAATAACAAACACGATGCGATTATCGGTATGCTGCAAAATATAAGCGTGGGGCTCATCGTGCAGTCGTGGCACCACAATATGGCTGCCTTTAACCAAGCGCAGCTGCTGAGGCGCAGGTTGGGTGATCACGTCGTTAAACAGTGAGCTGGCCCACGGTCCGGCGGCATTGATCAGTACTTTAGCGCGATAATGTTCTTGTTTAGCACCGGCGTACTTTTGTTTAACCGCTTCAGTCCCTGTATTAATATGAGTGTCCGTATTTTCTAGTGTAACGTGCCATGCACCCTGCTCGCGTGTGGCCTGTATACAGCGGGTGCGTGGTTTTATTTCTGCACCGTGCTGGCGTGCAGCCATGGCACACAGCACCACGAGTCGCGCATCATCCACCCAACCGTCGGAGTATTCAAAACCCATTTTCATGGTGTTTTTTAATGGACTATTGGCATTAAAGCGTAGGCTGTGAGAGTGGGGCAGGTGTTTACGTTTGGCTAGATGATCGTACAAGTACAGCCCTATACGCAGCATCCAGGCGGGGCGCAAGTGCGGTTGATGAGGAAGACGAAAGCGCAGTGGCCACATAATATGCGGCGCACCGGCTAATAATACTTCGCGCTCGGCGAGGGCTTTTCTTACTAAGCTAAATTCATAATGCTCTAAATAGCGCAAGCCACCGTGAATTAACTTGCTGCTGTTTGATGAGGTGGCCGAGGCCAGATCGTGCATCTCACACAGCGCCACCGTCAGGCCCCGCCCGGCGGCATCCATAGCAATGCCTACGCCATTCACGCCGCCACCAATCACCAGTACATCTACATCTGTAACGTCTGTAGGCATAACGTTTCCTTCATTTTATGGCAGTGCTACAGTGCTTAGTGATTATTTATCACATAAACATAGGCTCTAAAAAGCCGGTGTTTCTCTTTAACTAACGGCTTACAGCCTGTCACTTAGTCGTAAGCGCCCTTAAATCAGCACTTTAGCGCTTAAATACACATTTCACGAGCACGTTAGCTTAACTT
>NZ_JBHTJS010000064.1:0-899 GCF_042676125.1 Oceanisphaera ostreae
CACGGCTACGCTCCCGGCACGTGAGGGATCGTATTCAAAGAGCACGCTGAGTTGATTGGATGGCCCACCTCGGGTCACCCACATCCATTTATCCGATTGTGCTGTTTTTCCGTCTTCTTTCAGCACTTGTAGACGGGTTTCATCGGCTTGAAGGTAATCCCCGCTGTTTTGCACCTCACGCATCAGGTGCAGTAAGGGTTGAGCCGTGTCAGCGAAGCGCATGCACCATTGTGCCATGTTATTACGGTAAATCGCTTGGCCCAGCCTTTTGAACTTACCTTCTTGACGATACAGCGGCATGCCATACACATACTTATCCGTAATGACGTGCGCAATCAGTGCGGTGGTCACTGAGCACTTACCAAAGGGATGCACCGGACGTTGCGCGGCCGCCATCTGGTCTTCTTGGCTGCCGTTGTTAGCGGTGAACACTGCTTTTTCTTGCCAGTGCTCTAGTACTTTGAGTTGAGCCGGGATGTAGTGCAGCTCTTCTTTCACTTTGGTGAAGAAGGTCTTGTCGGCACCGGCTTTTTCAAGCTCGGTGAGGGTATGCTCAATGCGTTCGCGCACCAGGTTTGCCGAGAAACCCCGTTGGCGTGTCTGACGTGCTTTGCGCTGCTGGGTAAGCTCTTCGCCTTCTTCACGGGTTTCAGGCAACACGTCAAACAACTCATCGAGTTGGGTTTCCAGCTCGGCTTCATCAAAGAGATTGAGCTGAAAGGTGGATTTTTCGCTGCTTGCACTGAACTTCTGCGTTTTGAGCAGGCGGTTCATTTCTTCCAGTAGCTCGATACGACGATGGGCTGCGTTTAACTCGCCCTTTTGTTTGTCTACAACCGTTTGGAATTCTTGCTGCATTTTAGCCAGCATCAAACGCAATTCAGCGGCACTGAGGCCGC
>NZ_JBHTJS010000067.1:0-1089 GCF_042676125.1 Oceanisphaera ostreae
GGCAACGCGGCACGGAGACACTGGCGAGTCGACTCGGTGACATGAATAATGTCATCGATGTGTGTGACCGTGAAGCCGATATGTATGAATATTTGGGCTATCAAATCGAGCACCAGCACCGCTTTGTGGTGCGTTCATCAGGTGATCGCAAGCTCGTAGATAAAGAGCAAAAACTCCGTGCCACCTTAGACGCGCTCGAGCCGGTGTGTCATTACGACCTGCATATTGCGTCGAAAGGGGGCCGGCCCGCCCGAGATGCAACGATTGCACTCAGCCATACCCAAGTCACCCTGCCTAAGCCACAGCGAGCAGCAGCACAAGATACGCTGACGCTGAACGTCTTGTATTGCCGTGAAATGACCGAGGGTATACAAGCGCCGCTGTGCTGGGTGTTATACACTACTGAACCGCTGCCAGATGCGGCAGCGGCAAGGAAAATAGTCAGATATTATGAGCTGCGCTGGCGGATAGAAGAGTTTCATCGGATCTGGAAAAGCGAAGGCACCAAGGTTGAAGAGCTGCGGATGCAAACCAAAGAAAATGTGCGTCGCGCGGCGGTGATCAAAGCCTTTATCGCGGTGCGCCTACTGCAACTAAAAGAAATAGCACAGAATCGAGAAGAAGCGAAAACCGTCAGCTGTAAGACATTATTAAGCCGAGTTGCCTGGCGATTACTGTGGAATAAAGTAGAGAAAAAAGCCTTCCCAGAGCAGACGCCGTCACTGTATTGGGCCTATTATGCCTTAGCACGATTGGGACGTTGGCATGACAGCTCACGCAATGGTCGAGTGGGCACGCAAGCGCTCTGGCGAGGCTGGTTTACGCTGATGGATTATGTTGAAGCGTATGAGTTTCTTAAAGAAATAGACGAATGAGCGTCACCGGTATTGAAGTGGCAATATTGCCGTTTCGTGAGTAACGAGTCTGAGTGGATAGTACCGATAGGCAACACCATAGCGTGTGGCCGGATAAAGGGATCTTCTTCACCGACCATCACATAACAGGGATGTTATGTGTTTGAGCGTCACAGGGATGTGCTTGCAGCGTGTCGATGAAGAAGACCCTTTGTTCGGCAGTTATGCGGGACGA
>NZ_JBHTJS010000068.1:0-1440 GCF_042676125.1 Oceanisphaera ostreae
AAGCTGAGCTCGCTGACACAGACTGTTTTCGGCACGTCGAGAGATAGCTCCTGATTAAACAGAACATCTCAGCGCCTTGCATACTTCTAAAACAGCCAGATATTTTTTGCTGGACCTTGGTCATCCGGATGTCATTCTCACCCTGATTGTTGGTAAACGGCACCGTTACGTCAGACACCATAAAGCGCAAGACATCATCTTGATAGTCCCGTAATCGCTCTAATAATGCCCGTGATTTGGTGCGTTTTAGCCGCCCTCGTTGGCCCTTTTTTCGAGTGCTTTCATCTGGTGGCGGACAATGGATATCGCCCCTCGCTAAGATGCCCTGATATTCTTTTATATACTGCTGCTGGCTGAGCCCGTCTAACACACCCTCATCAATTTGCTGTTTATTTATCGTTTTTAATAAAGTTTGCAGCGCCTTGGCCCATTCCATGCCGTCCTGCTCCCAAGCACGCTCAAGTTCGCGCAGATGATGCGCATTGCACAAGGCATGCTCACATTGCGTGTATTGGTAATACGGTTTCCAATGGTCATGGCACAACACGCCCGTAAAATAAGGTAAAACACCCGCCTCATCCATGGCGAGCTTCCCTCTGTTTTTATGCGGGTAAAAATACGTCCACTGAGTGGTCGAGGCACCATGAAGCCAATGGCGTACGCCATCCACATTAATGCCCGTTTCATCGACATGCAGTAACGGCGACTGCGCTAAGGCGTGCTGGATGGCATCTTGCGCACCTGATGAACGCACTAATGTTGCGGCTTGCTCATTGAAATTAAACAAGCTGCCCGCACTGAGGGGGATACCGAGTTGATCGTTAAAGTATTCTTCGATGCGGTTGTAAGGGAGTAGCTGATATTGAGATAAATACACCGCATGGGCTTTCAGACCGGCGCCATATTGCACAGGGCGAGTCACACCGTGAGGGAACGGCCCCATGAAACGGGTACCGTGTTCATCTTCAAGGATCTGTGCTTGATACTCGGTGACGACTTTACTGATATCGATATCAACCACTTGGCGCTTTTGAAAGCCGACTTCGTGGTACCGGCCTTTCGGCAAGGAATCACGCTCCACATATATGATATTGATTTCATCAGGGGAGTCGGTTTGTAACAGGGTTTTTCCGATGCGACCAGGCTGGCCACCGGGCTTTAATTCAGAACCGGTAGTAGGGGATTTCTTGCGATTCGTGTCTTGAGAAGGAGGAATGCTGCTGTTTTTACTATTAAGGCCAAATTTTTGAGCCAACAACGTGACGATCATCAAAATGAGCTCAATCGACATTTTGAGAGAAGGTGTAATCGTTTTGTCTGCAATCAGTTGCTTTCGTGTTTGCTCAACAACGTCTTGGATATTGATGTCTTTTAAGTTCATTATGCACGGAGTTAGCTGGCTTAGGACTAGCATGACAGACTGACAGGATCGGTCAAATG
>NZ_JBHTJS010000069.1:0-867 GCF_042676125.1 Oceanisphaera ostreae
GACCCTGGAGGCAGCACTTGCTGACCTCGTTCGTAGATTGGCTCCCCGCCTCATTGCAAACCTCGAAGAGTATCAGGAAGCCGATAAAGGTCGGACTTCGCATCACAAGGATGAGGCCGCATAAAGTGCGAGGTCGGGGAACCGGTGATCATTATCTAACAAACCATAGCTTAAAGGAAAGGGCATGAACGTTTTTGTGGGGATTGATATTGCAGCTAAAACATTTGACCTCGTTATTAGAAAAAATGGGCGGTCATATAAAGTCGAGCAGTTCAAACAAACACCGCAAGGACATGCCAAAGCAGTGAAGCGACTGCAGGCTCAAGCGCCCTCCCTGATCGTGATGGAAGCGACGGGCATCTACTACTTTGACTTGGCTGTTGCTTTAGTGAAAGCAGAATTACCCGTCGCAGTCATTAACCCAAAAAGCTTCCATCACTTTGCTACGCTCAAGCTGACGGGAAGCAAGACCGATGGTATCGATTCGGCCTTGCTGGCTGAGTATGGCGAGCGTATGGAGCCTCGCCTCTGGACGCCTCCAAGCGAGAACCACCTTGGCCTACGGGACATTGGTCGGCAAATTAATCGACTTACAGCCACGCGAACACAGGCTAAAAATAGGCTACACGCGTTGCAAGCTAAGCAGGCAACGATGCCAATGCTAATCGAAGATGAACAGGATGGAATTGATACGTTGAACGAGCGTATTGAACGGTTAACTCAGGCCGCCCTAGCATTAATAGCAGAGTCAGAAACACTCTCTCTTCACTTAAATAATATGTGTGCTGCTAAGGGAGTAGGAAGGGCAACAGCACTCATTGTGTTGGCTGAGCTATGTGTCTTACCTAAAGATTTAAAGGCACCGCA
>NZ_JBHTJS010000070.1:0-592 GCF_042676125.1 Oceanisphaera ostreae
CTCATCGGCAGGCTTGGGCCACTTGAATTTTTCTTCTGCCAGCGCTTTGTAATACATCACAAAGCCGTTGTCTTCCCACATCACGCATTTGATTTTATTGCGTTGGCGATTGGTAAACGCATACAGCGCGCCGCTGAAGGGGTTATGGCCGAGCTCTTGCTCGACCAGCAGCGCCAAGCCGTTGGCTTGCTTCCTAAAATCAACGGGCGCACGGTACAGATAGATGCCTGGCATCTGCTTCGAAGGTCGTAAATAGCGCATCTGCATTACAACTGCCTCAGTAGTGCTAACACAACATCGAGGTTGCCCGCATTAACTCCAGACAAACGAATGCCGCTCGGTAAATGAAGACCAAGTTCATCATTTAGAGAGCTCTGCGCACCAGACCGGGCTGTCACCCGTGCAAAACCAGCTGACGGTTCAACGGGCGTGGTTTGCTGGAGTTTTTTACGCCAGTAATTAAACTGTCCATAATTTAAATCATACTGCTTACAAAAAGCCGCACCTGATAAGTCCGATACCTCTGAGGCAGCGATATGCTGCTGCCAAGCTTGCCGACGCTCTTGCGTTTTCATAGCTAATATCCCTTTCA
>NZ_JBHTJS010000071.1:0-533 GCF_042676125.1 Oceanisphaera ostreae
CACATTCCATGGCAGCAGGGCTTCGAGCTTTTCCAGCGTGTCGGCGACGGCAATGTGGTCAAGAATGTGTTTAATGTAGGCCTGCGGATCAAGGTTATTTGCCTTGGCCGTTTCTATTAGCGAGTAACAAGCCGCACTGGCTTCTGCGCCTTTTCGTGTGTCAGCAAACAACCAATTTTTACGGCCAATGGCGAAGGGACGGATCGCATTTTCAGCCATGACATTACTGATCATCAGATCGCCGCGTTCGCAGTAGCCCACGAGGTATGGCCATTGATTTAAGGTGTAGTCGATAGCCGCTCTCAGTGCGCCGCCTTTCATTATTCTGGCCGCGTTGGTCTCCAGCCACTGCTTAAATTCGTTCAGTAACGGTACGCTAATTTCTTGTCGCGCCGTTAAACGCTCGGCATCGGTTTTATCCGCTAGGTTGCTTTCTACACGATACAGTTTACGAATATAACTGAGTGCAACATCCGCTTTACTCACGACACCCTTTTTAGCCTTCGCTTTAGTGTCAGTACTTTTATTGGCTT
>NZ_JBHTJS010000072.1:0-674 GCF_042676125.1 Oceanisphaera ostreae
AGCTATTACGCTTTCTTTAAATGATGGCTGCTTCTAAGCCAACATCCTGGCTGTCTGAGCCTTCCCACTTCGTTTCCCACTTAACTATGACTTTGGGACCTTAGCCGGCGGTCTGGGTTGTTTCCCTCTTCACGACGGACGTTAGCACCCGCCGTGTGTCTCCCGGATAGTACTTACTGGTATTCGGAGTTTGCATAGGGTTGGTAAGTCGGGATGACCCCCTAGCCTAAACAGTGCTCTACCCCCAGTAGTATTCGTCCGAGGCTCTACCTAAATAGATTTCGGGGAGAACCAGCTATCTCCCGGTTTGATTGGCCTTTCACCCCCAACCACAAGTCATCCCCTAATTTTGCAACATTAGTGGGTTCGGTCCTCCAGTTGATGTTACTCAACCTTCAACCTGCTCATGGCTAGATCACCGGGTTTCGGGTCTAATCCTAGCAACTATTCGCCCAGTTAAGACTCGGTTTCCCTACGGCTCCCCTATACGGTTAACCTTGCTACTAAAATTAAGTCGCTGACCCATTATACAAAAGGTACGCAGTCACCCAACAAGTGGGCTTCCACTGCTTGTACGTACACGGTTTCAGGTTCTATTTCACTCCCCTCACAGGGGTTCTTTTCGCCTTTCCCTCACGGTACTGGTTCACTATCGGTCAGTCAGGAGTATTTAG
>NZ_JBHTJS010000073.1:0-979 GCF_042676125.1 Oceanisphaera ostreae
AACGATCCGGACAGCGACGAGGACAACTGACCTCACTGGATGATCGTACAAGGCTGTTAGCGTTATTTGATGAGGCTGTGAGTGCGGGTGCAGCACGCTATAAAGTAGCGAGCTTTATGGGGCTGAGCGAGCGCAGCCTGAAGCGGTGGCGGGCTGTAGACGGGGCTGTGACTGAAGATCGTCGGCCCTTGGCTGAGTCGGCTATACAGGCTCACGCTCTCACTGATGCTGAGGAATCCGCCATTCTTGATGCCTGCAATCAAGAAGAATACCAGAGCTTACCACCGTCACAAATAGTGCCATTATTGGCTGATAAAGGGATTTATCTGGGCTCGGAATCTACGTTTTATCGCGTGTTAAAACGGTACCAGCAACAGAACCATCGAGGTCGTACGAAAGTCGCGCGCAAAGTGATACCGCCAACCAGCTTTACGGCCACCGGGCCGAACCAAGTATGGACGTGGGATATTAGCTACTGTCCTTCTCTCGTACGTGGCCAACATTGGTATCTGTACCTGATTATGGACATTTACAGCCGTAAAATAGTGGCATGGGAAGTCCATGAGGTGGAATCTGGCGAACTTGCTAAGCAGCTGGTTGAACGTGCCATTTACCGAGAAGGTTGCTGGCAATATCCGCCGGTGTTGCACTCTGACAATGGCGCACCAATGACGTCTTATGTACTCAAATCTCGGCTTGCCGAGCTGGGCATGCTGATGTCTCACAGCCGCCCTCGAGTGAGCAACGATAACCCGTTCTCAGAATCGATGTTCCGGACGGTAAAATACTGCCCGGCATGGCCAGTGAAAGGCTTCGGCTCGCTGACTATCGTGCGAGAGTGGATGCTCGCGTTCGAGCAAGGATATAACGAACAGCATCTGCACAGCGGCATTAACTTCGTCACGCCAGCAGATAGGCATCGTGGCGGTGACCAAGCGCGGCTAGCGAAACGGACGCAGGTGTATGAAGAAGCGAAGCG